>NZ_JAMYQY010000010.1:0-252220 GCF_040321125.1 Mesorhizobium sp. M0518
CGACCTGGCATCTCAAAACACGAACAGGATGGAAACGAATCTCCATCCTGTTCGATAGGTCTTACCAGATCCTCATCCAGCCCAACTTAAGTGAACTGCATTACCCGCGAAGGGGCTGTTTCTAATCGGTTCGCTGGATTGCTACTTGCTGCCGCCGTTCGCTTTCACGCTGCTGCAGAATTCCGGATGGCTGTTGGCCGCAGTGGCGTCCTTCGCCTCGTCCTCGCAGGCCTTCATCATCGCGGTCTGGTCGTCCGGCGTAAGGGCCTTCCAGGCCTTCACGAAGTCGTCCTCGCCGACCATCGTCTTCCTGCTGGAGTCCGTGTAGAAGGGCTGCATCTTGGCCGGATCGTCGAGAGCCGACGTGCCGGTATCGCTTGCGGCAAGCGCGGAGCCGGCAACCATCGAGAGCGTCATCGCGCCGAAACAGATCATCTTGATGTTCATGGTGTACTCCTCCTGTTGCTTTGGGATCGTCGAAGCAACGATCAGTTGGAAAACGACAGGTTTGGGTGAAAGTTCCGGCTTTTTTTGCGCAAAAATCCCGAAACGAAGAAAAATATAGTCGAAAAACTTGAAACTTTCCCGATTTTTCCCGCAGAAAGCGAGTTTAGCGGGTCTCTCGTGCAAGACTGACCACCAGCCGATCGACGCTGGGGTCGTCGAGACTGACGATATGGGCCATCAGCATCGCTCGCCTCATGCTGATCCTGGTGACGTCCTGCCGCATGATGACCGACACAAAGGCCGGCCCCGATCCGGTGAGGACGATCGCCCTGCCGACCAGAACCGGTTCGGAGATGGGAGCCCACTGTACGGTCATGATCGAGGGCTCGCTTGTCTGGCGGCGGTTGATGCCTGTGAAATAGATCCAGTTCAGGCGCGAGATCGCCACGCCGTAATGGTTGCCGGGTATTCTCGAACCACCCTGGCCACCGCCCGGAGCCCAGCGCGTCACCCGCCTGAAGGTGACGAGATCGGTCTCACGCCGCACGAAGGTGACCGAGCGCATCAAAAAATCGGGTCGGCCGGGGATCGAAAAATAGGTGAAATAGGTGCCTCCGGCGATGGCGGGCGACGGCGGCCGCACCATGTTCTCGTACAGTGCCTCGCGCAACGTTGCATTGCTGTCGCCCTTGGCTGCCGCGGCGGCCGGCTCACGATACAACTCATCCTCGTCGATCTTGAAATAGTCGCAGATCAGCCTGGCGGTGGCTTTGTTGGGAACCGCCTTGCCTTGCAGATAGCGCTCGAACTGGGTGCGGTTGATGCCAAGCTCACGGCACACCGCGCTGACGGAAGCGTAGCGTTGGACCAGCCGCCTGAGATTGGCGGCGAGATTCTCGCGGATTGGCACGACATCTCCCCGACAGACGTACGGACCAGTATTCAAGCGATATCTTATATACACTTGCATGACGTAGCGAGGGTGCGAAGATGGACCTTTGTCCAATAGGGCGAGGATCCCGTGGGCGCGTAGACTGTACGATTTTGACAGTCCGGCTATGCAAGCCCCGCAAATGGGCGTATTTCGGTGGCAAGAGCGACCTCAGATCGGCCTCTCGACATCCTGCAATGGAGGGCGGTTTGGATCATACCGGCCTGGTCGAGCTTCTGGACTACACACAAGCGCAATTGACGAAGATCCGCCAGGCGGTCGCGGCAAGCGAGCACGCCGGTGCCATGTTCACCATCGACTGCCTTGTCGGAGCGGCGGCCGAGCAGACGAAGTGCAAGCTTGCAAGTCTGGAGCATGCCGGCTTGCCGGTCGGCAGGGATGGGCCGATTGGCCGAGGCGCATTTGAAGGCGGTGCGGCGCTGCCCGGCAAAGCGACATCGGGCAAGCCGGATGCCGGCGGCGACCGCTCCTGATCAGGGCGCGCCGATCTCGCCGATCAGCCTTGCATATTCGGCCTCGGCTTCGCCGTAACTGCCATTGGCAAGTTCCAGCAGCCCGGCGCGGTCACGAATGACGATCTCGCCCCGACGCGAGCGGATCAGCGCGCGGCCTTCGAGCAATTGAAGGGCAACGGTGACGCCTGGCCGCCTGACACCAAGCATGATGGCCAGGAATTCGTGCGTGATGGCGAGATGTTCGCCCGGCACGCGGTCGTCGCACATGAGCAGCCATCGCGCCAGCCGCTCCTCGAGCTTCAGCCGCGCGTTGACGAGCGCGGTGCAGCCGGCCTGGGTTTGTAGCGCGTTGATGAAGCGCAGCAGGAACATGCGCATGGTCGCACTTGCCGCCAATGCTGCCTTGAATGCGCCGGCTTCGATGCGGATCGCCTCGCCTTCGAGTTGTACATAACAGGCATGCGGCGCACGGTCGTCGCCCATCACCAGGGAGTATCCCGTCATGCCTTCGAAGCCGATGAAGCCCACTTCGGCCTCTTGGCCGCTCGCCGTGCTGGCGACCACCGAACCGATGCCCTGTTCGATGAAGTAGACGGCCTCGATCGGAATATTCGGGGTCACAAGCATCATGCGTAGCGGCAAGTCGCAGCGCTGCATGTGCGGCTCGAGCAACGCCAGATCATCCGCAGGCATGCGTCGCAGCAGTTGGTTTCGGTATTGATGATTTTTGTTGGGATCAGACATGGCGTGGCCCAATGCAGGGCAAGAGCCATCCAATCTCCCAGCCGTCCGTGCCCGTAAAAACGTGCGGACGATCGCCTATGTATAGGGGCGCAGAACGAATAAAGCTATGAATGCGATGTGAAATTCGAAGCACGGCGCCCCCCAACGCCCGTTCGCATATGAAAAGATCGGCCTGAATGTTAGTGTCGGAAACGTACCAAGCGCCACTTGGTACAAAACCGACATATATCTTGAGAGCGTCGGATCACGGTGAGGGCCAATAAAATCCGCCGGCTAATGACAAAGCGCCATGTCGCGCTGGGCCTGAGAACCGTTCGGCAGACCGGCGGGAGAATTGTACGATACTTACTGTGATGAGGCCGATGTTGACTCTTGCTCAGTCCGATTTCATTTTTTGACCGACAGCGTCAAGGAAGTGGTCGCTGCTCCGAAAGGGGCTTCTTATGCCGAGCCTTCATAAGCGCAATCCCGGTTTCCATCCTTCCGATCTGCAGCTGTGCCAGCGCGTCTTCGATCGGGTCTGCCTGGAGCGCAAACTTGACCGCGTGTCGGGGGAGTCGGACGTACAGCGGCTGGCAGCCACAGTGTTTTCGCTGTTTCAGAATGGCTGCCGCAATGAAGGCGAGTTGCTCGAAAGTTTCAGGCGGACCCGCCAATGACCAAGGCCAGGATCACGTCCGCGACACCGGCAGCCAAAAACGAACCTTACGACGCTGCGATCTTCGCCCGGAAATACGGCATGTCGCGGAAGGCCGCGGAGGTCGTGCTGTCCGCGAACGGACCGTCCAGAACGGCTTGTGACGCTGCCGCGCGCTCTTTTATGGAAGCGGTTGCCCGCAGAGCGAAGAGCAGCCATGAACACTGAAGTTGCGAGCGACTGTCGTTTCGCCGCCGACCCGCAGGCGCGTCCAATGCTGCCTTTATTGGACGCCGCGAGGCGTTAGCCTGTCGGCCCTGTCGGACCTGTCACTCCTGAAGCGGCTTGCTGCGCCGTCACGGCAGAGAGTTTCTGCCGTTTGAGCAGCATCGGTTTTTCATAGATCTTCTTCATGTTCATGGCTTCCCTCCACAAAATTCGATTGCGGGAGCGTCGTCGCCGGCCGCGCTCTTGTCAAGCCGACCTTGTCGAGGGTCGGCCGACCGGGACGAAAATCCACGCTTCAATTCCTGTCGGCCGGCTTGGAACGCATGCGCGAAACCGTCTCGCGCTCGGCGCGCTTGGAGCGCAGCGGCGGCAGGCCGCGGTCGATCAGGTCCATGTCCTCCAGCACCATATCGCCCATGCGCTTGAAGGCGATGTCGAGCGCGCCGGCACGGTGAGCCGAGCGCAGGAAGCCGGGCAGGGTGCGCACCGGATGGTCCCGCGCCAGCGGTTCTTCGGGGAAAACGTCGCTGGCGGCGACGATGTGGCCGCTCTTCACCGCCGCCATCAGCGCCGGGAAGTCGACCACGCCGGCGCGGCTGAGCAGGATGAAGGCGGCGCCCTTGCGCATGCCGGCAAAGGCCTCGGCACCGAGAAAACCCTGGTTCTCGCTGGTCACCGACGCAACGACGAAGATGAAGTCGCTGGTCGACAGCACCTCGTCGAGAGAGGCCGGTTCGACGCCATTGTCGATGAGGATCGATGGCGGCAGCCAGGGATCGAAGACTTTGGTGCGGGTGCGGAAACCCGACAGCAGCCGGTTGAGCGCCCGGCCGAGATCGCCGAAGCCGATGATGCCGACATCGGCGCCGGACAAGAGCCGCGCCGTGTGGTTGCCGTCGCCGCCCCACAGTTCCTGTCCCTGGCGGAAGGCGAGATCGGCATCGACGATGTCGCGGGCGAGGTTGAGCGCCATGGCAAGGCCAAGCTCCGCGACCGGCTCGGCGAACACCAGGCCGGTGGTGACGACATGGATGCCGCGCGCGAACAAGGTCTCGTAGGGCATGTTGTTGATGAGGTTGGTCTCGACATTGAAGACGCAGCGCAGCGCCTTCATCCGGTCGAGCGTTTCGGGCGATATGGGCGGCTGGCCGATGATATAGCGCGCCTCGGCCAGCACGTCGGCCGGCAGTTTCGCGACGCCGTCAGCGGTCGTCTCGACAATGCGATAATGCGCCTTGAGCCGCGCCAGCTGCCGGGCTGTGAAGATCAGGTCGAGCGTGCGTGGTTCCGGCGCACTGATAACCAGCGGCAAGGCGCTGTTGGACATGACTATTCCCTCTGTTCCCGATGGCCAAAATACCTTGGATGAAACGATTTACAACATCGCGCGGGGAGGCAAGGAGAGCGCGATTGGCGCTGGGATGAGGTGCCCTGTCGGAGCCGATATGTGCCGCAATGCAACAGTGAAGAATCGTTTGACTACGATGGCGCGGAAACGACGTAAGGACCAGTAATGACACAATTGACACGGGGCAGGGAATTGGTTCTGCTGGCACCGTACTAATTTGGAGGGCACTTTACAGTGAAGAAATACGAGAAACCAACATTGCAGAAGCGCGACAGGCTTTCGGGCGTCACGGCCCAGACTGCCCCATCGACACCTCCGCCGATCCTCAGTGATTGATTGGCGCCTGATGCATTCGCCTGACAAGGGCAATCAATAGCAGCAATCGATAGGGCGCGACTGGTCGCGCCCTATCGCATATTGGCCACGGGCGCCCGCCGCTGTCCCAGATGCCGGACCTTGCGGCCGATGATCATCAGCTGGCGCGCGGTGTTGTTGCGCAGGCGCCTTGCGCGCCATTCCAGTCCGGTGCCGGCGGTGATCGACTTGGCATAGTAACTCACCCGCATGCCATCCTCATCGGCAGCCACCTTGACCGGGTCGTCATAGAAAGCGTTGATCTTGTCAGCCGCCATGCCTGGTGTTTCGAGCCATCGTGGAATGTGAACCGAATGGAGTTGATCGACATCGGTCATCACGCGCCCGATGCCGACGCCCGGCGTCGGACACGTCGTGCAGAAGGCATCGCCGATGAAGATGACCCCGTCGCGGCGATGGCCTTGCGTGGTGCTCAGGCTGATCTGCCTGACCTCGACAGGACTTGCGACTTCGAAGTTGCCACATCGCGCTGCTATTTCGGGCATCAGCTCGCAGAGCATCTTTTGCGGCTCCTGGCGAAAGGCCCGCGTCCACGCTTCGGCCACATTGCGATAGAGGAACATGTTCGCCCGCATCTTGTCGCCGAGGGGAAAGATGCTGATGTAGGCGATACGGTCGGCAGCCCGCCTGCTGTAGCAGGTGACGGACTGATGACCGAAATCGCGCCGCGAGATGGCGAGGTCGAATCCCATCGACAGTGAATGCGCCTTCGATTGCTCAATACGCTCGACCCCGACGGCGCGCCGCACCGCCTCGCCGTGGCCGGTTGCCACCACCAGCAGGCGGGCATCGATGACGGCGCCGTCGGCCAGCACAAGCCGCTGCCGGTCCGGTCCAGTCGAGACTTCGGTTACCTTGCCGACCGTCAGCGGCACTTGCGCAGGCAAGGCATCGCGCAGGCCATTGATCAGCGCGCCGTAGGAGAATGTGAATTCAGCCTTCTTCTCATGCGCGAAAAACTGGCCGAGGCGAAAGACATGCGTGTCGGTCGTCGAGGTGACGAGACGCTTGAGTGTTGCATCGAGGCCGAGCTTTTCGAACAGCAGCATCTGATCCATGCCGATCTTCTCGGCCCGGAACTCCTCGTGGTGGACGCGGTGCGGGTCGATCAGCGCCACCTTGCGCCCGGCTTTTCCCAACAGCATGGCTAAGGTGGTCCCAGCCATTCCGGCACCGACGATCGCCACATCGACTTCGGCCGGGCAGGCCTCTGAGATACTCATTCTGCTGCCCTTTCTGGTGGCAACTGCACGTTCACAATCTCCGGTAGAAAATATCTTCCGGACCTGAATCAACCGCAAGCAACCGGAGCGCGTGCCTGGTAGTAACCAATGTTTAGGTTAATCGCGGGCCCGCTGCTTCCAGCGCGGTGCGATCGCCGAGCCATCGATGAACTCAAAGCCGCCAGCCTCGTTGAGCGTGTGAAGTTTACGCCCACTCCATAGCGCACCTGGATGCAAGATGGTTTCAACGACCTGCTCCATGCCGATCAAATCAAGGTGAGAAATGCGTGCGATGCCAAGCGCCGCGCCATAGCTCCTGCGGCAGTCCTGAACCGGGCGCAGCAGGTCGTTGCCGCGCCTGACCATGCGGCCGGCCGGCCGCGCCGAGGCGATGTCGATCAGCACGGGATTTTTGGGGTGCGGCGTCCAGGGGCCGCGAAAATCCGGCGCCGACCACAGATGCAGCGTGTCGGAGAAGGCGCCGCCGCCGTCGCGGACGGTGGCGAACAGCCACCAGGCGCCGCCATGCTCGACAAGCGTGGCGTCGCTGGCGACGACACCGGACAGAAGCGTCGCCTCCTTGATCCATCCGCCGGGAAAGGCGGTGGCCCGGTAGAGATCGACCGTGCCGTTGGCGCAGCTTTCCGGCACCATCCAGACCTCGCCGTCGCGCTCGAAGACGAAGGGGTAGGAGAGATGGTAGGGCAGATCCAGCACCGGTTCAGGTCGTCCGAGCGGGCCTGCCGGGCCGAAGGGCACGGCGGAGATGATGGCCTTGCCGAGCCGGTGAATATAGTCCTCGACGAACAGGGTCAGCTGGCCCTGGTAGAGGATGGGAAACGGATCGGCGTAGAAGCGGCTGCCATCGTCCGGCAGCTCTTGCCATCCCGACGCCGGATGCGCACGCAGGTCGAAAAGATCGCGGCCCCCGGTTTGCCGCCAGCCGACCTTCCAATGCGGCGCGTTGTAGCAAAGGTGATAGATCTTCTGGACGATCCGCCGCGCCAGCGTCTTGCCGGCTCTGACCCCAAGCTTGCCGGCCGAGGGCATTGGCGGCGGGCTGCCTGCCTGCGCCGGCTCTGGCAGATCGGGCACCGACTTTGCCGCGCCTGACATGGCAGCGACGATCAGGCTTGCTGTGCGCGCGAGCATATCCTGGAAGGACGCCAGCGCGATGCCGCCATATTCTGTGCCCAGACGCCCGGCGGCGATCGCAACGCCGTTCTCATCGATGCGGGCAAGCGGCGTGCGGCCGGCGAGGATCAGGGCCAGCAAGGCCGCTTCCCCGCTGGCGCCGTCATAGGTGACGCGCCAGACCCGTGTGCTTTCCAGCCTGACATCGCCGCAGAGGTCGATCACAAGGTCGGGCGAAGCAGGGGACCGCCGATAGGGCGCGAGCGCCGAAAGCGGCACACGCTTGGCTAGTCCATCATGGGCCAGTCCATCATGGGCCAGTCCGTGTATCGCCGTTTCGAGTTGAAACAGGGCCGCGGCGCTGCGCGGAATGCCGCCGCCCGCCGGTCTGACATCGACGGACAGTTCGACGTCGCCGAGCGCGGCAAGGCGCTCCAGCAGCGTGAGATGAAAGGCGCGGACGCAGTCGCCGTCCAGGCGTAGACTTATCTGCATGGTGGAGGTCCGAAAAGGCGGTGCCCGGCCTTGCCGGCCAGGCCGGTCCGGTCAAATTGTAACCCCATCTGCATCCGTCTCCGCTCGCTGCGTAGCCAACACCTCGATATGTATATTTTTAAGCAAACCGCGTGCCAAAATTCACGTCACCTCTCAACATAATTAACAATGTTTTAACAGTTGGAGGAATAGCTAGGTTATCGCCGCAAACTGATCTTGCCGGCATATGGAGTATTGTCGGAGGCAGCCATGCAATCATCCCTGCCCATGGTTCCTCAGCAACACTCTCCGGATGCGGCACGCGCGGGATCATACGCAGCTTCGACTGTCGAACTGGGCGACCTGAAGCGCATCCTGGTGCGCCGCCGGTTCTGGATCTTCGGTACCGTTGCACTGCTGACGCTGGTCGCCCTGCTCTACGGCCTTTTCACACCTGCGCTCTACAGCTCGGCGGCGGAAATCCTGATCGATCCGCAGGATCTGCAGGTGGTCACCAACGACGTCAATCCCAGCCGTATCTCACCCGATGGCGGCATCACGCAGGTCGAGAGCCAGGTCAGCGTGGTCCAGTCGACAGGCGTGCTGATGCGGGCGATCGCGGCGACAAACCTGACGCAGGATCCGGAATTCAACGGGCAGGGCTTGCTGTCGCGCCTGCTCGGTTCGGCATCGGCCGAAGGCGACAGGTCGGTGCAGACACTCGACGCGCTGCGCCGGCGCCTGGCGGTGAAGCGGGCCGACAAGGTCCTGGTCCTCGACGTCATCGTCACCGCCAAGAGCGCCGACAAGGCCGCCCTCCTGGCCAACGCCATCGCGCAGGCCTACCTGGTCGACCAGGCGAGCGCGCGCGCGAAAATGGCCAGGGACGCCTCCGAGTCGATCACCGCCCGGCTGGACGAGCAGCGCAAACGCGTCCAGCAGGCCGAGAATGCCGTCGAGGCCTACAAGTCCGCCAACAACATGGTGATGGCGGCAGGCAACCTGGTCAGCGACCAGGAACTGACCGAGATCAATACGCAGCTTGCGGCGGCGCAGAGCCGCACCGCGGCGCTGAAGGCGCAGGTCGACCAGATGCGCCGCCAGAGCGGCACGGCGGACGCGACCTCGGAAGCAATGCGCTCGGCGGTGATCTCGAGCCTGCGGGCGCAAGAGGCGACGCTGGTCGACCAGGTCTCGCAGCTCGGCACGGAGTTGGGGCCGCGTCATCCCTCGCTGATCGCAGCCCAGCAGCAGCTGCGCGACACGCGCCAGCTGATCGCGCGCGAACTCGGCCGCATCGCCACCGCCACCGAGACCGACTACGAACGGGCGCTGGCCAACCAGCAGGCGCTGGAAGCCAAGGTGGCGGGCATGAAGAGCAAATCGCTCGACACCGACCAGGCCTCGGTGCGGCTGCGCGAATTGCAGCGCGATCTCGAGGCGCTGCGTTCCGTCTACTCGAACTATCTCCAGCGTGCCCAGGAGACGCGCGAGCAGATCAATGTCGACAGCACCAATGCGCGCATCATCTCCAACGCCATGCCCGCCTTGAAGAAGAGCTGGCCGCCTTTGCCGTTGCTGTTGCTGGGCGCGATATTCGGCGGCCTCGGGCTCGGCACCGGTCTGGCGTTGATCGCCGAATATTCCTCGCCGACGGTGCTTTCCAGCGCCCAGATGCAGTCGGCCATCGACGCGCCGGTGCTGGGCGTGGTGCCGGCAAAGTCGGGCACTGGCCGGCGCTGGTGGCCTTTCGGCGGGGCGCGCGCCGTCGCCTCCAGCCAGAAGACCGACGCCGTCGTCGGCCTTGCACTGAGGCGCATGTTCAGTTCGGGCCAGCGTCCGGCGGACTGGCCGCTGGTGCCTTCCATCCTGGTGACATCGTCGCCGGGCGAGGGCGCGCAGCGCAGCCGGGTGGCGCGGCTGCTGGCCGATGCCGCGGCATCCAGGGGCAGCCGTGTGCTGTTCATCGATGCCAATGCCGGCGGCGACCAGAAGGATCCGCAGCCGGGAGTCCTCGATGTGCTGCGCGGCGAGTACGCCTTCGAGGCCGTCAGCCATTACGCAGCCGGCAGCAACGTTGCCGTGCTGGGCAGGGGCCGCTCAAAGGCGGTCTTCCAGGAAGCGCATGGCATCTATTTTGCGCAGCAGATGCTGGCGCGGGCCAGCCGGAGCTTCGAACTCGTCGTCATCGACGGCGGCGCGCTGGCCGACAATCTCAATGCCTCGCCGCTGGTCGCCATGGCCGACGAGATCGTGCTCGTCGCCACGCTGAACGCCACCCCGATGCGCGACGTCACGACGACCGCGCAGGCGGTTTCCGTCATGGGGCGGTTGCCAACGGCCGCCTTGCTGGTCGACGAGGCCGCCTGATATGGCTGCCAGTTGGAGCGCAAGCGCTTCGAACCATGGTGTTGCCGCACCCCGCGCCGGCACGTCGCTCGATGCGCTGACGCGCTTCGGACTGATCGCGGCGGTAGCGGTGCTGTTCAGCATCTCGGGCGGCATGCTGTGGCTGGTCGGCTACAATTATGATGGCCTGTTCGGCAACCCGGCGACCAAGATCCACCCGTCCACCTATCTCATCGTGCTGCTGCTTGCCTGGCGCTCCTGCACCTTCGGCAATCCGGTCGGCTATCTAGTGCATGTCGCCGATAGGCGTCCGGCCAGCGCGCTGATGGCCGCCATATCGATCGTGCTTCTGTTCGTCGTCATCGCAAGGCAGCGGCCCGGCATGGCCGGCATGATCGATACGTTCGTGGCCGCGGCACTTCTGGTGCTGATGCTCAGCGAGGACGACGAACGGACCTTCGCCGGGCTGCAGACCGTCATTCACGTGGTCATGACGGCGAATGCGCTGCTTGCCCTTTTCGAGTTCGCCACCAAGACGCTTATCTTCCCCTATCGCCTGGACGGCGTGGCGTTTACCACCGATCTGCGCTCGAGCGCGCTGCAGGGGCATCCGCTTGCCAATGCCATGGTGACGTCGATCTATGTGCTTGCGCTGCTCTCCGGTGCCAGATCCCTGTCGATGCCTGTGCGGATAGGGTTGATCGGCCTGCAATGCGCGGCACTCGTCGCCTTCGGCGGCCGCACGGCGATGGTGACGACGGTGGTGCTCGGCGGCTGCTACCTGCTTTTTCAGGGCACCACCAAATTGCGCCAGGGCCGCGTCAATCTCTTAGGTGCGGCACTCGGCTTCATGCTTGCCGCACTGCTGCCGGTCGTCATCATAGTGGCGGCATATCTGGGCTTTTTCGACGCGCTGCTGGAGCGCTTCGTGTCGGACAGCGGAAGCGCCAATGCCCGCGTCGAGATGTTCGAGCTTTTCAAGCACCTGGAATTGCGCGATCTGATCGTGGGGCCGGATGTCGAGCTGATCGACAGCCTGCGCCGCATCAACGGTCTCGAACAGGGCATCGAGAACCCGATCATCCGCACGGTCCTCTATCAGGGCGCCTTCTTCACCCTTTTGCTGACGTTCGGCTTCGTGCTGTTCCTGTTCGAGGTGGCGCGCCGCTGCCATGCCGGCATCTGGCTGCCGATGCTGGGCTGGGTCATCCTGATCAACACTTCGGAAAGCGTCGCGTCGAAGACGACGCTGCTGACCAAGTTCGTGGTGCTGGCATTGGTGCTTTACCGGCCGGCGCGGGCAGCTTTCAGACCGGTCAGTCCACCGGCATGGTCAGGCCAAGCGCCGCGATGATATCGGGGTCCAGCGCCCGGGTGGTGTCGTCCATCATGCCCATGCCGTCGAAGAGATCCCACAGTGCCCAGGCGAAGCCGAGTTCCTCGGCGCTCCGCCTGACATCGGCGATGTAGCGCCCGCGATCCGGGTTGGGCGCGGCGACATAGCGGGCGTCGGTGCGCAGCGCGCCGAACTCGCCCATGATGATGCGTTCCGGCGCAAGGCCGTGGCCGTCGGCCCAGTCGCGAACCTGGCGAAGATATTTGTCGACAAACCAGCGGTCGGGCCGGGCGTCGAAATAGACTTTCAGCACACGCTCGGTCTCGGCATAGGCTGCCTGCTTGGCGTCTTCAGGGGTTTCGGTGTCCTGCGCCATGCGCGCCCTGACCGATGCCAGCGTCTGCTCCAGCGAGCCGGCGGATGCCGGCCACGGCACATTGTTGAGCGACCGGTAGACGGGCTCGCGCATCCAGGGCGCGCCCTGATGGCTGAACAGATAGGGCTCATAGAAGTGAAAGGTGAACAGGATCGGTTCGAAGGGCGACAGCGGTGCCGGATCGAGCGCGGTCAGTCCGCTCACCATCGAGCCGCAGCCTCCGGTGACGACCAGCGGCAGGGTCGCTGCCGATGCCCTTGCCGCCGTCAGAAGCGCGAGCTGAATTTGCAACCAGACGTTCGACGCGCAGGCCTGCGCCGGTTCGTTGACCGGCTCGAGCGCCACCCTGCCGGGCTGGAACCGCGCCAGCCTGCCGGCAAGCTCGCCGACCAGCCCGCGATAGAGATCGAAGGCGGGTGCCACGGTGCTGGAGACCATGCGGTCGGGGTTCCAGTAATGGGTGGCCGCATTGGCCTGGATGTTGACGATGATGCCGAGATCTGCGTCGAGGGTGGCCGTGACAGCCGCGTCCAGTATGTCCAGCAACTTGCCGCGCGTGGCGGCGTCGGCGGCCAGGAAAGGGCCGGGATCAACAGGCAGACGGATGAAATCGAGCCCGGTCCTGCGCAGCCGACGCAGGTCGTCCGGGGTCGGCACCGGCCGTTGTGACTGGAAGGGCGGCCAGTCATAGTCGGTGCGCGGAGCGGGAAATTCGCGCGTCAGCGAGAACCAGGGCCAGGCGTTGACGCCGCGCCGAAATCGCGGCCCGGCGGCTGCGCGAGCGATTGGTGCGACCGGGAGCGAGCCGAGAGCCGCCGCGGTGGACAGCGCCGTCCGCAGCACCCGCCGACGCGACCAGCCTGTCATACGGTTCCTGGCGATGCGTGATCCATCGCGGTGGTCTTGGCGGCAGTCATGCCGAGCAAATGATAGGCCTCATTTTCATAGGCAAGCAGGACATCGTCCCAGCGAAAGGCTTCGCGGGCGCGCGCCCTGGCGGCAACGCCGCAGGCCTTGACCAGGGCATCATCGTCCAGCGCCTGCTGCATCCGCTTGGCGCAACTGTCCTTGTCGGTGAAGTAGATCGCCGCAGCCCCGGCGGTCCATCTGTTGTAGGGATTGTCGTGGGCGATCACCATGTTGCCGGCCGCCAGCGCCTCGACCAGCGAGGGGTTGGTGCCGCCGACCGTGTGGCCATGCAGATAGGCGCGGGCGTGGTATCTGAGCGCCTTGACCGTCGCCTGGTCGTAGATGGCGCCCGGCAGGACCACCGAGCCATTCGCCGCCTTGCGGATGGCGGCATGATAGGGGATGTCGTCGGACAGCGTTCCCAGCACCACCAGCTTCATGTCGCGCTTGGCGGAGCAAAAAGCTTCGACGATCGGCAGGATGTTGTTGTCGGGTTCGATGCGGGCGATCGAGACCAGATAGCGCCCGGGCTCGAGGCCGAGCGCCCGGACCGGCGCCTCGGGCGCTGATGTCACCGGATCGGCGCCATAGGCGATGGTGGCGATGGCGCTGCGCGGCCGGCGTGTCGCCAGGTGATCTGCGATGGCGGGATGATCGGCGACCAGCCGATGCGAGGCCCATGCGCCGATCCATTCGTTGAGCCAGAACCAGGTTCGCGCCGCCATTCCCCATTTTGGGCGGCGCCACTCGATGCCGTCCATGTTGGTGAAGATCTTGCGTCGTTTCAGCCTGAGCCAGGTCAGGAAGACCGCGCCATTGTAGCCGAGCACCAGGCAAACACCCGGTTGCCGGGCGGCGTTGCGGGCGCATTGCCAGTCGAATTCCAGCGTCGCGCGCGGTCCCTTGGAGGCGACCTGGATGTGAATGAGCTCGATGCCGCGCCAGGTTTCGCTGCGCACCCTCTGGTCGATCCGCTCGACCTCATCTTGGCAATAGACGCCAACTTTCCAACCGCGCCCGACAAGAAACAGCGCCAGTTTTTCGGCAAAGGTTTCAAAGCCGCCATGGGCCGCGGGTATGCCGCGGGTCCCCAGGATCAGAATGGCGGGCGTTTCTGGTTTCATGGCCGGCGGCACTTTCACATGTCTCATATATTAGATATTGCTTAATTTATAATGAGCAGATGGCAACTTCCGTGCCACCTCCCGATTTCAGTATCTTGCGAGGGATCATCGCGCGGGGTTGTAAAAAAACGGTGTTGAAGCCGATGGTTGTTTCATTCTCGGTCAACCCTTCTGTGCGTAGCTGTATCGAAACGAAGCAATGCCTGGGGCGTACGGCCGGCAGTCGGGCGTATCGAACCGATAGTCGGACATATCAGCCGATAGTCTGATGTATCGAACCAGGCATGATTCTTGCGGACGGGCTTCTGCCACAATCGCCCAACGCGATGGTTGTAGCACCCGGCGGGATATAAAGATGCGGATTGCCTGCGTTCATCAGGGTTATGAACTCTATGGTTCTGACCGCAGCTTCGCGGAGAGCGTTGCCGCGCTGCGCGCCGCGTTTCCGTCGGCCGACATCGAAGTGGTCTTGCCGCGCAGCGGGCCGATCGTGCGGATTCTGGAAGCGCATGCCAGCCGGATCGTCTTCGAACCGCTCTGGGTGCTGAGGCGCCAGGCCATTGCGCGTCTTGCGACAGTCGAGATGGCGCGACTGCCGGTTGCCGTGTTCAGGGCGTGGCGGCGCCTCAAATCTTGCGACCTCGTCTATGTCAACACCTCGATCGTGGCCGACTATGCGCTGGCCGCACGCCTTCTTCCCCACAAGGCCGTCCTGCACATCCACGAAATCCCCGAAGGCGCCATGCGCAGGGTACTTGTCGGCCTGATGCGCTGGAGCCATGCGGATCTGATCTTCAATTCACGCGCGACACGCGCCGCGTTTGGCGATCCCAAGGCGGCGCGCGCGTATGTCATCTACAACGGCGTTGCCGGGCCGGCGGCGGTCGAACCAATGACGTATGATGGCAAGCGCCCATTGCGGGTGCTGCTGCTTGGCCGTATCAACCGGATCAAGGGGCAGGAAATCCTGCTGGAGGCGATCGCCTCGATGCCGGCGGAACTCCAGGTGAGGATCGAGGTGCGGCTGGTCGGCGGCGCCTTCGAAAGCACTGAGCGCGAGCATGCGCTTGCCGAACTGGTCGAAACCATGGGGCTTACCGGGCGCGTCAGAGTCCTGCCTTTCATTCCCGACCCTTCGGAGCATTATCGATGGGCCGATATCGTCACCGTGCCGTCGCGGCGTCCGGAATCGCTTGGGCGCGTCGCCATCGAGGCGATGGCTCATGGCCGGCCGCCGCTTGTGTCGGCGATCGGCGGGCTGGTGGAAGTGGTCAGCGACGGGGAGACCGGCTGGCATGTCCCGCCCGGCGACGCAGCAGCTCTTGGCGCGAAATTGCAGGAGATCATCCTCGCCCCTGAGGCCTGGCGCGGGTTTGTCGCTGCCGGGCGCGCGCGCTACGAGGCGATCTTCAGCGAGCCGGTCGCGGCCGCGGCGATCACCGCGATCGCCGCCGACAAGCTGAAGACGACCATCGCTCGGCCGGGCAGGGCGCCTGCTGGCCGCGAAGCGGAGACACGGCCGTGAAGCTAGCGTTTCCGAGCCATCTGGTTCGACGCCTCGTGCTGATGATCGGCGGCGAGGCGATGCAGAGCGGCTTTCATTTTGCCCTCAACATCATGCTGTTGCACATGCTGTCGGCGCAGGGCTACGGCCTCTTCGCCATCGGCATGGTGATGGGCGGTGTCGGCCTGTCCTATATCAGGTCGCTCACCGCAGTTCCCGCCAGCATCTGGATGAGCAAGAGCACCAACAGCGCCGGCGTCGATACCTATGACGTGGCGTTCGGAACGGCGGCGCTGATCGTGGCTTTGCTGATGGCCGTCGGCACGGCAGTCCTGATGCATGTTCTTGGCGACCCAAGCGGAATTGCCGCCGGCTGCTTCGTCGGTGCCTGGTCGTTGCGCAGCCATATGCGCACGGCTTTCTTCGCACGGCGCCAGCAGGTTGTCGTCTCCATCAGCGATGGCGCTTTTACAGTCGCCGGCTGTGTCCTGACCGGGCTGTCGATCTGGTTGGTCCAAGACCCGCTGCAGACCGTGTTCTATGCACTAGCCGCGGCAAATGTGTTCGGCATTTTCGTCCTGGTCCGGCTGGCTCGGCGCTCGCTTCGCATCAGCTTCCGCATGCCGACGCGGCGACGCTATGTCCGGCTCTGGCCCCAGCTGCGCTGGTCGGCATTCAGCGCGACCACCACCAACATCCAGGGTCAATGTCTGGCGCTGCTGGTCGCCGGCATTGCCGGTCCTGCCGCCTACGCACCTCTGGCGGCGGTTCTGGTGCTGTTTGCCCCGCTGCGCATCATCAGCCTTGCGTTCGTCAACATGACGCAGCCGGATCTCGCCAGGCTGATGCGGAACAATGAAACAGGCCGTGTCTGGACGCAGGCCAAGATCTGGGCGCTCGTCATGGGGTTTGGCGGCCTTGCATATGGATGCGCCATCATGTTCGTCCTGCCGATGATAGAATCCCAGGCTCTCCAGGACGCTTCGACCTGGTTCATCGGGCTTTTCGTGATCGCGAATTTTGTCCCGATCATGCTCTACATCATGCCCCGCATCGTGCTTGAGATACTCGGCGATTTTCGGATCGTCGCGTTCATCACCACGGGCGGCGCGGTCGTCGGCCTGGCGCTGATCGCGGCCCTGCTGGCAATCGCGTCTCCGCCGTGGGCGTTGTTGGGTTCCGCCGTCTCGGAGATGTTCGTGCTCGTGGCATCGTGGTATTTCGCGCATCACCGCATGTGGAATATCGAGCATCCCGATGAGGCGCGCGACAGCCGGTTGGGCGCGTGGCGGCGCACGCTGCCGTTCGCTACGGCAAAGCGATAGGAAAAAACATGGCAGTCCAGGCGGTGCAAATTGCTGCGGTGGCCGGCTCGCCCGATGGCCAGTCCTCCCATCCGGCCACCGTCGTCGCCATCGATGCCTACACGGCGCGGCTCCACACCAGCCTGGAAGCGGTGAGGCCGCTCTGGCTGCGCCTCCAGACGGACGGTGTGTGCACCGCCCACCAGAATTATGCCTGGGCCGAGGGGATCGTTGCGCGGCTGATGCCGCAAGGTGCGGAACTGCTCATCGTGGAGGTAAACGATGCCGTCACAGGCGTGCCGCGAATGCTGGTGCCGTTGATACGGCGACCGGCTTTCCGCCATCGGGTGATCGAGTGGCTGAGCTGTGGCGTTTGCGACTACTCGGCACCGTTGCTGGCCGATGCGAGCCCGTGGACGACGCAATCGGCGCAGGCCGCGTGGGCCGCGGTGCGTTCCGTGCTGCCGCCGGCGGACCGCATCCAGATCACGGGAATTCCGCAATCGATCAGCGGTGTCGCCAATCCGCTAGCCCTGCTGGCGGCCACGCGCGATTCCCTGCATACCAGCTTCGGCCTCGCCATCGACGGCGATCCGGAAACCGTCCTCAAGCGCCTATGCCGGCCATCCTTCGTCAAGGCTTTCAACAAGGACTGGCGTCGCCTCGAACGGCTTGGCGGCGTGGAACTGGTCGAAGCCAACACGCCGGCCCTGGTGGAGGTCATCTTCGGCGGCCTGGTCCGGATGCGGCTCAGCCGCTTTCGCGAACTGGGCCGCTTCGACCTGCTGACGCAGGCGGCGGTTGTCGACTTCTATCGAAACGCCGCTCTCGAGGGCCTGTCGGATGGGTCGGTGCGGCTCTTCGGGTTGCGTGTGGGTGAAGCTCTTATCGCGGTCCAATACCTGCTGATCCATCAAGTCACCGTTCATGCTCTGCTGATCTCAATCGATCAGGGCGCGGTGCCCAATGTCTCGCCGGGACTTCTGATCATGGGCAAGTTGATGAGCTGGGCGCGCGGGCGCGATTTCAATTATTTCGACCTGTCGGTAGGCAACCAGAGTTATAAGGAACATATGGGTGCCTTGGGTTCGGGCCTGCGCGAGCTTTGCCACGGGATTACGGTGCGAGGCAGCGCCGTGAGCGCAGCCATCGAGATCCGCAACCGGGCCGAGGTGTTCGTGCGCTCCAAACCTCGGCTGCTGAAGAGGCTCCAGGGACTGATGCGGGGTTTGCGGCGCCTGCGTGGGGGATCAGAATGACGGGAGAAGCATGTGGCAAGCTACGCGGCGGGAACGACTCCGATAGGGGATTTGCCCGGTGGGCCATTTTCCCCGACTGTCGCCAACGTTGATGCAACCGCGCACTTCACGGCTCGGCTGCACACCAGCTTCGACACCGTAAGGCTGCTATGGCTGCTCCTTGAAGCTCACGGCGTCTGCACTGCCCACCAGCATTATGCCTGGGTCGAAGGAATCGCCGCACGGCTGATGCCCAAAGACGCGGATCTGGTCCTCGTCGAGGTGAGTGACGCCGTGACCGGCGCGCCGGCCATGCTGCTGCCGCTGATGCGGAGCCGGGCTCTCGGCCACCACGTGATCGAATGGCTGAGCTGCCGCGTGTGCGACTACGCGGTGCCGCTGCTGGCGGATGGGAGAGCGTGGACTAGGCAGAGTGCCGACGCCATGTGGGCAGCGGTCCGTGCCGTGCTGCCATCGGCGGATCGCATCCATATCGCGGGAATTCCGCAGCAGGTCCACGGCGTGGCCAATCCGCTGGCATTGCTTTCGGTGGCGCGCGACTCCATCCAGGTCACCTCCGGCCTCGTCCTGCATGGCGACCCGGAGACGCTCATCAAGCGAATCTGCAAGCCGTCCTTTGCCAAGGCCTTCCGCAAGCATTGCCGCGGCTTCGAACAGCTTGGTGGCCTCGCTCTGGTCGAGGCCGATACGCCTGACCTGGCCGAGGAGCTCCTGGATGCACTGCTGGAACTGCGGCTCAAGCGTTTTCGTGAGCTCGGGCGTTTCGACCTCCTGACGCAGGCCCCGGTCGTCGATTTCTACCGCGCCGCGGCGCTACAAGGCCTGTCCAACGGATCGGTGCGGCTCTTCGGACTACGCGTCGGTGAAGCCTGGCTTGCCTCCATCTATGTTTTGGTGAGAAAAGGCACACTTCACGCCCTCCTGCTCGGCATCGACCAGAATACGGTCGCCAATGTCTCACCCGGCCTGACGACGATGGGCAAGCTGATGGTGTGGGGATGCGAGCGGGGCTTCGACTATTTCGACCTGTCGGTCGGCGGCCAGGGCTACAAGCAACATATCGGTGCCTCGAGCTCGGTACTGGCCGAGATCTGCGAACCGGTGACGGTGCGGGGCAGGGCTGCGAACGCAGCCATTTTGCTGCGCAGCCGGGTCGAAGGCATGACGCGGTCGCGTCCCCGGCTGCTCAAGGCCGTCCAGGGCCTGACGCGCCGCTTGCGGCGATTGAAGGACTGAGGACGAGCGTTTGCCGACGACCGATGCAAAGAGGCACCAAGGCCGGCAAGCTTGTTGACTGGGTTGGTTGGCTCTATATCTGAAAGCGCCGCTTGCCGTTCAGAAATGAGTGTCCTCGGCAGATTTTTTAAGTTGGCGTTTTCGGCAGATCATATCGATGGATGCAAGTTTAGGAGATGGGATTCGTTCCATCCTCATTATTCAAACGAAGTACATTGGAGATGTCGTTCTGACATCTGCTTTGGTTCGCAATCTGCGTCTTGCTTATCCGCAAGCATCGGTAACCATGCTTTGTGCGCCTGGTCTCAAGCAGTTCATTGTCGCGCAAGGGATCGCCGATGTGGCCGTTGGCTTTGAATCCCGTGGCAGAGGAAGGACTCTGCTCAAGCGTTTGAGCGACCATCGTGGCGTCATCTCTGATCTGCGGCGTCGGAAATTCGATCTTAGCATCGACCTTACCGATTCAAAAACCTCGCGGATCATGCATCGCTTGATCGGGGCTCCACTTCGCGTCGGCTTCGATCCTTCCGAGCATCCGATGAAGTTCTGGGAAATCCAGCTTGCAAACGTGCTCGCCGCGACCTTCGGACATGGCGGACCGCATTATCTCTACAGGAACCTGTCTCCACTCAGCGCCCTCGGGTTGGATTATCAGGACCCAACGCCTCGGCTGCAACCGACCAGGACTGCCCAGGAAGAGTGTGCCAGGCTTCTTGCGGAAAACGCTTTGGCGAAGAAGTCCTATGTGGCCGTGCATGCCGGCGCGAGGTTTGAAGGCCGTTGCTGGCCGCCGCAACATTTTGCTGCGGTCATCGATGAGGTATACGCCAAAACCGGGCTGCGATCCCTCCTCGTTGGTGGGCCGGATGAAGGGCTTGCCGCGCAAAGGATCCTTGAAATGGCAGCATCGCCGGTCGCAAGTGTCGTCGGAAAAGCCTCGCTTGAGGTCTTGACAGCATTGTTGGCCGAAGCGTCGATCTTTCTTGGCAATGAGAGCGGCCCGATGCACATCGCGGCCTCTGTCGGAACTCCAGCGGTGGGGCTGTACGGTCTGACGTCGCCTGAGCAATGGGGCCCATTCGGTGTCTCCAACCGGACGCTCCAGCCGCCCATGCCTTGCCCATGCATCGCTCCAGGTTTGTGTAAAGAAAACAACGCCGGTGGGGTCTATTGCGTCCAGCGGCTCCAGGTTGCCGATGTTGCGGCGGCGACACTCGATCTCATCGGCATGGAAGTTCAAAAATCTGCTCATTCGGGCACGCCGGCCGCGTAGCAGAGCGGCAGCGACGGACGCTAGTTTTGGCGGCGTGGTGGTGCACAGTTCATCTTCGTGTGCTTCACGTCTTGATTCAGGCCAAGGCCCAAGCATATTCAAAAGATTGGTAAATTTAACCGGGCCGCATCCTGCGCTGTCCGCGAAATTGACAGGACGGCGCGTCTCCGCCATCCTTGACCCCAGTCGTCAGGCTGCCGGTAGCGGCCGCGTTTTGTGTCTGGGGCGACCGAGGGCAGTGTCATGTTCAGTCCCGTCACAGGTCAGAATTCCAAGCGCGCCGCGGTGCGCAAGGCGCTCGATCGTCACAAGGTCTACATCACCGCGCAGCGTTTTTCGGCAGGCACCTACCAGGCCCGGGTTCTGGTCGATGGCGAGGCCTATTGGGTCGACGAATTTCGGCTGAGCCAGCTGCAGCAAGGACTGTCGCCGGCAGAGCTCGAGTTGACGCCGGCCGCTGACGATTGAGAGCGTGACTGGCTTGTTCCTGGCCGCCGTGCTTCGATCCTGGCGATGACGACTCCACCAAAGCTCAAAGCCTATCGCGCCAAACGCGAATTCGCCAAGACGCCGGAACCGGTTGGCGGGCTCGTCAGCAGCAACGGCAACCGCTTCGTCGTCCACAAGCACCACGCCACCGCTGACCATTATGATCTGCGCCTGCAGGTCGGCGATGTTTTGAAGAGCTGGGCGGTGCCGCGCGGGCCTTCGCTCAATCCGGCCGACAAGAGGCTGGCGGTCGAGACCGAGGATCATCCGCTCGAATATATCGACTTTGAGGGTGTCATTCCCGAGGGCGAGTATGGCGGCGGGCCGATGATCGTCTGGGATACCGGCACATGGGCGCCGATGGACGACGTCGAAAAGAGCTTGCGAACCGGCGCCTTCAAGTTCCGGCTGGCCGGCGACAAGCTCAATGGCGGCTGGATGCTGACCCGGCTGAAGCCGAAACCCGGCGAAGACGAAAACAAGAAGAACTGGCTGCTGTTCAAGGAGCGCGACCTCGCCGCCGACACCGCGCTTGACATCCTCACGGCCCGGCCGGAAAGCGTCAAATCCGGATTGCGCATCGAGGAGCTGGCGGCGCCGGCGAAGCCCGCCACCAAACCCGCGCCCAGACAGGGATCGCTGAAGCCCGGCACGCTGCCGGGCGTGTTCAAGGCTCCCATGCTTGCCCGTATCGAGCCGCAACTGGCGACGCAGGTGCCAAAACCACCCGATGGCGACGACACCCAACAAGTCTGGCTGCACGAGATCAAATTCGACGGCTACCGCACCATGGCGCATCTCACTGGCGGCGTCGTCAAGCTGATCACCCGTGGCGGCATCGACTGGACGAAGCGCTATGGCGACCTGCCGCATGCGTTCGCGAAGCTGCCCTGCCGCGATGCCATCATCGACGGCGAGATCGTGGTGCTCGACGCCCGGGGCATCAGCCGCTTCGCGCTGCTGCAGGATGCGCTGGCCGAGGGCGCCGGCAGCAAGCTCCATTTTTACGCCTTCGATCTTCTCCACCTCGACGGCTGGGACCTGACCAAGGCGCCGCTGGTCCGGCGCAAGGCGCTGCTGGCGCAGATGCTGTCGGGCCTCGGCGCCAATTCCGCCATCCAGTTCTCCGACCATGTCGAAGGTTCAGGGCAGGGGCTCTACGACCAGGTGTCGGAACTTGGGCTGGAGGGTGTCGTCTCAAAGCGCGCCACGGCCATCTATCAGAGCGGCCGAACCAAAAGCTGGACCAAGACCAAGGCACTGCTGTCGGACGACTTCGTCATCGCCGGCTTCACCATCTCCGATGCGGCCGAAGGGCTGGCGGCGCTCGGCATGGCAGAGTTCGAGGGTGGTGAATTGCATTATCGCGGCAAGGTCGGCACCGGTTTCGATGCCGCCACCGCCGGTGAGTTGCTCGCCAGGCTGGAGCCGCTGCGGGAAGGCGCCACCCCGCCCGAGGGTGTCCCGCGCGAAATCATGCGCGAGATGAACTGGGTGCGGCCGCTGCTGTCGGCGCGCATTCATTACGCCAACCGCACCTCAGACAATGCGCTGCGCCACGGCGTCTTCTGTGGTTTGAGGGATGTCGGCCTGTCGACGCCGGTCTCGTCCAAACGCAAGCGGCTGATCGCCGAGGCCGACCTTGCCACAATCTGGGTGACCAACCCGACGCGCCGGCTGTTCGGCAAGACCGGCCCGACCAAGCTCGACATCGCGGTCTATTACGCGCTGGTCGGCGACTTCATGCTGCCGCACATCCTCGGCCGGCCGGTGTCGCTGGTGCGCTGCCCGACCGGCCTGCCGAAGGATTGCTTCTTCCAGCGGCACGCCTTCACCGGCATGCCGCCCTCAGTGGTGACATTCGAGGCGACGAATTCCGAGGGCGAGACCAAATCCTATCTCTCGGTCGAAGGCGCGAAAGGGTATCTGGCGCTGGCGCAGTTCGGCGTCGTCGAGTTCCACACCTGGGGCACCCACCGCACCAGCCTCGACAGGCCCGACCAGATCGTCCTCGACCTCGATCCGGGAGAAGGGATTTCATGGCGCGAGGTGGTCGAGGCCGCCGTGCACATCAAGGGCGAATTGGAGCGCCTGGGGCTGGTACCGTTCGCCAAGACCTCCGGCGGCAGCGGCATCCACATCACCGTGCCGGTGACGGGCGCGCAGAACTGGAAGAAGCTGCACCAGGCGACCAGCGCGATCGCCACGCATCTGGCGGCAACGGCGCCTGACACCTTCACCACCACCATGGGCAAGGACAACCGCAAGAAGCGCATCTTCATCGATTATCACCGCAATGCGCGCGGCCACACCTCGGCAGCACCTTACTCGCTGCGCGCCCGCACCAATCTGCCGGCCTCGACGCCGGTCAGTTGGAGCGACCTCGAATCCATCGATGCGCCGCAGGATCTGAACTATTCCTCCCTGCCGGGGCTGCTGGCGACGTCGGGCGATCCGTGGGCCGAGATCGACGAGTTCGCGCGGGATTTGCCGACCTTGAAGAACTAGGTTCCTCGGCCCCCATGAAATGGAGGAGAGCGTTGCGGGGCGAGGAACCCAACGCCATCGACGCTTCCGACAATTTGAATTATTCTCTCCGCCACGACCTCAAAGACGTGGCGGAAGATTTCGTCAGGGATTTGCCTGTATTGTGCGGGGTCGGTGTAGGATTTGCGCAGCCTCGTTCGTCCTTCGGACGAAAAGCGCTGCAGTGAATGTCAGTGCATGGCCGCGTAGGAGTGTTTCATGGCGCCCAGGGCAAGTTGGAAAGGTTACCTCAAACTCAGCCTCGTCAGCTGTCCGGTGCGGTTATATCCCGCCACCAGCGCCAGCGAGCGCATCTCGTTCAACCAACTGCATAAGAAGACCCACAACCGCATCAACATGAAACCGGTCGACCCCGAATTGGGGCTCGTCGAGCGTGCTGATCTGGTCAAGGGCTACGAATACGAGGACAAGCAGTACATCATCATAGATGATGCCGACCTCGATGCGGTGCGCATCGAATCCAATCACACGATGAACATCGAGGCCTTCGTGGACGAGGACGAGGTCGACGTCATCTATCAGGACGCGCCCTACTACATGGCGCCTGACGGCGCGATGGCGGAGGAGACCTTCGCCGTGCTGCGCGAAGCCATGCGCAAATCCGGCAAGCTGGCGATCGCACGCCTGGTGCTGTCGAGCCGCGAGCGGGTGGTGACGATCGGCGCGCGCGAGAACGGCATGTTCGTGTGCACCTTGAGGAATCCGAACGAAGTGCGTGGCACGGCTGAATATTTCGGCAACATCCCAGCCGGCAAGCCCGATCCCGAAATGCTGCAGCTCGCCGAAGCACTGATCAAGCAGAAGGAAACCACCTTCGATCCGAAGAACTATGAGGACCGCTACGAGGCGGCACTCATGACGATGATCCGCGAGAAGCTGAAAGGCCACAAGCCGATCATCGCGGCGGCACCCGAGCGCGGTAATGTCATCAATCTGATGGATGCGCTCAAGGCGAGCCTGTCGCAATCGAAGCCGCCGGCCAAGTCGAAAAGCAAGGCCGACGAGGTTGCCAAGCCCGCCGCGAAGAAGGCGGCAGCGGGTGGTGCTGCTGAAAATCCGTTGAAGGCCAATCTGCTGAAGGCGGTCGGCAAGAGCAAGAAATGACGGCACCGACCGGCGCTGTTTTTGGCACGATAGGCGCGCTGGCGGCTTTTCCGCTCAGGCTGGCTGCGCGGGAAGTGGAACGCCGACACGGCCAGCTGCGGCGCGGTATCACCAGGCGCACCACGCATGTCGTCTTCGGCCGGACACTGTTGGCCAAAGCCGGGCTCTCCAGGAACGGCGATGCCGAGATCGAGCGCCGTGTCGCCGCCGAGCGCGCGGCCGGGCGAACGCTGATCAGCGAGAACGGATTCCTGCGCCTTCTCGGACTGATGAAGACACCGGAAGCGTCTTCGCTGTCGCGGCAATCGCTGATCGATCAGTCGCGGCTATCAGGCTCCGACCTCGACCTGCTCGGCCTGTTCGATGCGTTCGAGCATGACGTTGAACCCTATTCCTTCCGCGACCTGATCCTGGCGCGCAAATATGCCGGGCTCATCGCCGGCGGCGCGACATGGGGGGCGATCGCGCGCTCCGTCCACCGCTCCGGCCCGGTGGCGTCGCTGACCGCCAAGTCGCTCAATGTCGGCTCGCAGCATGGGCGCGCCGATGCCATCTATCTCGAAGGCGGCCAGAGCGAACTCGATGGGCAGTTGCTGTTCGATCTCGGAACAGCCGGGGCAGAGGGTGACGACACGCTAGAGGAGTTGTTCGCCGAGGCGGAAGCGGCGGAGGAGCAGGGCGACAATGATGGGGCCGCCGCGCTCTACCAGCGCTGCCTGGCCATCGATCCGAGCGATGCGATTGCCGCCTTCAACCGCGCCAACTGCCTGCGCGCCGGCGGCCACGCGGCGGACGCCGCGCACGACTATATCAATGCGATAAAACTCGACCCGGCCTTCGTCGAGGCGTGGTTCAACCTGGCCGGACTGATGAGCGAGCAAGGTCGCGAAGCCTCGGCGCGAAGGCACCTGCAGAAAGCGATCGCGCTCGACAAGACCTATGCCGATCCGGTGTTCAATCTGGCCCGGCTGGAATTCGACGCCGGCAATCTGCTGGAGGCGCGCCGGCTATGGGCGCGGTATCTCGAACTCGACGCGGAGTCCGAATGGGCACGGGTTGCAGCCAAGGGCGTGCAGTTCGTGGATCTGCAGCTGGCGCGGGCGGCGGGGTGAGTGATGCTGGCGCTTGAACACCCCCCTCTGGCCTACCGGCCATCTCCCCCGCAAGGGGGGAGATCGGAAGCTTGGGCGTCCCGCTCCTTCTTGCAAAGTGGGAGATTGGCGAAAGCGGTTGAGCGCGCAATCTCCCCCCTTGCGGGGGAGATGTCCGGCAGGACAGAGGGGGGTGTGACGGAACTCGACCTCTCCAGCGAGACCGCCCCATGACCGCCTTCCTCTTCGACGGTCCCGACACCGCGCCCACCACCATTCTGCTCGCCCACGGCGCCGGTGCGTCGATGGATTCGCCCTCGATGACCGCCACCGCCAAGGCGCTGGCCGCGGCCGGCTTCCAGGTCGCGCGCTTTGAATTCCACTATATGGCCGCGCGCCGCTACGGCCACCGCAAGCCACCGCCGCGGGCCGAGACGGTCAACCCGGAATATATCAAGGCGATAGCCGACCTCAGGGCAAAGGGCGTGACGGGACCGCTGATCATCGGCGGCAAGTCGATGGGCGGGCGCGTCGCCTCCATGATCGCCGACGAGATGTTTGCCAAGGGCGAGATTTCAGGGCTGGTCTGCCTCGGCTATCCCTTCCATCCGCCGGCCAAGCCCGAGCAATTGCGGACAAAACACCTCGCCGGGTTGAAGACGCCGACGCTGATCTTCCAGGGCACGCGCGACGAGTTCGGCACCAGGGACGGGGTTGCGACTTATGGCCTTTCCGACCGCATCGAGATTATCTGGCTGGAGGATGGCGACCATGATCTCAAGCCACGCAAGAGCATCTCGGGATTTTCGGCGGCCGACCATCTGAAGACGCTGGCCGAGACGGTGAAGGCGTGGTCGGGTCGGATCGCTTCCTGAAGCGATGAAGATCGCCTCCTTCAACATCAACAACATCAACAGCCGGCTTGAAAATTTGCTGGCTTGGCTGGCTGCGGCAAAACCCGATGTCGTCTGCCTGCAGGAACTGAAGGCGCGCGACATGCAGTTTCCGCGCTCGGCATTGGCGGCGGCCGGCTATGGCGCGGTGTGGAAGGGCGAGCCGACGTGGAACGGTGTTGCCATCCTGGCGCGGGGTGCCGAGCCAGTGCTGACCCGCGATGCCTTGCCCGGCGACGATGCCGACAGGCAGAGCCGCTATATCGAGGCGGCGGTGAACGGCATCATCGTCGCTTGTCTCTATGCGCCGAACGGCAATCCTCAGCCCGGCCCGAAATTCGCCTACAAACTCGCCTGGCACGCGCGGCTGGAGGTGCATGCCGAACAGTTGCTCGACACCGGCCTGCCGGTGGTGCTGGCCGGCGACTACAACATCGTGCCCGAGCCGCGCGATATCTACCCCACCCGCTCCTATGAGGACAACGCGCTGGTGCAGCCGGAAAGCCGGGCGTCGTTCCAGCGCCTGCTCGACCAGGGTTGGCTTGATGCCCTGCGCAAGAAGCATCCGAAGGAAACGCTCTACACATTCTGGGACTATCGCCGCAACCGCTGGCCGCGCGATGCGGGCCTCCGGCTCGATCACATCCTGCTGTCGAAGAAACTGGCACGCCGCCTGACCGTTGCCGGCATCGACCGCGACGTGCGCGGCGAGGACGGCGCCAGCGACCATGCGCCGGTGTGGGTGGAATTGAAGTAAGGCGACTGCTTTCATGCGTCGCGCTTGAACGGATTCCTGCAACGCGCTTTAAGTCTTTGTCTCGATGCATGTCGCTGTCCCAAATCCGGGTTCGCTTTTGGCCGACATGCAATAACCTGTCGGCAAGTAGCCCAACGCAGCCGGATCGCCCGTGAACGCAATCCCCCATGAGATTTGTGAAGCGAGGCTCCATGCCTGACTTGGGCGCTGTCCAGATACTGGCCGCCGCCATTGTGGTGCTTGCGGCTGCTGTCGCGTCCTGGCTGCTGTGGCGGAAGCGCAGCCGTCGCAAGGGACGGCGGCTAACCAATCCGGCTGCCGACTATGCCGTCCGTACCGATTGGAACGCCCGCGGGGGTATGCTCAATTACTCGTCCTTCGTCTATTTCGATGTCGATCGCGACGGCAAATACGGCGCCGGAGACCGGCCGATGGCCGGGATCATGGTGCGGCTGTATGACGAAGCCGGCAAGCTCGCCGCGTCCGCGCGCACCAACAATGCCGGCTTTGCCAACTTTCCCATGTCGGTGAAAAGCAGAAAGGCAGTGATCCGCAAGCCGGGCAACTGGCGCTTTGTGGTTTCGGTGCCGCCCGGCTGGCAGGCGAAAAGCGAAAATGACATTCAGTCCCGACACTTCCTGCCGCTGCCGGGTTCGCCGGCCGGGATGGTATCGCAGGAGATGCTGCTGCCTGTCGGTCTGGCACCGCCGCGCCGCGTCAGCGGGCGCGTCGCCGGCGATGGACCAGCGACCCTCTCCGTGTCGGGGAATGGGTACGTCCTGGAGACGCGGGCACTGGCGCCGGGTGCCGTCTTCAGCTTCGACCTGGCTGAAGAAGCCGACACGGTCAGCGTCAGCGGCGGCGGCTTGGCGCGGCGGCTGACGCTATCGCCCTACTCGGCGGATCTCGGCCTGCTGTCGCCGCAACGCGCCGGCATCGACACTGATGCCGCCCTCGAAACGATCGATTTCGACGATGTGACGTCGCGCAGCCTCAGGAAAATTCCGGCTGGCCATGCCGGATTGGCGTGGCGCAACCTGAATGCGATGGCCCGCGACTTCACCAAGGACAGCCAGGGCTATGTCAATGGTAATGTTTCCGGCGACCATGTGCTCTACACCAGCAGCGGGCTGCCGGCCGAATTCAGCTGCGAACGGCCGTTCGGCTTTCACTCGGTCATGCTGAGCGCCGCCTGGCTGGCGTCGGAAGGGGAGGTGGCGCTGATCGAAAGCTGGCTTGGCGAGCAGCTGATTGCAAGCGACGAGGTCACGCTGTCGGCGCTAACGCCGCTGCACTACGCTCCAATGCTCAAAGCTGTAACGCGTGTTCGCCTGTCGACGAAGCACTATTGGCAAATGGTGTTGGACGACCTGATCCTGGTGCGTTGAGGTTTGGACGCGCCAGGAGCAGGTGGCGCTGAAATTATTGCGGTGTCGGCAACGAGGAGCCGTTGGCCGCAGTGACCGCCGACAACCGGCCTTTTTTCAAGAACGATGGCTTCACATAGATTTTTTTCATATCAGACTCTCCTAAAATCCCGATCCGATGATGCCAGACTGCGGCCATCTGTCAACCATGCGGGCTGAAATCGGCAAACTGCAATAAATCCAAGGAGGCGCGGCAAGGCGCCCGCCCTCCAATAGCGGCAACCGGATCGCAATGTTGGACAGCCAGACCGGCCCGATTTATGCGGTGGCCTTCGCCGCCGACGGCGCGGTGCTGACCGGCGGCAACGACCGCACCATCCGCGACTGCCGGCCACCGGCGGCGACGGCGTGGTGCTGTTTGCCGGCGCGCCGGAATGAGCGAAATCTTGATCACCCTGTCCGCCGTGCTATGTAAAACCCATGCCAGCACCCAGCCTCCCAGACAATGCGCCGCTCATCGTCATCGATCTCCAGACCGGCATGTTCGACGGTGTGCACGAGCAGCCGATCCATGATGCGCCTGATATTGTCGAGCGCACCAAGGCGGTGATCGATTGGGCGCGGCGCGGCGGGCGCAAGGTCGCTTTTATCAGGCATGACGGACCCGATGGCGACCCGTTGGCACCGGATGAGCTGGGCTGGCCGGTTTGGCCCGCGCTCGGCCAAGCGGCGGACGAGCCGACCTTTGCCAAATCCGTTCGCGATGCTTTCAGCAATCCTGCCTTCGGCGACTGGCTTGCCGGTCAGGGTGCGAGTGCTGTCGTGCTCTTGGGCGCACAGACCGATTTTTGCGTGGCCGCGACGGTCAAGGGCGCCATCGCCAGAGGGCTCGGCGTGACCGTGGTCTCCGATGTGCACAGCACGCTGGACAATGCCAGCGAGAGTGCCGAGCAGGTCATCCTCAGGCACAATGGCGAATTCGCCGAGGCCGGCGTCAATCTGGTGACCACAAAGGCGCTTGTCGGCGGCTGAAGCCCGACCGTCGCCGCAGCGCGCATTATCAGGCGGGCCGGCTTGAGGACTTCGCGAGAGAAGACAGGCGGCTGCCGTGGTCGACGCGGACGGGGGGGCGCATTGTTGGGATGGCTCGGGCGCCCGCGTCAACCAGGGCGGCTCGTACCGCCGCATTAGCAACATTGCACATTGCGGGCCGCTCGAAACTTCCGCGAAAGCGGAATAGGCCGGAGCAAAAGTGCGGATTCGGCTGAGACTTTCGGCGCGCTTTCCCGGTCAGGGAGTCAAAAAGTCTGCTGGCTTGTCGGGATGTCGCTCAGGGCGTTTGCCGGGTCCTGCACCGGATCGGCGAGGAACGATGCCGCAATCAGGTCGTCGGCATCGATCCGACCATGACGATCTTCCATGATGGCCGCGACCTTTTGAAAGGTTTTCATTTCGGCATCCGTCACCCGCGCATCACGCATCCTGGCTTGGAGATCGGCCAGGCGAACGCCCAAAGCAGGGGATGTCACAGCTTTGCTTGTCATCTTCACTCGTCCTGATTGGAAGCTGGGCAACCCGCCGCCATGGCTGGCGGCGGGTTGGACAGTTCGAAATTCAATCGTAGACCTTGATGATCTTGCGGGTGCCCGGATCCACCAGGACGGTGCGGTTGTCGACCACCACGTAGCGGTATTTGACATCGGGGATCTCATGAAGTTCGACCGTGTCCGGCAACGCGCTACCAATATTCAGTTCCACACCGGGAACCTTGACCGAAGCGAGAGGCTGCTTCTTCACATACTCGCGGATGACCGTGTCCTGTTCAGGCTGAATGACAACGTCCTGAGCGGCAACGGCGCCGACACCAGCCAACAGCAATAGCGCCGCTGCGGCGCCCGTTAGGTGCATTTTCATACCGTTTCTCCTTGCGAGTCAGCATGACAGGATCGTTCAACGCTGACGGCAACTGAACTTGAGCCAAATGAAAATGTTCCTCCGCTGGGGCTTCGGTCGGGTGAGACGTGCGACTTAAGTCTGGTCTGCGAGCGCATTGGTCTTACCGACGGGAACGGCTCTCTGTTCATGGCTGTTTGTCTCCCGGAATTCGGAGAGACAGATGGACAAAAGTGTTGGCCAAGCGCGCTGGTTGCTCGCACCGATTTTCGCGACAGCTGTCACCTTTCTGGTGATGGGGATAGTCCTTGGCTGACATGTCGTCGATCGGCGCAGCAACGTCCCTTCCTGCGCTGATAGGATTCGCAAGCCGCTTCGGCGGCTGGCGAATCCTCTATTTTCACCATGCGCCGGCCTGCTCATTCGGCAGCCGAGCGCTTCGTTCAGCTTATGCAACGTTGGGAGGTTACTATGGATCGGCGATCCTTCTTGACGGCGATGTTTGGCATTGCCGGGGCCGCGGCCCTTGCAGGGGCAATTCGCCCGATCGAGGCAGCGGCCGGTGTTCCAAGCGCTGGAAACGGCATTCTCGATGAAATTGAGGCAGAGGCCCTCGACGACGAAGGTGCACATGCGGAGGTGCAGCCGGTCGACCATCGACGCTGGGATCGGGGCTGGGATCGGGACTGGGATCGGGATCGGGGCTGGCGCCGGCGCCGGCACGGGCGGCGTTGGAGACGGGTCTGCCGCAGTTACTGGCGGCATGGTCGCCGTCGCGTCCGGTGCTATCGCAGACGTGGCCCTTCGGTCGTCCTTCGATTTTAGCAGCTAGCCTGCACGTCCTAGCGATTTGATCAGTGCGATGGGCTCGGCGTCCGCATCTTTCCTGCGGCTGCCGAGCCGGAGGCTGTTTGTCGAGGCTGAAGCTATACGTGGCGAACGGCGCGAAGATGAATCCGCGCCACACAAAGGCGAAGACGGCAAGGCGAGGACAAGAAATGGCCCGGCAGCCAGGTGCAAAGGGAGGACGCCGGGCCAGCCGACTTCTGGCGGTCGTCGGCCATCGCTACATTAGATATATCTAATGTTAATGCAAGCAACCCAAAACTTCTCCGATGGACAAAACACCGTCCGAAGCTGTCCGTTTCGCTGCATGATCACCAGCACGGCCGCCGCACTGCAGACAGCGGCAATGGCGGATCTTCCTGGCCTAAGTCTGGAGGACTTGCGCGGCGGCAATCTCGCTATGGCTCAGCAGTAGCTCGTTCAGTTTGCCGCTTTGCTATCGGCCGCGTGTATCGATCGAGCGGGCGGGGAAGACAGGGCACGTTGATCCGCAGGCTGCTCACTGAAGTAAAGTGAACTGCCGAGTAGAAGGAACACGATGCCCACCGCCGTTAATCCAACCATGAGCACGGCGATCGCCGTTCCTGGGCCATGGCCCGTCTTGATGATGGTGGATCGGTGGGGCATCGCGCTGTTCTCCAGGCATGGCACCCGGCGGGGCCGCTTTCGACAAACGACGAACACGGCCCCGATGTTCCCTCGTTGGAAGCTTCAATCGGTCACGTCGGGCTTTTGCTTTTTCCTGTAGGACCAAGGTCTTATCCGTCGTGCGCAAAAGTCCAAGGGGCCTTGTTCAGTTCCGATAATGTCCCTTGGATGTTCCGCTATTTTAGGTAAATCTGATATAATGCCTAGGCGGAAAACTTAGCCGGCCAAGCACATTTTCCCGCGAACCGGGCATGGAAAATGTGGCTTTGGCAAGTTCAACAACAGGCAGTCATGTCTCGGGCGACGAATGGCTCACGTCTCGTCGAATCGGCCCTCGCGGGTCTGATCGCGCGTGATCGCGGCTTCTTCCTCATCATCGGGAAGGGCATCGTCGCTGTCCTGGTACGCGTTATCGTCGTCCTCGTCGGGCAGATCGCCGTCTTTTTCGACGCCGTAACGCATGTCGCCGTTTTCCGGCACGGACTCTGGCAGGATCTCGCCGCCCTTGATCGCATCCCAATCCTGCTGCTCGATGGTAGGCCCATCCGCCTGCGGTGCGTCATCTTCGATGTCGGCGCTTGGTTTGTTGCGCGGTGCCATGCCGGCCTCCTTCCTTGAAAAAACTGGAGGCGAAACTCGGCGTGCCGGCATTTGTTCCCCTGCTCGAAGTGCAAAGAGCGGGCGTGCTTCTGGATTTTCGACGGCTGGCGCGTCAGCCCAGCCCCGCCGGCACCGCCGCCGCGCGCCGGATCGCCACCGTTGCCAAGTCGCCGCGCAATGGAAAGCGCGCAGTGGCGATCGGCCGCTTACTTGCGAAGTTGCTAAAATAATGAAATGTTGTTCGCGGGAAATGGGATGAGCAGGGACTGGTTGGAACCGGCGCGGTTTCGGCGGTTTGGGGAAACCATGTATTTTGGGCAGTTTCTCGTAGGAATGTCAGCCACGGCTCTCATTGTCGCGGTGTGGACCTATATGGTCACCGGCTCTTTCTGGGAGGCATTTGCCTGGACGATAGCGACGCTGCTTGTCCTGCAGGTCGGCTACTTCGTGCTCATCATGAGGCTGATCTTCAGGCGCTCGCACGATATCGTGCCGAGCCAGGATCCGGTAGACGCCTTCCCGCCATTGCATCGCGACGGTGTCCAGCTTTGAGACCGGCTGGCCAGGATCACTCGCGCGTGTGCGCCCGGGCAAATTCGGGGAACCTCGCCCACAGCGCGATCACGGTGTTTGGTCACTGAGAGACAGCGTTGTCTGGGCATAGCCCTGCTGGAGGTTTCGGCACAGCGTATCGTGGGAACATTTCGGCGTCGTCGTGGGAACATGATGCATGCGCGACCGGCTTCGCATGGCTCAGGCCGTCAGGTGGAACAAGTGATCATGCTTCGCGTCCTCTAGCAGTACCGGTGAGGTTGCCACCTCTATCGGCACTGCCATGGCTCGCTCTGCTCCCGGCGGGGCGAGTCTTTTTCGTGCTCCCATCGTCGAGATAGAGGACGCGAGGCTGATTTGACGCGGCGACAACAGGTGCTTCGCCAATTCGGCTGCAGAAGGGATTTTTCGTCTTCTAATGTCCGTACACATTTGTGCAAGTTTTCAAGCATTTCCGCGCTGTCTGCCGCATGCTTGATCAGCAACAAATTAATATCCTGGCTGCAAACATAACATCTTCAATTCTGAAGTTGGATGGAACCACATGGCAGCGGTGGAGTTTTTATGGAGGGCGGAATTCAATTGTCACTAGGAGACGGTCATGAAACTTTATCTTACAAGCGCGGCGGCTGCCATCGTCCTGACGGGCGGCATTGGTGCGGCGCTGGCGGAGAGCGTCGTCGTCGTCCAGCCGCAGCAGGAGACGGTCGTTCGCGAATACATCAAGAGGGAACCGCTTGCCTCGGTGAACCTTCTGGGGGTCGAACTCAAGCTCGGCTCGTCGGTACCGGACACTGTCGAACTGCGTGAAGTGCCCGACGTCAAATACCGCGTCGCGGTGATCAATGACCAGACGGTCCTCGTCGACCCGGAGACCCGCCAGATCGTTGAAGTGCTGCACTAAGGGGTTCCCGCAGCACTGGACCTTGGGAAAAACCCGCCCCGACGTCGCGTCGGTGGCGGGTTTCCTTTTGTCGCGATCCGCGATGGCCTATTCGGCGGCCAGTCTATCCTGCGTCTTGGTCTCGAAATCGCTGGCGTCGTGGCGCTCATGCAGTTGCATGGCAGGCTCGCCGAAAGCGCGGTTGACCATGCGGCCGCGCTTGACCGCCGGTCGGGCGTCGATCGCCTTGGCCCAGCGTTGCACATGTGCGTATTCCTGCACGGATAGGAACTCGGCGGAATCATTGTACATGCGTCCGAGCGCCAGCCCGCCATACCAGGGCCACACGGCCATATCGGCGATGGAATAGTCCTTGCCGCCGAGATATTCAGTCTCGGCCAGCCGGCGGTCGAGCACATCCATCTGGCGTTTCACCTCCATCGAGAAGCGGTCGATGGCATATTCGAACTTTTCCGGCGCATAGGCGTAGAAATGGCCGAAGCCGCCGCCCAGATACGGCGCCGAGCCCATCTGCCAGAACAGCCAGGACAGCACTTCGGCGCGCGCCGGCTGTTCGGTAGGCAGGAATTCGCCGAACTTTTCGGCGAGATAGACCAGGATCGAACCGGATTCGAAGATGCGCACCGGCGTCTTGCCGCTGCGGTCCATCAGGGCCGGGATCTTGGAGTTGGGATTGACCTCGACGAAGCCGCTGCCGAACTGGTCGCCATCGTTGATCCGGATCAGCCAGGCATCGTATTCAGCGCCCTTGTGGCCGCGCGCCAGAAGCTCTTCCAGCATGACGGTGACCTTGACGCCGTTCGGCGTCGCCAGCGAATAGAGCTGCAACGGATGCTTGCCGACGGGCAGTTCCTTGTCTTGCGTCGGCCCGGCGATCGGCCGGTTGATGCTGGCAAAGGCTCCGCCGCTCGGCTTGTTCCAGGTCCATACTTTCGGCGGTGTGTAGTCGGTCATTTCGTGGCCTCGTGTCGGGGAAGGATGGCAGGTCGCCATAAACTAGGGCTGCGGATGTGTAAGTTCAACTTGCGTTGAACTATTATCGATGCCCGCATTGCCAACATCGGCAATTGGGCACTTCCTCACCCTTGCGCCTTCTCCTGCGTGGCATACCTATAGAAGATGTCACCAAAGCCCACCCAGGACAGAAGCATGACCATCAATCCCAATCCGCGCTCGGTCGTCGCCGTGCGGGCCACTGTCCCCGAAGATGCCTTTACGGCCGGGGCGCTCGGCACGCTCAGGGAAGGCAGCGGCGTCGTCATTCGCAACGACGGGCTGGTGCTGACCATCGGCTATCTCATCACGGAGGCGGAAGAAGTCTGGCTGACCAGTCATGACGGCCGCGTCATCCCCGCGCACGCGCTGGCCTACGACCAGGAATCGGGCTTCGGCCTGGTGCAGGCGCTGGCGCCGCTCGGCCTGCCGGCGGTGGCGCTGGGCGATGCCGGCAAGGCCAGGATCGGTGACGCCGTCGTGCTGGCCGACGGTATCGGTCAGTCTGTGCAGGCCAGGATCGTGACCAAGCAGGAATTCGCCGGCTATTGGGAATATCTGCTCGACGAGGCGATCTTCATTGCACCGGCGCACCCGTCCTGGGGCGGTGCCGGGCTGTTCGGCGCTGACGGCTCGCTGCTCGGCATCGGTTCGCTGCGCCTGCAGATGAGCCGCAACGGCGAGGTCGCCGATATCAACATGGTGGTGCCGATCGATCTTTTGCCGCCCATTCTCGACGACCTCCTGACACGCGGCCAGGTGGCCAAGCCGCCGCGCCCGTGGCTCGGCGCCCTGTCGGCCGAAAGCGACGGCAGAGTGGTGGTGATGAGCGTGACCGAGGGCGGCCCGGCGGCCAAGGCCGGCCTGCGCCAAGGCGACATCATCTCCGACATCCGGGACGGCGCGGTCGACGGGCTGGCCGATTTCTATCGCAAGCTGTGGGAGAGCGGCTCGGCGGGGGCCGAGATTCCAATGCGGGTGTTGCGCGACGGCCGCGAAACCTGGCTGCGCGTCAAATCGGCCGACCGCGGCAGTTTTCTGAAAAAGCCGCAACTGCAGTAGACGCGTCGATGGCGTCGGCGATGTCATCGGGTTGCCAATTCGCCCGACGGGCAGCCGCTCGGCCATCGCGGCCAGGGCCTCGGCGGGATTGCCAAGCGCCTGGCGCGCCTGCCGCAGCCGGTTCTCGCCGCGCCCGGCGATGATCACCTCGGCGCCGGCCTCGACGCAGCGCCGGGCCAGCGCCAGACCCATGCCAGAGCCGCCACCGACGATCAGGATTTTCTCATTTGAAATGCTCATTCGCTCTGCCTTTGCTTGGATGGAGAAGGGCAGGGAATTGGCAGTTCGGTACGGCAAGTGAAAACGGAAGAAACCGATAGCGCTATCGGAAGCGCCGATGATGCAGGGCGATCAGTTGCCGCAAGCGGTGAAGGCGGTGCCCGGGTTCCAGTCCTTGAAGGCGATGGTCTGGCCTTCGACCGAGACGGTCTTGTGCTTGGTGCTGCCGTCCGGCTGCTTTTCGCTGCCGGTGCCTTTGCCGGTCAGGACATTGTACTCGCAGGCGCTTTCGGCATTCTCCTTCAAATAGTCATCATGGTCATAGGCGAAGCCGGCGACGATGAAGGCAGCGTCGCGCCAGGCGATGGTCAGCGTCATGTCGGTCCGTTCGCTGCCGACCGGCATCGCCGGCAGGTAGAATTTGATCGAACCGTTGGGCAGCATCGTCAGTTCCGGCTCGGTGTCGGAGTTCTCGTAACCCGGCCGGTCGTAGCCGTTCCATTCCCCGTGGATCTGCTCGTGCACGGTTTCGACGGGCTTGAGGTAATTGTGCTCCTTGTCCCTGAGGAAGAAGTGGACATCCATCGGGTGGCCGGGCTCGGTCTCCACCACCATGGCGAGATCGACGGCGCCGTCGCCGTTGAAGTCCCCGGTCACCGCTGTGATGATCTTCCGGGTTTCGATTGGCTCGGCGAGGGCGGCCGTGGGGAGAGACAACACAAAGGCGAGCAACAGAGATTTCATGGCATATTCCCCCGGGAGCGAGATGGCGTGCCCGAGCACGAGCATGGCAGGTATTCCGAAATTTCATACAGCGGGGCCGGGAGAAAAATGTTCAGGTCGAGGGGCGCGAAGGAACGCCGTAGGCGCCCGCCAAGTTTGCTGCCGGAAACTGACAGCGACTCGTGCCATTCTGGTCGATGACGGGCAATGCCAGGGACGACAGAGAGGGAACTGATGGCGCGAGCGACACCGAAAGGACAGGCCGGCTAATGGCGCCGGTCAAGGTTGATCCCGACAAGGTCCATGAATTCCCGGATCCGGGCAGCTTCTACGCATGGCTCGGCAAGCACCACGCCACGGAAACCGAAGTGTGGATCAAGGTTCACAAGGTGGGGTCGGGACTGAAGTCGATCACCCCCAAGCAAGCCATCGACGTGGTGCTGTGCTTCGGCTGGATCGATGCGGTGCGCAAGGGGTTGGACGACAAGAGTTTCCTGCAGCGCTACACGCCGCGCGGTCGGAAGAGCATCTGGAGCCTGATCAACATCGACAATGTCGCGCGGCTGGTCGAGGAGGGCCGCATGACCGAGCATGGGCTCAAACAGGTCGAGGCGGCCAAGGCGGACGGGCGCTGGGCGCGCGCCTATGGCAGCGGCAAGGAGATGAAGATCCCCGATGATCTGCAAGCGGCAATCGACGCCGAACCCGCTGCGAAGGCGATGCTGGCAAAACTCAGTGCGCAGAACCGTTTCGCGCTCGCCTTCCGCACCCACAACATGAAGACCGAGGCCGGGCGCAAGAAGAAGATCGAGACGTTTGTGGCAATGCTGAAGCGCGGCGAGACGATCTACCCGCAAGGCAGGAAGTAAGGTTTGGGGTGGGCTGGTTTGGGCGCCAGTTCGTCTTCGGCACGGCAAGCCTGTCCGCACGGGATCCGGCGTTGCGCGAAGCGCTTCAGGATCTGAATCGTGAAATTGTTCCAACTGCTTGTTTTTGCGCAATTCGATGGTCGGCGCGTCGCGCGGCTGCTTCAGCAACGACATCGCCGGTGGACGAAGGACGGCACGGCGGCTACCCTTCGAAAGCCGCGACGATCGAGCGGCGGACGCTGGGAGTCGTTGCCGTTGAGAAGAGTTGCTTCGTGGACGATGGCGCTGGGTCTCATTGTCATCGTCGCGTGTGTGGGAGCCGGCGCCACGCTTGCCCAGACCTCGCCCGACCAGACGTCTCCCGACCTGGCTTCTCCCTCGGCCTCGCCGGCAAAAGAGATCTCGGTCGGGATCAAGGAGGCGCCGCCTTTTGCGTTCAAGCTGCAGGACGGCAGCTGGTCGGGATTGAGCATCGACCTCTGGCAGAAAATAGCCGGGCGGCTCAACCTTCGCTTCCGCTATGTCGAAGTGCCTGCCGTGCAGGACCAGATCGATGGCGTCGTCAACGGCAGGTTCGATGCGGCGATGGCCGCGATCACGGTCACGGCCGACCGCGAAAAGGCCGTCGACTTCACGCAGCCCTTCTTCACGACCGGGCTCGGCATTGCGACACCGCTCAACAACCAGCCGTCATGGCGGCCGGTGCTGCATGCCCTGACGTCGTTCGGCTTCCTGCAGGCGGTGCTGGGGCTGGTCATCATATCGGTGGTGGTCGGCGTCCTGATCTGGATGTTCGAACGTCGGCACAATGACGATTTCGGCGGCGGCGTCGCCAAGGGACTGTTTTCCAGCATGTGGTGGTCGACCATCGCCGCGACGCAAGCCAGCACCGGCGACTTCGGTCCGCGAACCGTGCCGGGGCGCGTGCTGGCCGCGCTCTGGATGATGGGATCGATCATTGCCATCGCGGTGTTCACCGCGGGCGTCACATCGGTGCTGACGGTGACGCAGATGGAAGGAATGGTGCAGGGCGAAAGCGATCTCGCCCAGGTCACGGTCGGCGCGGTGCAGAGCTCGTCGACGGCGTCCTATCTGGATTCGACCCAGATCCGTCATCAGGACTTTGCCTCGATCCAGCAGGGCCTCAACGCGCTTCGCGCCGGCAAGATCGATGCGCTGGTGCACGACAAGCCGCTGCTTGGCTGGCTGGTCGGGCAGAATTACGCGACGAGCCTGCAGGTTCTCGATGCGACCTTCGACCAGCAGCAATATGCCATTGCGCTGCCGCTCGGCAGCCCGTTGCGCAAGTCTCTCGATGTCGCCCTCCTGCAGACCATCGAAAGCGATTGGTGGAAACAGGCCGTTTTCCAGTATCTGGGCGAGAAGTAGTCGACAGGAACTTCCGCGGTGCGATGCGCTGGAAAAACCGCCCTCACTCTGCGAGAGAGGCGGCCCTTTCTTCAAGGATTGATGGTTGCTGTCACTGGTTCAGGTCGACCGGCGTCACGCCAAGAAGCTTCAGGGCGTTGGCGTAGGTCCTGATGCCTTGGGCCTGTTTGCGCTCGGCACAAAACCGGTTCGCCTTGTCCTGGAGCGCGGTTGCTTCGGCGATCTGGCTTGCGCTGGTGCCTGGGGTGGCCTTCGTTTGGATGGCCCCGTCGAGTTGAAGGCCGAGCTGGCTGCAATATTCGCTCCGGGTGACCGCAGCGTCCGCACCCGATTGTGCGACCGCCAGCATGGCGAGCGAAATGCCTGTCAGGGCACCGATCCATCCGGTCGAACGTCGTTGCATGTTTCGGGACCATTTCTTCGCGTTGTACAGCAGCCCGCTTGACCGCCGCGAAGGTGGTTATGACAGGCGATGTTTTCGCGAGTTTTCCCGGATGTTGAATGTTGTTTCCGAAGTGTGTCTGGTGGAGCGTCTTCACCCTCCCCCTTGTGGGGAGGGTCGCTCCGCGCAGCGGAGCGGGGTGGGGGTCTTTTGCAGCGCCGCGCCCCCACCCCGTCCCACCGACCTTGCTTCGCAACCCCGGTGCGCCGACCCTCCCCACAAGGGGAGGTGAAGCGCTGCGGCGCTTGCGCCTCTTCCTTTGCGGCCCTCCTTCGCGTAAGGCGCCGGGCAAATCCTTTCACGCAAGCATATAGCCCGGACACCGCATGATCAGACTTGAAAGCATCAGCAAGCAGAACGGCCGTCAGCTTGTCTTCATCGAAGCGTCGGCGTCGCTGCAGAAGGGCGAGAAGGTCGGCCTCGTCGGGCCGAACGGCGCCGGCAAGACGACGCTGTTTCGCATGATCACCGGCCAGGAGCAGCCCGACGAAGGCCAGGTGCAGGTCGATCGCGGCGTCACCATCGGCTATTTCAGCCAGGATGTCGGCGACATGGAAGGCCACAGCGCTGTGGCCGAAGTGATGAACGGCGCCGGGCCGGTGTCCGAAGTCGCGGCCGAGATGGCAGCCCTCGAGGCGGCCATGGCCGATCCCGAGCAGGCCGACCGGATGGACGAGATCATCGAAAAATATGGCGAGGCGCAGCACCGCTTCGAGGAACTCGACGGTTATGCGCTGGATGGCCGCGCCCGCGAAGTGCTGGACGGTCTCGGCTTTTCGCAGGAGATGATGGACGGCGATGTCGGAAAGCTGTCCGGCGGCTGGAAGATGCGCGTGGCGCTGGCCCGCATCCTGTTGATGCGGCCCGACGCCATGCTGCTCGATGAGCCAAGCAACCATCTCGATCTGGAGAGCCTGATCTGGCTGGAGTCCTTCCTGAAAAATTATGACGGCGCGCTGCTGATGACCTCGCACGACCGCGAGTTCATGAACCGCATCGTCAACAAGGTGGTCGAGATCGATGGCGGTTCGCTGACCGGCTATTCCGGCAATTATGAATTCTACCAGCAGCAGCGGGCGATCGCCGACAAGCAGCAGCAGGCGCAGTTCGAACGCCAGCAGGCGATGCTGGCCAAGGAGATCGCCTTCATCGAGCGCTTCAAGGCGCGCGCCTCGCATGCCGCGCAGGTGCAGAGCCGGGTGAAGAAGCTGGACAAGATCGACCGCGTCGAGCCGCCCAAGCGCCGCCAGACGGTTTCGTTCGATTTCCTGCCGGCGCCGCGCTGCGGCGAGGATGTCGTGACGCTGAAGAACGTCCACAAGGGCTATGGCAGCCGCTCCATCTATGAGGGGCTCGACTTCCAGGTCCGCCGCCGCGAGCGCTGGTGCATCATGGGCGTCAACGGCGCCGGCAAGTCGACGCTCCTGAAGCTGGTCGCCGGCGCTTCCGAGCCCGACACCGGCACGGTGGCGCGCGGGCCAAGTGTCAAAATGGGTTATTTCGCCCAGCACGCGATGGAAGTGCTGGAAGGCGAGCGCACTGTGTTTCAGACACTGGAGGACGCGTTTCCGCAAGCTGGCCAGGCGCCGCTGCGGGCACTCGCCGGCTGCTTCGGTTTTTCCGGCGACGAGATCGAGAAGAAATGCCGTGTGCTGTCAGGCGGTGAGAAGGCGCGGTTGGTGATGGCGCTGATGCTGTTCGACCCGCCCAACCTTCTGGTGCTGGACGAGCCGACCAACCATCTCGACATCGCCACCAAGGAGATGCTGATCACCGCACTTTCGCAGTACGAGGGCACCATGCTGTTCGTCTCGCACGACCGACATTTTCTGGCGGCGCTTTCCAACCGCGTGCTGGAATTGACGCCCGAAGGCATCCACACCTATGGCGGTGGCTATACGGAATATGTCGAGCGGACGGGGCAGGAAGCGCCGGGATTGAGGAGCTAGGCCCTTACCGCAGCGAGATGCTCATGCCGCTGAGGTCGGCGTTGACCTGCAGGCCGACCTGCCTGCCCGTCAATTCGAGCCGGGCGCCCTTGTCGTTGCTCATGACGATCACCTGAGCCCCTTTGCCAAGCGCGCCGCCACCGCCTGCCGCACCATAGACCCCGGTCACATCCCGTGCGCGTTTGATGTGGCGCACGGTACCTTGAAAATAGGTTTTGGAGACGCCGAAGGCGAGACCGCCCGAGACGCCGCCGACCGAGATGGGATAGCGGCGGCCATGGAAGGTCAGCGTTCCTTCGCCTCCGGAGCCACCGACAAAGAAGGCAGCCTTGTAGACGGCGAAGCGGATCGTGCCGCTGTCGGCATGCGCGGCGCTGGCAAAGCCGATGCTCGCGGTGGCGATGGCGGCAACCGCGATGGAACGAAATCCGGATGAAATCTTCATGGTGAGAACTCCTCAATGTAGCCGCTTTGCCGGCCGCAGCGTCGGATCAAAGTTACAACTGAACAGTCTCGCCCGTGATTTGGTTCCAGGCCCCGCGATTTGGTTCCAGGCATGGGTTCGAATCCGGCGGCTGGAGGGCCGGGGAGAGGGCGGCGGGTTGCGAAGGGTGGGGAAGGCGCCCGACCGCAGCTATCGCCTTGCGGGATGAAGAGGTCTATGCAGGCCCTTCACAAGGCTCAGGAGAGGCTTCGGATGAGAATCGCAATCTGCCTCGCATTGACCGCGGCAGTGGCCGGATGCGCGACCTCCCCGGTCGACTATGAGGCGTCGCTTTCGCAGCAGGACCAGAAATGGGCTTCGCCGGCATGCCAGCAGGCCCGCAGGGCGGCTTCGGATTACGAGGCTCGCGAGAAAGAGCATCCGGGGTGGGGTTTCGGCGTCCTGCTTGGTCCATACTCGATGGGGCTCGTCGCAGCCATCAAGGAGCATGAGCAGAAGCAACGAAAGCTGTTCGCCCGTGAAGTGCACCTGCAATGCTCAAGCCTGCCGCTGCCGAAGGAACTGCAGGGCGATTTGAACCCTGGGGTGCCGCCGACGAAGTATCCATAGCCCTGCCGCGCCTTCCCGGGCAAAGGCGCCGGGCTGCGAAGCGGCGATGGAGAGCCGCCGTTGGCCTTATGTGACCTCCAGCATGCTCGCCGGCACCACCGGCCTGCTCTATATCGGCCTGATCAAGGCCCCCTCGCTGTCGCTCGCCGAACCGCTGGTGCTGCCCTCGGTGGCCGCCGCCGTCACCGGCGGCACCTCCATCTTCGGCGGCCGCGGCGGCTACACCGGCACCATCATCGGCGCCCTGATCCTGACCGTGCTGACGACGCTGCTGACGATTTTGCAGATGCCGGAGGGGGCGAGGCGGATCTTGTTCGGGCTGATCGTGCTGTTCGTCACCGCGGCTTATCTGAGGATTGTCGAGGAGAGGTAAAACCAGAAGAGCCAACGATGGCGGCGGATCAGATCACAAACAAGGCGATCAAGACAGCCTGAAGCTCGGCCAATTCATGACGCCAATTTCAAATAGAAAATAAAATCCATTGCATGACATACCACCAATATGCAGAAATCCCTGCCTGTAGGCGGGGGGGATCGCGGATGTGGAGAAATCCAAGGAAAAGCTGACGCTATTTTTTAATGGGCTCAGATAATTCTGCAGACCAAGGGCATTGGTCGGATTCTGCCAATATATTTGACTTGCAATTTCGAAGAGTTGTTGATTCCACCGAGTCCGAAAGATTGATCGGCTTCGGGCATGGATCGACACGCGACAATCCGATGCTTTATTTAAATCTCATCTGGCAAGAAAGTGCTATTCCATGATCTCCACCAGACTTTCAGCCCTTGCTCTCGCCGGCTTTCTCGGCATGAGCCTTGCAACATCAGCGCAGGCGGACGAATGTCCGTGGCGATTGCGTTTCTGGCTCGGCGTGGACGCGACTGGCAGCGCCATGGTCCATAGTGGCCAAAAGTGTGTATTTCCTATCCGAGCCAGCGGTACCCTCACAACTCTGAAAATCATTTCCCGCCCTCAGCATGGCGTCGTCACGGCCCTCAGCCGCTCGGTCCTCACCTATCAGGCCCAAAGTGACTACAAGGGCACTGACACCTTTGTTTTCGTCGCCGCTGGAAAAAGCCAAGTCAACCACGGCAAGTCGACAGTGACCATGACTATGAAGGTTGATTGAGCTATCATCATGGCAATGCGCGTTGCTTTACTGCCGACCGTTTACCTCATCATCGCCGCATCTCTTTTTTGCTTGATTGCGGCAGCATCGGCCGCAGAAACAAAGCAAGTTCCCGACGAGTGGCCAATGAATTTTGCTCTGGTGCGCAACGGCGACTGCACGCAAACCTGCATCCAATGGATATCGGCCGAAGGCGCCATAACAGGTGACACCGGCAGACGGTTCAAGAAGTTTCTGAAACGGCTGAAGGGCAAGAAACTTCCTGTCGTGTTTCAGTCTCCCGGCGGGGACGTGGCTGCCGCGCTTTCGGTTGGGCGCATGATCCGCGCCGCCGGCCTGGAAACCGCAGTGGGCAGAACGCTGCTAAACGGCTGCCCAATGCTTGTACCGCGCTGTCCAGAAAAAATCGTCCAGAACGGCTGGTCGCAAGGTGAAGTCCACTCAGGAGGCGCCTATTGCTTCTCGGCTTGCCCACTTGCATTTATGGGCGGCCAGGTTCGCGCTGCAGCTGCTAATGCCCGCATCGGCCTCCATCAAATAACGGTCAATGGCTACAAAGGATCCGAACAGACCGGGAGAAGAGACCTCGATGCAATTTCGACGCGGTCCGACCCCACGTTGAAGCAAATGCTTTCCACCTACCTCGACGAAATGGGCGTCAGCAGCCACGACGTGTTCGCCATGATGGGACTTGCGACACCTTACGGTCTCTACAACCTCCAAAGCGCTGAAGCCCTGAAATCAGGTGTCATTACAAAAGTCTTCTCGTACTCTGATGATCCGGGCTACATCATCAGTGGAATTGGCGTGTTGCCTGCGGCCGCTTCGCCGGCGAAGGACATCTTGCAGTGAGAGAGCTCTGCTTCTTGGTGACGGCGCAAATTTTTGCGACACCAAGAAGCGAAGCGTTGCCATCACACGCCCACTACTGCCAAGTAGTAGCCGCGCTCTTCATCACCTCAAGCGTGCTCGCCGGCATCACCGGCTTGCTCTATATCGGCCTGATCAAGGCCCCTTCCCTCTCGCTCGCCGAACCGCTGGTGCTGCCCTCGGTGGCCGCCGCCGTCATCGGCGGCACCTCCATCTTCGGCGGCCGCGGCGGCTACACCGGCACCATCATCGGCGCCCTGATCCTGACCGTGCTGACGACCCTGCTGACCATCCTGCAGATGCCCGAAGGCGCAAGGCGGATCTTGTTCGGGCTGATCGTGCTGTTCGTGACGGCAGCGTATTTGCGGATTGTGGAGGAAAGGTAGGGGAGAGGCGGCTGCTTTTGGCTCGAGGCGACTATGGCAGGCGAAACTCTGAAAGACAGCACTGCGCCTTCTCTGTCATTCACGCGGGAGAGCTGCGCCAAAAGTGGCCGTTCATTCGTAATGCCGAATGCAACTCGGATGATCCGCAAAATATCTACGAGCAGGTTTGAAGACTCACCAAAGAACTGATAGGCCTCGTCACACGAGGTCTCCCCTCGCATACGCGCTGTAGTAACTGCGGCGTAAGAGCTAATGTCTGCACATATCGTGCGCGCCATCAATAAACGCGTCACATGGCGTGATTGGAAGGGAGACCTCGTGCCGACGTCCTATTTTGGTATCCCTGTTGTCCGCGCCACAATACCTCCTGAGTTGGCCAATGAAGCTTCGCTTCTCACCTATTTGGGCATGTCAGCCAAGGAGTTGAAAAAGATCTGGTGGTTTCGCGGACGCATGTACCACCAGTTCGAGATCGCCAAGGGGAAGGACAAGACCAGGATTATCAGCGCGCCGAACGAGCGCCTCAAATATCTTCAGAGGCAGATCGCTCCGCTACTTGACCGGCTCTATCGCGTTCGAAATCCAGTCCATGGTTTTGTCTCTGGAAAATCGGTAAAGACCAACGCGTTGGCGCACCTGCGTAAGCGCTACGTGCTTAACATCGATCTGAAGGATTTCTTTCCATCGATCACCGAAAGCCGAGTCACTGGCGTCCTTGAAGCTCTCGGCATCGACAGTCGCGTAGCAAGCATCATTACCCGTCTCTGCTGCTCCAACTCTCATCTGCCTCAGGGCGCGCCAACCAGTCCTGTCCTCTCCAACATGATCTGTTTTCGCTTGGATAAGGAACTGCTTGCCTTCGCGAAGGGCGTACGCTGCATCTACACACGCTATGCAGATGACATCACGCTTTCGAGCCATCAACCCATGGCGGCGCTGTTCGAGGGACCGGCTCAGCCCTTGGGCCATTTCGCACCCGATCTCCTCGTTTCGGCCCTGCGCAACATCGTCGTCAGTAACGGATTCGCGATAAACCCCGCAAAGGCACACTACGCCGACCGAAATTCGCGCCGGATGGTTACCGGGCTCAAGATCAACGAGCTAATCAATGTAGACCGTCGCTATGTCCGAAATATTCGGGCAGCGCTCTATTCGGTGGAGACACTGGGCAGAACGGCCGCGCAGGCGAAATTCAAGAGAGACCATGGTGGCTCGTCCGACCTTGGCAAGCATCTCGGAGGCAAGATCACCTGGCTTAAGTACATCCGAGGCCAATCTGACCCTGTATTTCGGGCTATTGCTATCCGTTTCAACGCTAGCTTCCCGGACCGAAAGATCGAGGTGACGCCGACTGCGGACGAGATCCGGGACCGGGCTGTGTGGGTTATCGAGTATTGTGAGGGTGAGGGCGAGAAGCTCAAGTTGTTGCAGGGCAGTGCATTCTTCCTCAAGGATGTCGGCCTTGTCACCGCCGCGCATTGCGTAGAGGGAGTGGACGAAATTGAGGTCTATCACCCGAGTAAGTTTGCTAACAGATTCACGGCGACCGTGCTCAAGCGAGACAAGCATCGTGATCTTGCGATTCTTGGTCACGCTATCCCAACTACCGAGTATTTCGACTTCGAGCGATCAACTCACGCCGTTGCTGTCGGTCAAGAGTTGATCGCAGTCGGCTATCCAAGCTTTGGTCCTGGCGACAGGCTCAATGTACGAGATGGGAAGGTGAGCTCACTTCCTGTCAAGCACGGTGTTAAGTTGATCGAAGTGACGCAAAAGCTTTCACAGGGCATGTCTGGTGGTCCCATTCTCGACAGCAACGACGCGGTCGCCGGTGTCGTCCACAAAGGTGGACCCGGCGAAGGACGAGACTTTGCTATTCATGTCGAGGTGCTAAACGATTGGCTTGCTGAGTAGGCGTTGGATTATCCGCGCCGGCACGGGCCGACGCGCTGATTGTAAAGGTGTCCGCGGAGATCGCGCCGCCCGCTGATGAGCGTCCGCTGAATTACGTGAATTACGAGTTACGGTGTCGAGTTACGGTGACAGTGCACTTTTTACCCTGCCAGGTGTTCGCCTATCCCCCCGCCAGCCTCGGCAGCAAAAAAATCTCCGCCCCCTCCGGCAGCTTCTTCGACCACGTATCGCGATAGATCGTCCCGTCGATCGCAACCGCGATGCCTTTCTCGATCCAGGGCTCGAGGCCGGGATACTGTTCAGCCAGCTTCCTGAACAGCTCCCTTATGTCCTTGGCCTCGATCTCGACCTTGCTGTTGCCTCCGGCGGTCGCGGCGAGCGAGCCCCAGAGCGTTACTTCGACCATTCGCGAGACCCCTATTCGGGATGGAGCATGATGTTATCCGAAAACCGCTTCGCACTTTTCGGCATCATGCTCTAGCCGCCTCGATCGCCGCCAGGATGCGCGGCGGCGACATCGGGATGTGCGTCATGCGCACGCCCGCGGCGTTCGACACCGCATTGGCGATCGCCGCCAGCGGCGGCACGATCGACGTCTCGCCGACACCGCGCACCCCGTAGGGATGGTTGGGGTTGGGGATTTCGAGGATCTGCGTGTCGATCATCGGCAGGTCCGAGCAGACCGGGATGCGGTAGTCGAGGAAGCCGGCGTTCTGCAGCCGGCCGTCCTTGCCGTAGATATACTCCTCGTTGAGGGCCCAGCCGATGCCTTGCGCGGCGCCGCCCTGGTACTGTCCCTCGACATAGGTCGGGTGCACCGCCTTGCCGGCGTCCTGCACCACCGTGTAGCGGATGACCCTGGTTGCGCCGGTCTCGGGATCGACCTCGATATCGCAGATATGGGTGGCGAAGGAGACGCCGGCGCCATCGGCGACGAGTTCGCTGTGGCCGGCGATCGGTCCGCCGGTCTTGCCCGATTCGACCGCGATCTCCTTCAGCGACAGCTTGCCGAGATTGCCGTGCTTCTCGCCCTTGGCGATCGCGTGGCCCTTTTCCCAGACCACGTCGTCGACGGCAATGTCCCACATCTGCGCGGCGCGCTCGCGCAGGATCAGAATCGCATTGCGGGCGGCCGAGATCGTCGCCATGGAGGAGGAGAAGGTGCCGCGGCTGCCGTCCGTCATGTCGTTGTAGCCGAGGCTGGAGGTGTCGGCGACGATCGCCTTGACTTGGGAATAGTCGATGCCGAGTTCCTCCGCCGCCACCAGCGACAGCGACGCGCGCGAACCACCGACATCGACCGTGCCGACGGCCAGCGAGACCGAGCCGTCCATGCCGATGTTGAGGTCGGTGCAGGTCTGGCCGCCGAAGTTGAACCAGAAGCCGCAAGCCATGCCACGGCCCTGGTTCGGGCCAAGCGGCGCCTTCATGTGCGGATGGCTCTTCACCGCCTCGAGCGTCGGGCCGATGCCGATCGGGCCGTAGACCGGGCCGTAGGAGGATCTTGTGCCTTCCTGCGCGGCGTTCCTGATGCGGAAGTCGACCGGATCCATGCCGATCTTCTTGGCCAGCTCGTCGACCGCGCTTTCCACCGCAAACGCCGCCATCGGCGCCGAAGGCGCGCGATAGGCCGCGGTCTTCGGCCGGTTGACCAGCACTTCGTAGCCGACCGTCTTGACGTTATCGAGCTTGTAGCAGGCGAACGCCGTCATGGCGCCGATCTCGGCCCAGGAGCCGGCATACGGGCCGCAGCTGTAGCGCAGCGTCGCTTCGGCGGCGGTGATCGTGCCGTCCTTGCGGGCGCCGATCTTGACGTCGATCGAGGTGGCGCTGGTCGGGCCCGAGGCGCGGAACACCTCGTCGCGGGTCATCACCAGCTTCACCGGCCGTCCAGCCTTGCGCGACAGCGCCAGCGCCACCGGCTCGGCCCAGACATGGGTCTTGCCGCCAAAACCGCCGCCGATCTCCGAGGAGGTGACGCGCAGTTTCGAGGCTTCCATGCCAAGCAGCTGGGCGCAATGCTGGCGGTAGACGAAATGCCCTTGCGTGCAGACCCAGAGATCAGCGGTGCCGTCCGAGCTGAAATTCGCCACGCAGGCATGCGGCTCGATATAGCCCTGATGCGTCTGCTCGGTCTTGAAGGAGCGCTCGACGATGAAGTCGGCGTGGCCGAAACCCTGATGGACATCGCCATGGCCAAACTGGCTGCGCTTGGTGACGTTGGAGGGTTTTACCGGCTTTTCCTCGAGCCCCTCGGTGAAGATGGCATCATTGATCAAGGGCGCCGTGTGCTTCGCCGCCTCGTCGACATCGGTGACATGCGGCAAAAGCTCGTATTCGACCTCGATGAGCTTCAGCGCCCGCCTGGCGGTGCGGGCGTCGATCGCAGCGACCGCGGCCACCGCGTGGCCGTCATAGAGCGCTTTCGTGCGTGCCATGCAATTGTCGAGGACGTCGTACATGGCGGCATCGCCATCGGTGAGGTCCGGCAGGTCGGCCGCAGTGATCACCGCCTTCACGCCGGCGAGCTTCTCCGCTTTCGAAATGTCGATCTTGACGATCCTGGCGTGAGCATGCGGGCTTCTGAGAACACGCCCGACCAGCTGGCCGGCCATGTTGAAGTCGGCGCCGTAGCGCGCGCGGCCCGTCACTTTGTCGATGCCGTCGGGACGGATCGGACGCGTGCCGACGGAGGTGAATTTACGTCCGGAAAAACGTGGATCGAAATTCATCTCAGGCTCCCTTCATCACGACGGCCGCGTCCTGAACGGCGCGCACGATCTTGTCGTAGCCGGTGCAGCGGCACAGGTTCCCGGCAAGGCCGAAGCGGATTTCCTCCTCGGTCGGGTCGGGGTTCTTGGCCAAAAGGTCCTTGGCCGCGATCAGGAAGCCCGGCGTGCAGATGCCGCATTGCAATGCCGCATGCTCGAGGAATTTCTGCTGCAGCGGGTGGAGCGTGTCGCCATGGGCCATGCCCTCGATGGTCTCGACGCGGCGGCCTTCAGCCTCGGCGCCGAGCACCAGGCACGAGCACACCAGCCGGTCGTCGAGGATGATGCTGCAGGCGCCGCAGTCGCCGGTGCCGCAGCCTTCCTTGGCGCCCGTCAGCCCCAGCCGATCGCGCAGGACGTCGAGCAGCGTCTCGTCGGGCTGGCAAAGATATTCGACAGCGTCGCCGTTGATTGTGGTTGAAACTGCTATACCAGCCATCATTTGCCTCCCGCACGTGCATAGGCGGTCGTTGCGGCCCGCTTGGCCAGCACACCCGCAACTTTCCTCCGGAATTCAATAGTGCCGCGCTTGTCGTCGATGGGACGGCAAGCCCCCGCGCAGACCTGGGCGAGCCGCTCCAGCGTCGCCTCGTCCAGCGTGGAGCCGATGAGCACCTCCGCCGCCTCTTCGACCAGAAGCACCGTCGCCGCCACGGCGCCCAGCGCCACGCGGGCCGATTTGACCACACCGTGCTCATCGAGCGTCAGGTTCACGCCGGCGCTGACCACCGCGATGTCCATTTCGGTGCGTGGAATGAAACGCAGATAGGCATCGCCCGAGCGCGGCGCTTGGCTGTCGAGCAGGATCGCCTCGATGATCTCGCCTTTGGCGAGCGACGTCTTGCCCGGCGCGGTCGGCACGCTCTGCACGGGGATCGTGCGCCGGCCCGACGGCCCGACGACCACTGCCCTGGCGCCGGCGGCAACCAGCGCCGGCACGCTGTCGGCGGCCGGCGATGCGTTGCAGAGATTGCCCACGATGGTGCAGCGTCCCTGCACCTGCTTCGATCCGATCAGCTTGGCCGCCTCGACGACACCGGGCCATGCCTTCCTGAGCGCGGTGTTCTCCCCCAGGACGGCGCAGGGAACCGCCGCGCCGATGCTGAAGCCTTCAGCCGTTTCCCGGATCTCGCTCAAGCCGTCGATCGCCTTGATGTCGACGATCAGCTCTGGTTCGGCAAAGCCGCCCTTCATTCTGACCAGGAGGTCGCTGCCTCCCGCAAGGATGGCGGCCGTACCAGCCGACCCGGCCAACTGGCCAACGGCATCTTCTATTGAAAGCGGACGTATGTAGCGCATCGTCTCCCCTTGGTCATCGCGATTTCAGCGACCGTTATAAACAGTCTCCTCATAATGGCCATCCGGTTCCTCATCTGCGGCGATTGGGCCAGGCGCCGCAATGTCCAGTCCAACAGACGGAAGGTGGCGCGCTGAATGGCAGCAACCGGCTTTGGGACGATTTTCGTGAAACTTCGGTTATGGATCAAGTGCGCTCATTCGCTTTTGTCCGCTTTTGGACCGGAACGGCCTCAGCCCGTGGCGCGCTTCCCGAGAAAACTGTTCACATTTTTCCTGGAATTGCCCTAGAGATCGGCCTCGGCGAAGATGTGCGAGGCCCAGTCGAGGAAGACGCGCAGGCGTGGCGAGAGCTGACGGTTCTGCGGGTAGAGCGCCGACAGCGGCGTTGGCGATGGCGGATAGTCGGCCAGCACCTCGACGAGCGTCCCATCCGCCAGATCCTTTTCGAAGCGATAGCGCGGCGCCTGGATGAGGCCGAGGCCAAGCCGCGCCAGATCGGCGGCGGTGTCGGAATTGTTGGCGGCGACGCGGCCTGGCAGCCGCACCTCACGGATATTGCCGGCGACGGTGAATTCGAACGGAAGGGTCTCGCCAGTGCGCGACGAAACAAAGCCCACCGCCTGGTGACCGTCGAGCGCATCGGGGGAGGCGGGCGTGCCGTGGCGTTCGAGATAGCCAGGGCTGGCGCAGGTGATCTCGCGGATGACAGCCAGCCGCCGCATGATCATGCCGCTGTCGGGTAGCTCGCCGACGCGGATGACACAGTCGACGCCTTCACGCACGAGATCGACCAGCCGGTCGCTTTGGCCGATCTGCAGGTCGATTCTGGCATAGCGGTCGAGGAACTCCGGCAGGCGCGGCAACAGGAATGTGCGGGTGAGCAGCGTGCTGGCGTCGATGCGCAGCAGCCCGAAGGGCTCCGCATTGCGGAAGGCGGCTTCGGCATCCTCGATTTCGGCCAGGATCGACAGGCAGCGCCGATAGTAGGCTTCGCCGTCCTGGGTGGCGTTCACCTGCCGCGTCGTTCGTTCCAGAAGCCGCGCGCCGAGATGCTCTTCCAGTCGCCGGATGGCTTCCGTCGCCGTTGAACGCGGCAGGCCGAGATCGGCTGCGGCAGCGGTGAAGCTGCGCCGCTCCAGAACGCGAACGAAGAGCCGCATCGTGTCCAGTCGATCCATGGCCTTTGTTCGCAGTTTCCGAATAGTGATGTCAATAGGTGGCTGATTATCCGGAAAGCCGCCCGACCTATATCCGTGTCACCAACACACGGAGAGACTTCCATGACATCCAATCAAACAGATACGGGTGGCCAAACCAGAACCGCGATCGTGACCGGCGCCTCCAAAGGCATCGGCGCCGCCATCGCACAGCGGCTCGCCCGCGACGGCGTCGCCGTCGTCGTCAACTATGCACGGGGCCGCGCCGAGGCCGAAGAGCTTGTGCGCAGCATCGAAGCCGGCGGCGGCAAGGCGATCGCCGTTCAGGCCGATATCGCCGATCCGAATGGGATCGCAGCGCTGTTCGACGCCGGCGAGAAGGCGTTCGGCGGCATCGACATCCTCGTCAACAATGCCGGCGTCATGAAGATGTCGCCGATGGCGCAGACCGACGATGCTTCGTTCGACACGCAGATCGCGATCAATCTCGGCGGCGTGTTCCGCGGCATGCGGGAAGGCGCGCGCCGGCTTCGCGACGGCGGCCGCATCGTCAACTTCTCCAGCAGCGTCGTTGGCCTCTACCAGCCGGGCTATGGCGTCTATGCCGCCACCAAGGCCGGCGTCGAGGCGATGACCCACATCCTGGCCAAGGAGCTTGGCGCGCGCCGTGTCACCGTCAACGCGGTGGCGCCCGGGCCGATCGAGACCGCCCTGTTCACGGACGGCAAGAGCGAGGCGCAGATCGAGGCCATCGGCAAGATGATCCCGCTCGGCCGGCTTGGCCAGCCCGACGACATTGCCGGGCTGGTCTCGTTCCTCGCCGGACCGGACAGCTTCTGGGTCAACGGACAAATCATCCGCGCCAATGGCGGCGTCGTCTGAGGCGTCGCCGACCGCTCCACCCCGAACCTGAAACTCCACAGAAAGGAAAAGATCATGCCATTCGCCAACATCAAGTTACCGCAAGCAGCGCTCTCCAGGGCGCAGAAGGAAGACCTCATCCATCGAACGACAGCCATGTTCGTCGACTTTTTCGGCGAGGGTGCGCGCCCCTTCACGATGGTGCTGGTGGAGGAGGTCGCCGACGGCGGCTATGGCCGGGCCGACGAAGTGTTCGTCGTGCCGGAAGTTTTTCGCGCAAAGGAGTAGTGCCGGGCCGACCTCCTCTCCCGACTTCGTGAGGCGAGGAACTCCAGTCTAGTAAAGTTTGCGCCAGAACCCCCACCCGGACCTCCGGTCCGACCTCCCCACAAGGGGGAGGTAGGGAGCCCAGCTTTTCCGCATTTCCAAAAAAGGCGCTGTTCGGCAGGCGGGCAGGGCGCCTTCCTCACCCTCCCCCTTGTGGGGAGGGTCGATGCGAAGCAGCGGGGTGGGGGTCTGCGCGGCGCTGCAGCGCTTGGGTTTGCAAGCGTAGACCTCCGCTTCAATCGCCCTTCGTCGCGCCAATCCAGTCGGCCGCCACTTCGGCAAACAGCCAGTCGCGGAACGCCCTGATCTTTTTCTGGCGCAGCGCGCCGTCGCGGTAGACGACATAGTAGCGCGAGGCGGATTTCAACGCGAGATCGAAGGGACGAACCAGCCGCCCCGCCGCAAGGTCGGCCGAGACCAGCGCGCTTCGGCCGAGCAGCACGCCTTCGCCATGCACCGCGGCCTCGACGGCGAAGGTGGCGGAATCGAAGCGCACGCCGCGCTTCGGATCGACATCTGCCACGCCGGCATGTTGCAGCCATGTCGCCCAATCGATGCGAAAGGCATCATGGATCAATTTGTGATGCCTGAGATCCGCCGGCAAGCGCAGCGGATGTTCGCCTTGCAGCAGTTCCGGGCTGCAAACGGGGAAGACCTCTTCATCGGCGAGAAATTCCGCTGTCACTCCGGCATAGCCGCCCTTGCCGTAGCGGATGGCGATGTCGATGCCGTCGCTGACGAAATCGGAAAGCACGCCGGAGGTCGACAGCCGCACGTCGATATCGGCGTTGGCGCGGTGGAAACGATGCAGCCTCGGCACCAGCCAGCGGCCGGCAAAACCGTCCGAAGTGCTGACATTCAGGATGCCTGTCGTGCGGTCGGGCGTGGCGGCGATGGTGGCGGCGGCGATCTGGTCCAGCGCCGTCCTGACTTCCGATGCATAGGCGGCGCCCACCGGCGTCAGGCGAACGGACCGCGTTCCCCGATCGAAAAGCTGGATGCCCAGCCTGTCCTCGATGTTGCGGATTGCGCGGCTGACCGCGCCATGGGTGACGTTGAGTTCAGCCGCCGCCTTGGAGAAACTCAGATGCCTGGCGGCGGCCTCGAAGGCGGGCAGGGCAGTGAGGGGCGGTAGTTTGCGCGGCATGATCCACCTGTGAGCGTTGCTCACAAATCCTGCACAAAGAGTCGTTTGTCGTCCAGCCCAGAAATGTTCAATCTGTTGGTGTAGCAGCGCATGCAGATCGGATTCTCCATCTCACCGTTGCGCTGAACGACCAGAAACAATGTGAGCAATCGTCATGCTCGTCCTCCGCGGACGGCGTCGGCACGCTTGCGCCTAGGCAAATACAGGAGACGGACAATGAACCCGACCTTCGAATCCATCGGCGCCGCGATGAGCGGTCTTGCACTCAGAACCGCTGCAGTCGTCGAGCGCCGCCGGGTGCTTCGCCGAGTTTCACGCTTCTCGAATCCTCGCTTGCACGACATCGGCTTCGAGCGCGACTGGGACGGTTCCATCCTGCGCAATGGGAGGGCGATATGACCAGCACCCTGATCATCGGCGCGACGGGGCTGCTGGGTGGCGAGATGGCGAAGGCCAGCGCAGGCAATGGCGATCGCCTGCACGTTCTGGTTCGTCCGGCAACAGCCGGTAATGAAGAACGGCTGCGTTCGCTGAAGGAGCTCGGCGCCAAAATCCATGTCGGCGATCTCGACGACTATGACAGCCTTGTCCGCGCCGCCGGTGCGGTGGATCGCGTCATCAGCTCGGTGCATGTGGATTCGGCCAGCGAGATGACGCTGGTGCGCGCGCTCAGAGATGCCGGCGTCTCCCGCTATGTACCTTCCGCCGGCTTCGGCCTCGACTTTGCCGCCGCTGCACCGGGCTCGGTTCCGCCGCTCGACCTCAAGCGAGCCGTGTTCGACGCGATCAGGCAAGCGGATCTGCCCTATACGGTGATCTACACCAACGGCTTCTTCTCGACCTGGGTGACGACGCTGGGCGACCTGATGCGCTTCGGCTCGTCGCCCTTGCCGTCCGAAGAGGTGACGCTTTATGGCGACGGCAATGTGCCGGCGACGTTTGTCAGCGAGAAGGACATCGCCGCCGTCACCTTGCGCGCGTTGAACGACCCCAGTGCCATCCGCAGCGAGATCCGCATCGCCCAGAACGAGATCACCCAGAACGAAATGATCGATCTGTGGCGCCGGGTGAGCGGCCGCTCGCCGCGCATCGTGCCCCAGAGTGCGGCGGAGCTTGAGGCGATGATCGCATCAGCCCCCTGGCTCGGACTGCTGCGGGCGTTTTGGATACGCGGTGAGACGGCGCTCGAAACGGCCACGCCGGAAGCCGGCGCGCTCTATCCGGAGCTGACGTTCGAGACCATCGAGAGCGCCTTTGTGGCGATGGCGGGCACCGCTGGGCGGTAGGAGCAGAAGCGCGGCGGCGCAACTGCCGATCTCCCCCACTTGTGGCAGGGCTATCGCATATGGAATTCCTGAGATGTCTGCCCGGCACGGACCCCCACCCCTAACCCCTCCCCAAAAGGGGAAGGGAGACTTCCGTTGGCGCTGACCCAGAAGCATCGCCTGTCTTTTCGGCGCCAACAAGAATTAAAGACACGCGGCAGCATTCCCTCCCCCTTGTGGGGAGGGTTAGGGTGGGGGTTCTTCTTCGCAAGAATCCATATGCGATAGCCCTGCCACAAGTGGGGAGATCGGCAGCGTCACCCCTTCCGCTTCTCCACCTCGGCCTTCCTCAGCAGGAACCGCTGGATCTTGCCGCTCGGCGTCTTCGGCAACTCGCTGACGAACTCGACTTCGCGCGGATAGGCGTGGGCCGAGAGGCGCTTGCGGACATGCTGCGCCAGTTCCTCGGCCAGCGCCTCGCTGCCTCGAAAGGCGGGCGCCAGAACGACGAAGGCCTTGACGATTTCGGTGCGCTGCGGATCGGGCACGCCGACGACCGCTGCCTCGTTGACCGCCGGATGCTCGAGCAGCGCGCTTTCGACGTCGAACGGGCCGATGCGGTAGCCGGCCGAGGTGATGACGTCGTCGGCGCGGCCGATGAAGGAGATCGAACCGTCGGGCTCGAACTCGACCGTGTCGCCGGTGCGGTAATAGCCACCCGCAATGGCAGGGGTTTCGGCCTGATGATAGCCGCCGAACCAGCGCAGCGGCGAGTTGGCGATGTCGACGGCGAGAATGCCGGGCTGGTTGGGGCTAAGCTCGTTGCCGGCCTCGTCGAGCACGACGACGCGGTAGCCCGGCATGGCAAAGCCGGCCGAGCCGTGGCGTACGGGGTGCGACAGGCCGTGATGGTTGTTGACCATCATGCCGTTCTCGGTCTGGCCGTAATAGTCGTGGATGGCGGCGGCGAGATGAGCGTCGAACCAGCGGATCACCTCCGGGTTGAGCGGCTCGCCGGCGCTGCTCACCACACGCAGGCGGCCCTTGACGCGGGCGGCGGCCTCGGGTCCTTCGGCCAGCAGCAGGCGGAAGGCGGTGGGCGAGCCGGCAAGGCTGGTGACGCCGAGGCGCTCGATGATGTCGTAGGTGCTCCTGGCGGTGAAGGCGCCCTCGTTGAAGGTCGTGGCGATGCCAAGCAGCAGCGGGCCTGTTATGGCGTAATAGAGGCCGTAGGCCCAGCCGGGATCGGCGATGTTCCAGAAGACGTCGGCGGGCCGCAGCCCGATGGCATCGCGCATATAGGCGCCGAAGGCCAGCAGCGCGCTGAGCGGCACCGGAACGCCCTTGGGGAAACCTGTCGTGCCCGAGGTCGACATCATCATGAACAAATCGTCGCCCTTGCGCATCACCGGCTGGCAGTCAGGCGAGGCGGCGGCGAAGTCGGCGCGGAAATCGATGTCGCCGGCCGGCAGGGCTTCGCCTGGGGCAAGGATGGTTGCAACCCGAGGGCAATCCTCCACCTGGTCGAGTTTGCCGCGATTGGCAATGTTGGTGACGACGAGCTTCGCGCCGCTGGTCTTCAGCCGGTGGTCGATGGCCTTGGGGCCAAAGGCGGTGAACAGCGGCTGGTAGACCGCGCCGATGCGCCAGGTGCCGAGGATGAGCGCCACCAGTTCGGGAATGCGCGGCAGCATGCCGGCGACGATGTCGCCGGAGCCGACGCCAGCCGCTTTCAGCATGTTGCCGACGCGCGCCGACATCTCCTTGAGATCGTCGAAGCTGAACTCCCGCAGCTCGCCACCGGCGGAGATGGCGCGCAGCGCCAGCCGGTTCTGGCCGGTATGGCGATCGCAGCATTCGATGCAGGCGTTGATGCCCGTCGCGGGATCGCCGTGAAGTCTTGCGATCTCATCGTCGATGCGAAAGCGTGCAATGGCATCGGTATAGCGCGGCAGCGCCGGTGTATTGGTCATGGCAGTCCTCCCTGGCGGCGCCGCATCTCCCCATGCGGCGCTGTCGGGTGCGAGCTTGCCCGAAATTGTGGTTGTGGTCGATGCGGCGAAAGTTGGTGGGTGGGAAGGTTGGTGCTTGAACACCCCCCTCTGCCCTGCCGGGCATCTCCCCCGCAAGGGGGAGATCGGCGCCTCAACGACATCCAATCTCCCCCCTTGCGGGGGAGATGTCCGGCAGGACAGAGGGGGGTGTGAAGGATCACAGCGCTGACAATCTGCGTGGTTGACCTAATCAGTCATCCAGCGGATAGGTCCGGCCCAAATATACCCGCCCGAGAAACTCCGATGACCACAGACACCAAATTCCACCCCGACACCGCCTGGCAGGCCGAAATTCGCGCCGGCGTGCGCCACGTGCGCGATCTGGCGTCCCTGCCGTTGTCGCCAGCTGAGCGCGCGGCGGCGCAAGCGGCGGCGGTGAACCACAAGGTGCGTGCGCCCAAAGCCTATCTGGACCTGATCGACTGGAACGACCCGGCCGATCCGATCCGGGCGCAGGTCATCCCCTCTCCGCAGGAACTGGAGGAGGTGGAAGGCGAACTCGACGATCCGATCGCCGACCATGAATTCAGCCCGGTGCCGCGATTGACGCATCGCCATGCCGACCGGGTGCTGCTGTTCCCGACCTATCAATGCGCCGTCTATTGCCGGTTCTGCTTCCGCAAGGAATCGCTGACCGCGATCGGCCGCGGCTACACGCGCCAGGCGCTGGAACCGGCGCTGGCCTATATCGCGGATCACCCCGAAATCCGTGAGGTGATCCTGACCGGCGGCGATCCGCTGTCGCTGCCCGACAAGGTACTGGCTGAAATCTTCGCGCGCATCGAAGCCATTGCGCATGTGCGGCTGCTGCGCATCCATACGCGCGTGCCGGTGGTGCTGCCGTCGCGCATTACATCAGGGCTCGTCGCGGCGCTGCAGGGCCGGCTGATGGTCACTGTCGTCACCCATTTCAACCACGCGCGCGAGATCACCGACGCAACCGAGGCCGCCTGCCGCACGCTTCGGCAAGCCGGCTTCGTGCTGCTGAACCAGAGCGTTCTGCTCAAGGGCGTCAACGACAGCATCGAGGCGCTGGAAGAACTCTGCCGCGAGCTGATGTACCGCCTCGGCGTCAAACCCTACTACCTGCACCATGGCGACCTCGCGCGCGGCATGGCGCACCGACGCACGACGATCGCGCGGGGACAGGCGCTGACTGAAGCGCTGCGGGCGCGGCTGTCGGGCATTTGCAACCCCGTCTATGTGCTCGACCTGCCGGAAGGCGGCGGCAAGGTGCCGATCGGGCCTTGCCATGTCGAGGGACGGGACGGCGAGAACTGGCGGCTGCGCGGGCTCGATGGCGAGGTGAGGGCGTATACGGAGATCGTTGGCGAATAGGGCTGCGCGCTACCGCGCGTTTTTCTCGACAAATGCCAGCACCACCACGCGCGGGGCAACGCAATAGGCGAGGCTGGCCTTGCGGCGCGTCTTCGTCATTGCGCGGCCTGCGTTCAGGTCGATGGCGATGTCCTCATAGCCCAGCACCTCGCGATCGAGCGGATAGACGGCCTTGTAAACGGCTTCCTTGGCGGCAAAGAGGATGCGGCCGGCAAGATGCCGGTCGGCTGCGTCCGTGCGGTCCGCGGGTGTTGTCACGAGCGCCAAAATGTCATCCGGGAGAGGCTGCGCGGGCTCGACGTCGATGCCGAGCGAGGCGATATCGCCAATCGGTGCAATCGCCGCCACGGCCATGTCGTCGTCGTGCGCGAGCGAACCGGTTATTCCGTCAGGCCAGACCGGCGCGCCGGTTGGCGAGCGCAAGATGGCGACGTCGCCAACGCCAAGCTCCGCCAGCAGTCCGTGCGCGATCCACCGGGCCGCGCCGCTGGCGCGCCGCATGCCAGGCTGACGCGCGGGGATGGAATGCGCTTCCCCAGGCAGCAGATGGGCGTCGTCGCCGTCGCGGATCATCCGGCATCCGATCCGGACTCCCGATGGTGCGATGGCGGCGATCGCTTCGGCCAAGGCGATTTCCTCGGGCAGCCGCATCACGGCTCGTGCGTCCGGGCCGGCAAAGCGAGATCGGCGATCATTTCTCCGTCCTCGTCGAGCCCTTCTTCGACGAAACCGGCGCTGCGATAGAGATTTCGCGCCGCATCGTTCTCCGGTTCGTAGCAGATCGAGACGTGGCTGATGTGGCCGAGCCCCTGTATTTCGACCAGCACTTCGAGCAGTGCGGCCTTGCCGTAGCCTTTGCCCTGAGCGGCGCGGTCGATCATGAAGCGATAGATGCGTGCCTCGTCGTCATCCTCCGGCGCCTCGTACATCAGGAAGCCGACAACACGATCGCCAGCCATGACGACGCGTGGCCTCGCGTCTTCGTCAGTCCCGGCTTCTTCCAGCGAGTCCGCATTGCCGGCGACGAAATCCCTCTGCTCCAGCGCGAGTTCCAGGGCCATGACCTGGGCACGGTTGGCCTCGGTCACGGCAACGAGACGGATATCTCCGGTGTTCAAGCCGATGCCCTTCTTCAAGCCGATGCCCTGGCCGATACCTTGGAGCCATCGTCGGTGATCGGCTCGACGAAGCGGTGCAGCTTGGCCGGGTTGCCCCGCCATATGGAGTTGGGCTCCAGCTCTTCGCCCTTCATGACGAAGGAGTCGACATCGACCACCGAGCCTTCGCCCATCACGACGCCGTAATGGACAAAGGCTGAAGGTCCGAGCGTGCAGCCCTTGCCGATGCGGATGAAGTCGGACTTGAAGGCGCCTTCCTCCAGCGAATGGGCCTGGATGACGCAGCCTTCGTTGAGGGTCGCGTCGTCGCCGATCTCCACCAGCGAGCGTTCGGTGAGGTTGCTGCCGCCGTCATAGACACGGCTGCCGATCTTGACGCCCAGCATGCGCAGGATCATCGGCCGGAACGGCGTGCCGGCGAACAGCCGCACGATCGGCGAATCCGCCAGCTTCCAGTGGCGTTCGTGGCGCCAGAACGTGACGTCGTAGATCGTCGTCATCTGCGGCTTCAGCCGGCCGAAACCAAGGCTCGCCCGTTCCACGAAGATGTAGAACGGAATGGTGATCGCCGAGGTCAGGAGCACGGCGACGAACAGTGCGACTTCGGCCCATTCGGTATAGTAGTTCAGCGCCCGGTCCCAGATCGCCAGCGTGGCGAACAGCATGACCCATTGCGTTGCCACGAACAGCAGGATCGTCACCAGATTGTGGCGGTTCTTCAACGGGATGCGCCGGCGCCGGTCGTCCTCGTCGATGCCGGCGATGAGTTCCTTGTCGCGGTTCACCATGCGCGGGATTTCAAAGGCTGGCGAACCCAGAAGCCCGACATTCTCGCGCAGCGGCCCGTCGATGGGGATCATCACCTTGGTGCCGAGCAGGACGTTGTCGCCGGTGCGACCGTCCGGCGGATAGTAGATGTTGTTGCCGAGATAGTTGCGCTCGCCGATCCTCGTCGGCTCGAGCCTGAAGGCGGCGGCGGATTTGTGCATGTTGATCATGAACAGCCCGTCCGACACCATGGTCTCGGTGCCGATCTCGCACAGAAGCGGGTTTTCGTGCTGCTGGTTGGAGCCGAAATTGGAGCCGGTCTGCACCACCTTGTTGAGGTTCCAGCCGATCGCTCGCATGTAGTGCACGATCGCCGAGCTGTCGCCGGCCAGCAGGCCGAGCACGCGGGAGTTGCTCGAGAATTCGGCGACAGTCTGCAGCCAGTAGCGGAAGCCGTACAGCGTGTAGGTGCGGCCGGGCTTCAACAGCAGGCTGACCAGGCGCGGCACCAGCGTCGCCGCCAGGAAGGATGCGGCCATGTAGCCGAACAGCGTGACCGTGGTGCCGATCGCGACGACGCCGATGGTTTCCTGGTAGTCGTCGCCGACGTTTTCCCAATAGCTGTGGAATAGCAGCGGCAAGGGAGTGACGATGGCAAACAGCCCGATCAGCTGAACCGCTTCGAACAGGAAGCGCCGGATGTTGGAAGGATCGACATTGCGCACCTTGCAATAGTCGGCCGTGGTCGGCACAGCCGGCGAGCCATGCCAGCGTTCGCCGTCGGGGATGCTTTGGCCGCGGTGCAGCGAGGACGAATGGCCGAGCTGGGCGCCATCGCCGATCCTCGTGTCGATGTCGAGCGTCGAGCCGACGCCGACGAAGGCATCGCGGCCGATGGTCAGCGGCCCGGTGTGGATATAGCCGGACTGCGCCCGGAAGCCGAGGATCATCGATTCCTTGCGCAGGATGGTGTTGGCGCCGATCGAGATGAGATCCGTGCAGACGGGCACGGATTTCGATTCGATGACGGCGTTCTTGCCGAGCCTGGTGCCGAGAAGCTGCAGATAGATGCTGTAGAGCGGGCTGCCGCGGAACAGCACGACCGGCGCGGTGCGGATCAACGTCTTGACCACCCAGAAGCGGAAGTAACGCACGCCCCAGATGGGAAACGCCTCCGCCTTCCAGCGGCCGACCAGCACCCATTTGGCGATAACGGCAAAGCCCGACATGCCGAAGAACACGGCGGCCGAAAGTGCCACGCAGCGCAGATACAGCTGCAGCGGATCGTCGAGCGCGTCATACATCCAGTTGAGGCCGTCATTGACCGCCCACAGGGCGCCATAGCTGTAGAGCGCGTAGAACAGCAGCTGTGCGGCGCCGCAGGTCCAGTAGGCAAGATTCGAGGCCCGGCGGGTGAGGACGGGCTCGTTGGTGGCCGTCGTCATCTCGTCCGCCACGCCCAGGTGAAGCGCCAGGCGCGCCACGGTCGGGTGGAGATAGATGTCGCGCATCGACGCCGTCGCCCATTCCTTCCTGGTGCGCAGGCGCGCGCAGAAATGCGCCATCAGCAGCGAGTTGGCGCCGAGATCGTCGAAGAAATTGTCCTCGACGGACACTTCTTCGAATTTCAATACGGCGGCCAGTGCGTCGGCCAGGAAACGCTCGTCGTCATTGGCGGGCGCGACCATGGCGCGATCGCCCGAAAGCCGCACACTTGTCGGCTTCGGCAGCTGGCGCAAATCCACCTTGTTGGAAACCGTCATCGGGATCGCCGGCAGTTCCTCCAGATAGGAGGGCACCATGTAGTCGGGCAGGCGCCGCTTCATCGTCCTGGCGAGGTCCGCGCGCGAGATCGCCGATTGGCCGGCCTTTGGAGCGTAATAGGCGACGAGTTCGACGCGGCCGGGCTCGATCTCCCAGGTGGTGACCGCGGCCTGCGCGATTTCGGGCTGGTCGAGCAGCACCGCCTCGATCTCGCCGAGCTCGATGCGGTAGCCGCGGATCTTGACCTGGGTGTCGATGCGGCCGTTATATTCGATCTCGCCCTGGTCGTTGATGCGGCCAAGGTCGCCGGTCCGGTAGATGCGCTTCGACGGATTGTTCGGCAGGCCGACGAAATCGGCGATGAATTTCTGTCCGGTCAGGTCCGGCCTGTTGAGATAGCCGACCGCGAGCCCGATGCCGGCAATGCCGATCTCGCCCAGTTCGCCCGGCTCGGCGAGCTGCGGCAGCGAAGCGTCGAGGATGACGATGGAGTAGGTCGGCAGCGGCGCGCCGATGGTGACGGGACTGTCCGGCGTCAGCGCGCCCATTGTAGCGGTGACGGTCGCCTCGGTCGGCCCATAGGTGTTCAGGATCTGCCGCCCCGGCTTCGACCAGCGCACCACCAGATTGTGCGGGCAGGCCTCGCCGCCGACCAGCAGCGTGCGCAGGCTGGGCACATCCGATGTCATCGACGACAGCAGCGTCGGGCTGCAGGCGATGCAGGTGATGTCATGGAGCCGCAGGAAATCGGCCAGCTCCTCGCCCACCAGCGGCATCTGGCCCGGTGCCGGCACCACCGTGGCGCCGGCGACGAACGGCACCCAGATCTCTTCGGAGGAAAAGTCGAAGGCGATGGTCATGCCCTGGTAGACGCGATCGCCCGGCCGGTAGCCGTAGGAGGCGGCGGCGACGCGGATGAAATTGACGAAACTCTGGTGCTTGATGACGACGCCCTTGGGCTTGCCTGTGGTGCCCGAGGTGTAGAGGATGTAGCAGGTGTCGTCTGATGAAGCGGCCTTCGCATTCGGCTTCAGCGGCGCGCCGGACTCTTTGGAGATCTCGGCGGCAGTGCTGTCGATCAGCAGATGCGGGACCGGCAGCTGGCCGGCCCGCGACGCATAGGCGGCGATGGTGACGATCAGGCTGACGCCGGCGTCTTCGATGATGAGCGCCATCCGCTCCTCGGGAAAAGCGGTGGCCAGCGGCACGAAGGCAGCACCTGCCTTCATCACGGCGAGCAGCGCGACATAGGTCTCCGCCGAGCGGTCGAGGATGAGCCCGACGCGGTGGCCCGGTCGCACGCCGCGCTTGACCAGCAGGCGGGCGAACTGGTTGGCCCGGCTGTCCAGTTCACGATAGGTCCAGACACGCCCGTCGGAGATCACCGCCGGCAGCGCTGCAAACATTTCGGCGAGCTGCTCGAAGACGGTGTCGAGCCGCTCGCCGGGGAGGCCGTGCCGGGCAAAGTCGGCGCCCGTCAGGATCTGCCCGCGCCTGGCTGTCGCGGGGGCCGTTTTTACCAGCGCATCGACATCTGCCGGGCCGCTTTCCAGCCCCGATCGTTCCGCGTCCAGTTCGGCGATGTCGACACCGTGATCCATTTCCATACTTTCCCGTCCAGGCCGGGCATCGCCCGGCACGGCCATTTTTCCAGTTGTTGTGGGATGCTTATGCCATCCGATCTTTTCGCCAGTTTTTCCGAACTGTTGAATATTGTTTCTGAACTGTGTCTGGGCGCTCTTTTGAGCCTCCCTTGGCGGCTCTCCCCGGGCGCGCTCGGCGGCACGCGAGGGCGTGCACCCGGCGTTTTTCTGGAACCAGCCTTGAGGCCCCGCATTCTATGAGCAGGGACTTAAGGAGCGTGTGGTGAAAGCGGTTTTGGGACTGGTCTGCGGCTTCGTGCTGACCCTTGCGGTCTTCGGCAGCGGACTGGGCTTCGCCGCCTGGCTGCTTGCCGCGAAGCCGCCGCGCCAGGCAACGGCCACCGTCAGCGTGGCGGAGCTGTGGACCAAGAAGGCGCGGCCGGTGAACAAAGCCGGGCAGGGCCTCGAACGCCTGCCGGCCAAACAGTCCGCGCCGCCCGACATCCCCGCCAAACCGCAGGAAACACCGCCCGACCCCACCGTCACCGGCGCCATCGCGCCCAAGACGACCGGATTGCCGCCTCCGCATCTCGCCTGGTGCGCCAGCCGCTATCGCTCCTACCACCCGGACGACAACAGCTATCTCTCCTACAGCGGGCAGCTGCGTCGCTGCGTCTCGCCCTATCTCGAGGCGGCCGCTCAGGGCGCCCAGCCGGCTGCCGGTGATGGCGACGAAAACGGCGCCGGCCTGGGCGTCTACGTTGCCGACGATAGCGGCGAAGCACTTTCGGCCGACCATGTCGATTACTGCTTCAGCCGCTACCGCTCCTATCGCCCGGAAGACAACTCCTACCAGCCATACTCCGGCGGGCCGAGACGGCAATGCCAGTAGAGCCCGCGCGCCGCAGGCAGGCGATCCGATCGCGGGGATTTTCCGGAGCGTTCGCATTGGCGCGGCGTTCAACCCTGACCCAAAAGGAGGACTGACCATGAGCGACGACCGGGACGACAGAATTCGTGAGCGCGCCTACCAGATCTGGGAACGGGAAGGCCGCATGCAAGGCGACCCCGAACGGCACTGGCACCAGGCCGAGGCCGAGATCGACCGCGAGGCGGCCCTGCCGCTGACGGCGGACGATGCGCTGCCTGAAACCGGCGAGATCGCCAGCACCGATGTGCTGGAGGTCGAGGCGCTGGCGGTGCGCACCGGCATATCGGGCGACGAGGCACAGGAACTGCTCGACCGCTTGGGCAACGACCGCGCCGCGGTGGAGCAAGCCGCCCGCAGCCTCAAGGCCAAAAGGCGGCGAAACCCCGATGAGGGACTGGCCAAATGATCGACAGCTAAAGGACGGAAATACCGGCTCCATTCACTCAAGAAGGGCGAAAACGGCGACGCCTCATCATCTTCGGCTCTGTCGCCAATCTTTTTCCTTGGCCAGAGCCTTGGACTGGTCGTGAGCACGGCCCGCCAACGCGGCTTCTCGAAACGCTCAGTTGCGACGGGCTGGTCGGTCATCACTTGCGCTGGACCGCGAAAGCGAAAGCCCGCGCCTCTGGCGGAGGACGCGGGCCGATCGGACGGCCGATCTTCGGCAGGCGATGGAGGGCACCACCTGCCGCACAGATCAACAATTAGCTATAGCTAATGTTCCGTCAAGCTGGATCTGAATTTACTTTCGTTCGAATGTCGGCCTCCACCGCAATTGCGCGCTGGCTGTTGGTCGGGAATGCACGGGTCCGGCGGGCAGCTGGTGCTGACGTCGATAGGAATTTTTTCTTGACGGGTGAGGGCAGCTATGCTACATTTCTGCCTATGGTGCTGATTTGCGCCAGTGACCCGCCGCAAAGGCGAGTTTTTTGTTGACCCGCCGCACAGTCGTCACCCGCAAGATCTCTCGCCCGCAAGATCTCTCGCCCGCAAGATTTCTACGCCGCGCGTGGTTCGGCCGGCCTGGGCTTGACCATTGTGGCGAGGACGATGCCGGCGACGATGAAGGCCGCATCGACCAGATCGTAATCGTGCAAGCCCTCGCCGAGCAGCAGATAGGCGAGCATGGCCACGAACACCGTCTGCAGGTAGAGCAGCATGCTGGCCCGGCTCGCGCCCAGCGTTTGCACGCTTTTGTTGTAGAGATAGTACATCAAGGCGCCGCCGGGGCCAGCCAGATAGGCGAGCGCGAGAAGGCTGTGGAGGTTCATGGCGGAGCGTTCGTCGTTGAACAATTCCCACAAATGGAAAGGCAAGGCGACCAGCGCACCGGCGCCGAGCAGCAGCACGACCATCGGCAGGAGTTCGATGCCGAATTTGGCACGGCGCAAAAGCACGGTGTAGAGGCCCCAGCAGAACGCGCTGCCGACGATCCACAGCTCGCCGGCGTTGACCTTGAGTTGCAGCAGCGCCGTCAGGTTGCCATGGGAAACGATGAAAATCATCCCGGCAAGCGCAACCAGCGCGCCAAGCGACTTCCACAGCCCGAGCGGCTCGCCAAGCACGAAACAGGCAAGCACCATCGTCATGACAGGCGACAGCGCCATGATGATACCGGCCGTGGTGGCGTCGGTGTGGTTGAGGCCGTGGTAGATCATACCCTGGCACAGCGTCAGGCCGATCGCCCCCACGGCGACGACCTCCACGGCGCGCGTTCGCAAAAGCCCGATCATCGCGTCATGATGACGGTGCACGATCGGCAGCAGGATGGCGCAGGCAAGCGTCAGCCGCCAGAAGCAGAGGCCCCAGGGCGGCATTTCAGGCGCCACCCATTTGGCCGCAATATAGACACCAGCCGAAAGCAGCCAGCACAGGACGGCGGCTGGATAGCCGGCCAGGGAGGGGCCGGCCACGGGTTGCGCGGCTTGATGCCCTATCGGCATTGCCTGCATGTCATGCCCCCTTCGATGACCTCGGCCGGACGGGGCAACATAACCTGTGTCGTCGGGTCATGCATCCGTTTTGAGAGCCGCTAGGCGATTACTGGCTACGGCATCTTCGTTCGCAATCGCCGGCGGAGATTCAAGCTAGCTGCTGAGTTGTACAGCGCCTACGGCGAGGAAGCGGTCCTCTGAAAAGCCGATCGTCTTCAGGTAGCTGTTTCCCGCGAACCCTAGGATAGTGCTTTTCAGGCCCAGCCATTCAGCAACTAGGCAAAGCGTTGCGCCCAATGCCCCTGAATCTCGCCAGGCCAAGCTTTCTCCGTGTTGGTATGCTGCATCTACTTTGCTGGTGTCTGCGATCAGTCGCAGCGTGCACCCGGCGGTCCTCCCCAAAACCGCCTCCACGTCCTTGCCGTTCTGCTTATGCGCTTCGGTGGCGGAGGTGATCAGTGCGAATGCATGACGAGCCGGAAGATAGATTCGCGGATTGAGGTCACCGTGATTCATCTGGCATATTATCTGAACCGCATGGAGCCCGCCCGCTGATGGCGCTCTACGCCACTCGATCGGAATACCTGCTCTGCCTATGCCCCGATTGTGAATAGTTCTGCAGGCGTACCAGAGTAGCCTCTCGACATCGGGCCAGCTTAGCCCCGAGCCGACCCGTGAGCGTCGGCTTTCCAACACTTCGTGGAAAAGCTTTCCGTCAACAATCTGCGGAACTGGCAGTGCCTCTATGACTGCACTAGTGGGCAACCATGCGCTCCAGTCGCCCGGGACTGTGCGTGGCACCGGTTCGTCAGTGAGGAGTCCAGCCAAGAGCAGACCATGTGTTGTAATGTTTCAGGCAACCTCTACACCGCCCGCAGGCGTAGTTGCCGACGTGGCACGAATGAGACCAGGCAAGGGTACCTTGGTCGATGCCTGACTCCTGCACCAATTCGACAGCGTTCAGGTTGATCGCAGGAGCTTCGACAGTGATACCGCCTTCCTGTAGAGTCATGAGATCCGAGGCCCCCTTAATGAACTCCGCTCGGCCATCAGCATGAACTCCGTCAGTGGCCAAGGCGCCGATCAGCAGGCGAGACACCCCACTTCGCACCGCCGCCATCCCCGCCAGTGTGATCAGCAGTTGATTCCGAAACGGCCACCACTCCGAGACCGGTGCGACTGCCGATGGAGCGCTGCCTGCCATGTCGCCGGACCCAAGCGCGGAGCAGTCCACGCGAACGATTTCATGAGCGATACTGAGAAGTCGAGCAACCTGTCCAGCGGCCTCAATCTCGGCGTCAGCAGGTTTCTGCCCATAGTCAATCGTAATGGCAACATCCGGTCTTTTCCACCAAGCAATGCTGACGGAATCCATGCCGCCGGACAAGAGCAATGCCGTCTTCACGTAGGAAGACTCCAGATCGCCTTGTAGACGGCGGTGACGAAATCTTTTGCGATGATTGCGCCGGATCCAACGAACATTTTCAGGTCTTCTTCCTTCTCATTCTCGGCCAACGCGACGATCGGAATGCCCTTTTTGTTTGCATATCCCACTTCGAACACTGTTCCGGGATCCATGCCATTGAGGATAGCAAAAACGACGTCACAACTCTCCAATCCCAATAGATCCGCTGGCGCGACGACATCCGCCTTGCCTGGCCCGATTTCATGAACCGGGGAGAACACCTGTGCGCCAGCATCGATCAGTGCGAGGCGTGTCTCTTCGACAAGCCATCGCTGCCCGAGATCGAAGAACGGTGCAGCCAGGTAAATCCGTCCTTTGCCTGGCTTGATCGGCGTCGCACTTCCTGCTCTCAACCCAGCAGCATTGGGAGGAGGAAGTGTCCGCTCATTGCAGTACCAGGCAGTTGCGCGCGACGCCAAGTCGGCGGCCTCTACGGCTTCTATCCCCTGTATGGCCCAAAACCCTGCAAACGTGGAAGAAAAGACGTCGCCGGAGCCAAGCTTCCAAACGGTGTCGGACGCGTAAAGTGGTACTGGGTGCTCAGCGTCGGGCGTAACAACAAGAGCGCCCATCGCGCCCATTTTCAAGACAACGACTTCCGCATCGTCGTGCTCGAATAACCAATCTGCGCCGACCCTCGGATCGTCGCTTCCGGTGATGGAGAGCAACTCCAATCGATTGAGCACCACAGCAAGCCTTGCAGCCGATGAGCCGTTCTCTCGAAACGCCCTTGCGTGAAACGCGGATTGCGGATCATATACGGCTACTCTTGCCGATACGACGACGTCGGCTTCCACCATCCCGTAGCGGATGACGACATCGTTCTCGACCACTAGATTTGGGAGTTTTCTTAGGATCACAGGCGCTGGCGTTATGGCCGGCACAGCCAATGTATGCACATAGTCGAAGGTGATCAGTTGTTCCGTCTCGACGAGATCAAGCTCAACCTCGGCAAGCGACGCCTCGAACGCGATCCTATCTTGCAACTTCCTATTGGCATAGCCGTGCAGCCGCACGCGTCCGCTTGCGAGTTGCGCGATAGTGAAGGCAGCACGACCGGCCGAGCCATACACCTGATCCCAGGCGGGTTGCAGGCAGCGCTCATGGTACACGCCGCCTACGACCGTAATGTCGCGGCTCAAACGGGAGCGACCCTGACGGTGTAAACACCGCCGACAATCGAAAGAATCTCAGCCTTGTAGTTCACAGCCTGCTGTACGATGCAATTCATCACCTGCAGGTAGCCGAAAAATGTAAGTGAACCGCCGATGCTTCCGCTGGAGTCCATCACCGCTAGGGTAGACGAACTTCCCGTTGGAACGACTATGACGTCCAGGACGTCACCGACATTGAGTGGTCCTAAGGCCGAAGCCTTTGGGCTGTTGATTGGGGCTTCGTAGCTTCTGCTACACTGGTCGATCCCGTCACCGATGGCAGGTCCCAGATCGCCACGACCGCTGCCGCCGCCACCACCGCTCATTATTCGCCTCCCGCTTAATGCGGGTAGACTGGACCTCGATTCTGATAATTAATCAATGTCTGAATCACACGCGGATGAACGCTTCGCATGATTTTCCACATTACAGCATCGAGTATTGACGCTCGAACGCCTATTGCCGAGCTGAAATTAAGATATTTTCTCTCCAAGCCGAAATAGTCCGTGGCCGGATTTGCCTTAGCGGGAAACACGCCAATCTGAGAGCAGGCGCGAATGATGTGAACGTCCAGTATGGCGACGTTATCGCTGCGGCGTCGATTGCGTACAACCCACGATGCTGTTTTGGGGCCGACACCCGGCAACTGGCATAGACTGTCACGTAGCTCTCGGTCGGCAAGAGACCCCTCATCAATAGTCGACAGGCCGGATAAGCATCCATGGAGATAGCGGGCACGTTGCTTGGCGAAACGGTAGTGAACGGTTCTTCCGCGAACCGATAGCGGTTCGGATAGCAACGCCTCAGCCTCGGCAAGGGATAGTCCCGCTCCATTCTTTTGCAGGTACTCGCGAACCCGGTCGTAGGCTGCAAGACCGACTTCCGCCGGCGCTCCATGTCCGCCAAGCAGACAGGCCACCACCTCTTCAATGAGCGTCTCTCCAAGCCCGGGCTTGTCCCGAATGTCGATCATCTCCATCCACGCCTGCGTTGCCCAGAATGCTGGCGTGAACACAGCCGCGAAATTTCCCCACGGCACCGACGGCATAACCTCTGTATCGGCATCTGGAAGGTTAAGGAATACCGGCTTCCCGTCCCTCAGCGATATCACCTGTTGCATCTTTTGGATCCGAATTGTATTCATATTATTCATAAACTTTTCCGATGAAGACGACAAGTGCAAACTCCATGATCCTGGATGAAGTTCGAGATGCGATGGGCCGACTTCGGATCGGTCAGTCCAAGGTTGCGTCCTCGTGTGGCTATACGCAATCCTACATCAGCAAAGTTCTGAGTAAGCGTGCAAAAATTACAACGAAACTGGAGCGAAAGCTGGTTGTTTGGCTTTCCGGGTTGCCCGCAAAGGATGAAATTGCAAGTGAGGAGGTGGAAGCCATTGTTCGCCGCCTAGTGGCAGCGGAGCCGGATCGGAGAATGCATATTATGCATATCTTGAGAAGCCTCGCGGAGATATCCTGATGAATGATTTCTTCGCAGGGGTACGGATTGTGATGGGGCTGCGACATCAAGCTGCGGCCTTTCCACACGTAAAAGCCCCAAGTGCTGGTCCAGACCGAACGAAAGGCGCTAAGGTAGCTAGCTACGCCTTGCCGCTAGTCCCATGATGGGCGGACATAACGAACAGACTGACATGCCAAACCGATCGAGTGACATGAGTGAACCACGGTCAGCTTTCCGCAAGGATGCTGGACTCGCTTATCTTGCAGATGCCTTCAACGTCGCGCAGTTCGTCAGTTTCGCGCCAGGCTACGACGGCCCGGTTCAGCAATTTGCCCGCATCGCTGACTTTCCGCCAGATCATCGGTTCAGAAGCGTCGAGGACGCTGTTGTCGCGATGTTCGCGAAAAGCGTCGAGGGAACGCTCAATGTCCGATCCTTCAACGAGAATCAGCCTCAAAGTGCCGAGTTTCTGTATGGCCTTTCCTCGCCTGATCACGTGGTAGCCGCCGTCATGCGTCTTTCTGCTGATGGTTGGTACACAATCGTGAATGAGACGATCGACGTTAGCGACGGTGGCGTGTCTGGGGTTATCCTCGGCAATGTCGTCGAGTTCGGTCCCGACGTCACGCCGCGGGGCGTAGAGAAAGCCGGGTTCGCCGCCTTGCCCACGTTGTGGGCGCAGCAGATGTTCCAAATCGTCTACGGGTTCGGTCCTGACTTTGCCGCCGCACGCAATGCCCGTCTGGAATTCAGTCTTCACCCAAGACCTCGCGGCTATCGCAGCACTCACGCCATCTACTGGGAGTTCGGCCAGCAGGAACTTCTGCATGCTTCGGACATTCAGCCCCGATGGCCGAACGGGTTCTCTCGGATGGTGGGAGACAAAACCTATGGTCTGCTCATCGGCCATCTTGCCGGTGCGCCGGTTCCTCGGACGACCGTGATCTCGCGGCGCGTTGCGCCGTTCACTTTCGGCGAAAGCACCGGCTCTGGTGAAGTCTGGACGCGGACATGTCCGATGGAGCAGATACCTGGCCGCTTCACCACGGTTCGTGGCTGGCACGATCCGTTCAAACTGCTGAGTTCCGAGGATCCTGACCACCAGTTCATCGCTTCCGTCCTGTCCCAGGAAGGCGTGGCCGCTGAGTGGTCAGGCGCGGCACTTGTCGATGCTGACGGCAGGTTACTGGTCGAAGGCATCGCCGGCACTGGCGATATGTTCATGCTCGGCGAGGTTCCGCCCTCGCCATTGCCGACGCAAGTTTTTGAAGCTGTCGAAACACTCTATCAACGACTTTCAGCTCAACTGGGACCTGTCAGGTTTGAATGGGTCTACGACGGAAGAACGGCGTGGCTAGTGCAACTGCACAGCGGGCGTAGCGTTTCGTCCGGATCGACAATCGTTCCAGGTGATGCCGTGACGTGGAAAGTTTTTGATGTCCGTCTGGGCTTGGACGCGCTACGTAAAGCCATCGAATTGATTCCTGCTGGTCATGGGCTTCTGCTCGAGGGGGAAGTAGGCCTGACAAGTCACATCGCCGACGTAGTTAGAAAAGCTTTCGTCCCGACGCGCCTGAGGGCGGGCGGTGGCGCCGGAAGCGATTGACCTATGCGCGAAAACGGAACATAATGGGAACACTCAAAGCCGCACAGTATAAACAAGAAACAACGTGAAGGGATTGGATGATGGTTTTGACCTCTCTTGAAAATACCCGTAAGAAAGCTGAGTCACAGCTCGGAATATTGAAGGAGGCCTTGCGCCTCCGCGCTGAGCACCAGAAGGAAAATCGCGGATACTATGGTGAAGCCGAGCAAAAGCACAGCGGACCCGGGCAGGTCAAACAAGCCAAAACAGCTGTATAACAAAGAAAACGACGAGCGGCGTGAGGTTCAACGCGATGACTCCCACGCCGTGCCATGGCGAAACAACTACACACGCGATTACGGTCGGATAATTCACAGCGCGAGCTTTCGCAGACAACAAGGGAAAACCCAGGTTTTCCCGAGCCGTGAATCGGATTTTTTCAGAAATCGGCTGACACATTCGCTCGAAGTCGCGCAGATTGCGCAAGGCATCGCCGAGCGGGTTACCCACGCATATGCCGAGAAATTAGGCGCTGAGATCAACGGACGCATTTGCGCCACTGCGGGCTTGGTGCACGACATTGGCCATCCCCCGTTCGGACATAACGGAGAGCGTGCTCTCGACGCGGCCATGCGGAAATATGGAGGTTTCGAAGGCAACGCTCAGACCTTCAGAATTCTCACAAGACTTGAAAAGAAAGAACGTTACGACGATCCGATGGGCGGCGACAACAGGGCAGGGCTGAACCTTTGCCACCGAACTCTCGCTGCTGTGCTGAAATACGACAAGTGCATCCCACCAATCCGTGGTGACAACGAGAAAATCGTCAAGGGCTATTACACGTCCGAAGCCGAAATTGTAAAAAGCGTGACGAAGTCCATTCTCGGGGACTACAAGCTCGTTGCGCCTGCCAAGTTCAAGACGCTAGAATGCTCGATAATGGATCTGGCCGATGACATCGCGTATTCGGTCTATGACTTGGAAGATTGCCTAAAGGTTGGTTTCCTCACAGCAGCAGAAATAATCGCGTCCGAAGAGCCCCTGCTTAGCAAGGTTGCTCAGCGTGTTTCAGAAGAAATGAAACTGGATCCGCCAATCGGCTACGGTGCGGTTCTTGCTGCCCTTGTCGACATTTTCGCTAGCGTCTTCAAGCCAACCGAGAGCAAGGAAGACCCGACTGGCGCCGAAGAAAAAGCAAGTGACAAGCAGGGGCCGCCGCATGGCGGTACCTCGACGGATGATAAGCCGGCAAGCATCGCAGGCGCGCTGTATGACGCATCGGAGACCAAAGACCAGCAGTTCGAAGATTTCATTGGCGCCTATCGGGCATCTCGCCTGAATAGTGAAGACGGTTATGAGCGCACAGCGTTCTCATCCGAGCTTGTACATAGGTTCATTTCGTCGGTCGAACTCGAATACAATGCCGACTGTCCTGCTTTGAGCACCGTAAAATTGCCATATCGGGAACGGCTCCAGCAGGAAGTTTTGAAGCAATACACGTTCGAAGCGGCGATCTATGCGCCCCGGGTGAAGATTGGGGAATACAGAGGTTACGACCTGGTGAGGGACATTTTCGACGCGCTGATGAGCGATCGGGGAACTATTCTGATGCCGGCCGACGTACGGGAACGCGTACGGACAGCACCAAACGTTGGTGTAAAGGCAAGAGATGTGTGCGACTTCGTCGCCGGGATGACGGATCGATATGCGATGGAATTCTGGGCGCGTCTGAAATCCGATTCAGCCGAAAGCATGTTTAAGCCGATTTAGGCTGAAGGCATTGGTGCGAAGCAGCCGACAGAATGGTGGCGAGCGAATTTGGCGCCATCTCACCTGTGCTGGTTCGTGGCGGCTGTACGGCCGTGCAGCGACCGCAACTGGCGTTTAGCCGACCTTCCAATTTCTCGCACAGTTGCCGAGCTGCCGCCGCCTCGCATTAACCATTCGTTAACCATCCTCCCGCTAGCGTTTACCTCTCAGTAAGGATTCGCCAGCCGTGACCTTTGCCGCCCCCCTCGAGGCCAAATCCATTCGTTTTCGTGCCCGCTCTTTTGTCGCTTTCACGTTGACTCCGGAGGCGCCTTTGGACGTGTGGCTCGAGGGGCTGGATCACTGGATCGGCAACTCGCCGGGCTATTTTGCCGGGCGGCCGGTGGTGCTTGATCTCAACACCTTGAAGCCCGATGTCGCCGCGATCGAATCGCTGGTCGACGTGCTTGGCCATCGCGGCATTCGTGTCTACGCCATCGAGCTCGACGGCCACGCCGCACTCGCGCCCAACCTGCCGCCGGTTCTGGTCGGCGCCAAGGAGGCGACGACGGATGGGTTGCTGCCCCGCGAGGCGCGGGCGGAGGGTTTCGACAAGGCCGAGGGCAGGGCGCCTAAACAACTCGCGGACGCGGGTAGCTCGGCCAAGGTCGGCGACGGCAAGGCTGACGCAAGCAAGGCGGGCGATAGCGAGCCGCAGGTTGAAGCTTCGGGCACGCTGATGATCAAGGCGCCGATCCGCTCCGGCCAGGCGATCGTGCATCCGCATGGCGATGTCATCGTGCTCGGTTCGGTCGCTTCCGGGTCGGAGATCATCGCGGCGGGCTCGATCCATGTCTACGGCACGCTGCGCGGGCGCGCTTCGGCGGGTGCGCTGGGCAACAGGGGCGCGCGCATCTTCTGCCGCAAGAACGAGGCGGAACTGCTGGCGGTCGATGGCTGGTACGTCACCGCCGAGGAGATGGAAGGTGTTTCGCGCGGCAAGCCGGTGCAGGCGTTTCTCGACGGGGACGCGCTGCGGGTTTCGACGCTGAGCTGACTTCGACCGGGCGGCGAGGGCCGCTCGACCAAAAACAAATGAACAACAACGGAGGCTTTTCAATGGGCAAGGTAGTGGTGGTCACCTCGGGCAAGGGGGGCGTCGGCAAGACGACCTCGACGGCGGCCCTCGGGGCGGCCGTGGCCAAGACCGGCAAGAAGGTGGCCTTGGTCGACTTTGACGTCGGCCTGCGCAACCTCGACCTGATCATGGGCGCCGAGCGGCGCGTGGTGTTCGACCTCGTCAACGTCATCCAGGGCCAGGCCAAACTTTCGCAGGCGCTGATCCGCGACAAGCGGGTCGAGACGCTGTTCCTGCTGCCGGCTTCGCAGACGCGCGACAAGGATGCGCTGACCGAGGAGGGCGTCGGCGAAGTCATCGACAAGCTGCGCTCGGTGTTCGACTACGTGTTCTGCGACAGCCCGGCCGGCATCGAGCGCGGCGCGCAGCTCGCCATGCGCTTTGCCGACGAGGCGGTCATCGTCACCAACCCGGAAGTGTCGTCGGTGCGCGATTCCGACCGCATCATCGGCCTGCTCGACGCCCGCACCTTGCGGGCCGAGCAGGGCGAGCAGATCGCCAAGCATGTGCTGGTCACGCGCTACGATGCAGCGCGCGCCTCGCGTGGCGAAATGCTGTCCATCGACGACGTTCTGGAAATCCTGTCGGTGCCGCTGCTCGGCATCATCCCCGAGAGCCAGGATGTGCTGCGCGCCTCCAACCTCGGTTCGCCGGTGACGCTGTCGGAGCCGCTCAATTCTGCCGCCAGGGCTTATATCGACGCTGCCAGGCGGCTGGAGGGCGAGGAATTGCCCGTCATCGTGCCCTTCGAGCGCAAGGGCTTCCTCGATCGTCTTTTGGGAAGGAGGGCGGCATGAACCTGCTCGACATCTTCAAGCGACGCTCCAGCGCCCCGGTGGCGCGCGAGCGGCTGCAAGTGCTGCTCGCCTACGAGCGCCGCAACCGCAGCCAGCCCGACCTCGTCTCCATCCTGCGCGAGGAGATCATGGCCGTCATCGCCAAGCATGTGCAGATCGACCAGGACTATCTGCAAGTCTCGATGGACCGCGGCGAGACCATGTCGACGCTGGAAATCGACATCCAGATCCCCAACAAGAGCGCCGTGCCGCTGGCCATGGCGGGGTGACTTTTTTTACCCTCCCTCTTGTGGGGGTCCGAAGGACGGGCGAGACCGGTGGCTCGCCCCCGCAAGTCGATCCGCAAAGCGGATCGGGGTGGGGGTTGGCGCCAGCACCCCCACCCGGACCTGCGGTCCGACCTCCCCACAAGGGGGAGGTGGGGAGCCCAGTCCGCTCCCTCCGCGTGTGGAGCGGCATCGCCTGCCATCGTTAGGACGTTGATAAGCATTTGGTAATAAAAAGCCGGAAATGAGATGCTGGCTCGATTTGACATGCGCAATGCTGTCGTTCTCGGCGGAGCCATGACATGCGTATCAAGAGCCAGATCATTCTCTCCATGGTGGCCGCCGCGGCCCTGATCGGGCTGGTCGGCGGCGTTGCGATCTTTACGCAGATAGCGGCGACCAAATCGTTGGGGTTGACCGAAGCGACCAACGTCGCGCGGGAATTGGCCGACACCATCGTTTTCAAATCATCCGATGGGACGCCTTCGCTGCTCGAGCGGCCCGAGGCGCTCAAGCAATTCATGGAGCACCAGCACCGCCGCCTGCACCGGGATTTCCTGGTCCTCGACAACAACAAGACCATCCTTGCCCATGCCGCCGACGAAGAGCACCAGGTCGGCGACAAATTCGGTCACGACCCCGGCAACGAAATAGGCCAGACCTTGGCGGACGGCATTCCGCGCAGATTTGTCGACCCGGAGGAAGTGAACGCCATACTGGCCGTTCCGATCGAAAATCCCGAGGATACGATCATCGGCGCCGTGCTGCTGGAATATGACCCCGTTCTGCAGGCCGCCGAACAAAGCACCAACAGCCTGCTCTGGCTGGTTGGCCTCAGCGCGACGGCCGCCGTGCTGGTCGCGGTCGGCTTCGCATGGCTGCTGCTCCGTCGTTTCAGCTCTGGCCTCGGGGACATGATGCGCGGCATGGAAGCGCTGGCGAAAGGCAACGCCATGACGCGCATCAGCCACGCCCGCAACGATGAATTCGGGCAGCTGGCCGATGGTTTCAACACGATGGCGGACCAGCTTGCATCGGCGCGTGCGCATGTCGAGGACATCGTCGAAACGGCTGCCGAAGGCATCGCGGTTCTGAACGGCGACGGCCGCGTCGCCAGCGCCAATCCAGCGGCGGCAACGATGATCGGGCGGCGCGCCGACAAGATCGTCGGGCAGCAATGGGATTCGGTGCTGACGGTTCGCGACCCCAGAGGCGGTGCGTTCGCCGCTGGCGCTTCTCCCATCGAAATGGCGTTAGCCACGGGCCGGCAACACCAGGGCGAAGTGCGCCTGACCAGATCCGACGGCTCGCATCTGCCGGTCATCGCCAGTTGCAGTCCGCTCAGCAGATCCGAAGGCGGCCTGGTCCTCACGCTCAACGACATCAGCGAGCTGCGCCGCGCGGAAGGAGTGGTCAACGAGCGTGCCGATCAGCTGGCGCTCCTCAACCGCGAGCTGCACGACAAGTCCGAGACCACGACCCGTCTGGTGAAGCTTGGCGAACTGCTGCAGGCCTGCGTCACCTTCCCGGAAGCGTTCTCGGTGGTCGGCACGGCCATGGCCGAGTTCCTCGGTGGCTTGAGCGGAACCGTCCACTTGACCAGCGCGTCGCGCAACCTGGTGGAAGAGATGGCGCATTGGGGCGACGTCCGCTCGAGCGCCACGCAATTCGCGCCGGAAGACTGCTGGGCGCTCAGGCGCGGCCAGGAACATGTCGCTGGCCCCGGCATGCTCACGCCGCGCTGCGCGCATATCACCGAGAACGGCAAGAAGGGCTATGTCTGCATGCCTCTGGCGGCCCAAGGCGAGACGCTGGGCATCCTTCATCTGTGCGAGCCGAATGCGGCCGAGAAGCCACAATGGCTGACTGAAAGACAGCAGATCCTGCGCGGTGTCGTCGACACGCTGGCGCTCGCCCTGGCCAATCTGCGCCTGCGCGAGACGCTGCGGCAGCAGTCGATCCGCGATCCGAACACCAGTCTGTTCAACCGGCGATATCTCGAGGAGACGAGCAGCCGCGAACTGCGCCGGATGGAGCGCTCGGGCCAGCCGCTGGTGATCATCATGCTCGATGTCGACCATTTCAAGCAGTTCAACGATACGTTCGGCCACGAAGCCGGCGATCTCGTCCTGAAGCAGGTCGCCGCCACCTTGATCGAGCACGCCAGGGATAGCGATGTCGTGTCGCGCTACGGCGGCGAGGAGTTTGCCCTGGTCATGCCGGGAAGCTCGGTCCAGGAAGGTGCCGAGCGGGCGGAAGCGCTGCGCCAGGCAATCAGGAAGCTTCATTTGACGCATCGCGGCCGAACGCTGGGCACCGTCACAGCCTCGTTCGGTGTCGCCGCCTACCCCGAGCATGGCGTGGGCTGGGCCGAATTGACCAACGCCGCGGATCACGCGCTCTACGAGGCCAAGGGTAGTGGGCGCGACCGCGTCGCCATCGCGCTGGGCAACGCGTCCGGCGAGCGACCTCCGATCCAGTTGGTACCAGCCCCGAAAAGCAGCTGAGACCGTTTGGGGTAGAGCACTCGGCCCGGCCCGCGATAGTCATCCTGCGCCTGCCAAGAGGGATCAGGCAAGTTCTCTCTGCCCTCGAGGTCTCGCGCGCGGGCTCTTCCTGAGCGGCCGCGGTCTTGCCGTCCTTCAGACCTCCACACTGTCAGAGGATCCGGCTCTTTTCGGCTGCGGCATTGGTTGTTCGGGCTATTTCAACCCCCAAATGTCCCAAATTTACCTTTGTGCCGACGGGGCTTCCCCTGCGCAAGCAGCGGATGTAAGGATATATTAGCAATTTGTTAAGTTCGAAGCGAGGTATGCGTAAGGGGAGTTTGGTGATGAACTTCAGAGGCCTGATCAAGCGTGCTGAAGACGTGGATAAAGCGATCCAGGACCTGCAGATCGATTTGGCGGACGCGCTGGATGCAAGTCTCGACGCCAACGACCTGGTGCCGTCGGAGAGCGACGATGTGCCGGATGCCCAGGCGGCAGCCGATGATGGGCCACCCCAGGCCGACGCGGCAAATGACGACAACGCCAGGAAGGCCGACGCTGCGGGCGATGCGGACAGTTCCGAAACCGCGCCACGACTGACGGCCCATACACAGACCCGGCTGGCTGCATTGAGCGCCTTCGAGGGTCTCTTCCATGACGCCAGGGACTATCTGGAGGAGATCAATGACAAGCTGTCGGAGATCGGCACCTCACACCATCTGACGCGTGAATTCCTCAACATCCTGCACAGCGACATCCTGCGCGCCAACGAGCTGGAGGTTGCCAATGCCGCTCTGGCCGCCGAACAGAGGGCGCTGTCGGAGAAGCTGCACGATGCGACGAGAAAATTGCGCGAGCGTGACGGCGCTTTCGAAGCGCTGCAGCAGCGCGAGACAAGCCTGGTTCAGGACCGGGAGACGCTTCGTGCGGCACTTGCCGCGGTAAGGCTGGAACTGGTGGAGACAGCCAATGCGAGCGCCAAACGTGAAGCGGAGTTCGGCGACATCGCCAAGCGGCTGACCGCCAGGACGGTCGAGGCCAACAGGCGCTTGCGCGAAAGCAAGATGCTGCGCGAAAAGCACGTCAACCTCTCGATCGAACTCGACAAGGCGCTGAAGCGGGAATCGCAGGCGCGCCACAGGCTCGACGAGCTCTCGACGATCCATGCCAGCGAAGCAGCGCGGCTGGCGGAGCTGCTGGCCGCGCTCGGCAAGAGCGAGAAAGAGGAGATGCGGCTCCAGAAGTCGCTCGAGGCCGCACAGGCGAAGCTGTCGGAAACGAACGAAGCAGCACGCATGATGGAAGGCGACAAGGAAGCCGAGCTGGCTCGCAGCCAGGCGGAAATGCGCGGGTTGAGCTCGGAGATCCAGAACCTGCAATCGCGGCTGGAGCAAACCTCGACCGAAAACAGCGAAGCCGCAGGCGAGATCGCCAGGCTCAAGAGCGAATTGAACGATGCCTTGGCCGAAAAGAAGATCGCCGATGAAAGATTGTCCGCGCTGACCCAGGAGAGCGAAAGCGACAAGATGAGTCTTTCCAAGGTGAACGCCAACCTTTCTCAGCTGACGCTGCAACAGGCGTCCGAACAGATACAGTTCGACGTGCAGAGGCAGGAATGCGAGGACCTCAAAGCTGAAATCGCATCGCTCAATGCCCGCATCAAGGAACTGCTGCCCTACGAGCGGCTCCACAAGGCCACCAATGGCAGGCCGCGCGAGGACGGCGTGGTCGAGATAGCCGGGGCGATGGCGAAGAAAGCACGGACGACGGGCAGGCGGCGCATGCGCAGGAATGTTGGCGCCGCTAGCTGAAGTGTGGCGCTGAAGGGCTTCAGGCGACCCGCTTCAGGTCTTTTGTGCATGGGAGGCCGGCACCTCACCCGGAGAGTAAGCCCAATGGGGCACCGGCCAGGCGGATCGACAGGTCCGCCGCACAGGCAAGGTAGCGCGCCTCGGTCCCGCACGGCATTGGTGCGATCACGGAAGGTGCCAGCGGCACTTCCCCAAGCTTCTGATTCGAACCTTTGCGACGACCCGCCGGCCGGAGGCTGCAAACACGCCCGGGAAACGATCGCGGCCGGCCCGGTGCCTCCTCAGTCGAGCGGCTCGTGCTGATAAAGCTCGTCCATGCTGAGCGAGGCCAGGGCGCCGAAAGGGGCCTGCTTTTTCACGCGGCCGCCGCTCAGGATGACCACGTCGTCGCAGAACGAGATTGTGCTGTGGTGGTGGCTGATGACGATAGTCGTGCGGCGGCCGGCTCTCGACTTCAGGGTCTCGACGATGGCCGCTTCCGACAGCCCGTCCACCGCATTGGTGGCTTCGTCCAGGATGAGGAGATCGGGATCGCGGACCAGGGCTCTCGCCAAGGCGATCCGCTGCCTCTGTCCCGCCGACAGATTGACGCCCCTGTAGCCGACCAGCGTCTCGTAGCCCTGAGGCAGCCTTTCGATGAACTCGTGCGCTTCGGCCAGTCTTGCGGCGGCCTCGGCGTCGCCGGCTGTCGCCGTATCCTGCCCGTAGGTTATGTTTTCAAAAATGCTGCCATCGACCAGTTCCAGTTCCTGACTGGCCAGGGCGATGTGCCGTCGCCACTGGCTGGCGTCGATCCCGTCGAGCGGCGATCCATCGACGAGGATGCTGCCAGTGTCCGGTTCGACGAAGCGGCACAGGAGATTGACGATCGTCGTTTTGCCGGCGCCCGAGCGGCCGATCAGCGCCGTCGAGCGGCCGCCGCGGATTTCGAATGTCGCCGCATGCAGCACGACCTCGCGCCGGTCCGTACCGGAATAGGTGAATGTCACATCGTCGAACTTGATGCCCTGGCGCAGGCCGTGGAACGGCTCGTCGCCTTGCGGCGGTTGCGGCTTGCCGGCGGGATCCAGCAGCCATGTCACCTCTTCGAGCGATCCGCTCAGGCCCTGCAACTGGCTCCACGACCCCTGCAGGGCCCGCATATGCGGCTGCAGCCTGTAGAGCAGGATGACGAACGCGATGATCAGCGGGAAACTCACCTGCGCCAGCCAGGCGCCGATCACCACCGCCAGGAACAGCATGGCGTGGAGAACCTCCGTCAGCGGCGGCAGCGCTCCCTGGCGCACGAGCAGCGCGAAGGAGGCGCGGCGAACCGCATCCGACGCCGTGTCGAATATCGCCTTTTCCCGGTTCTCCTGTCCGAAGATGCGGATCAGCCGTCCGGCATGCACAAGGTGAAGCATCTGCGAGGCGAGGTGGCCGTTGCGCGAAGCGACGCTGCGGCTGGGCTCCTTCAGATTGGCAGAGAGGATGGCGTGCGCGATCTGGACGAGCGCCAGTCCGAGCGTGACCAGCAGCGTCATGCGCCACGAAAGCAGCAACAGGAAAGCCAACAGGATGATGGCGGCCGATGCGCTGACGATGGCCGACAGCATGATCTGGATCGCATCGGAGGCCCGCCAGGACTCGTTGGAGATGATGTTGAGCAGGCGTCCGGGGCTTTGCCGCAGGAAGAATGGGTAGCCGACCCGCAACAGCTGCTCCGACAGGGCGCCACGGATGGAATGGCTTGCCTTGCCGGAGATGAAGGTCGTCAGCAGCGTGTTGGCGAAGGCGAAGACGTTCTTCAGGATGATCGAGCCGAGGATGGCGACCGAAATGACGATCAGCCGGTCGCGCTCGCTCAAGCCCGATCCGACATGCTGGAGGACAGCGGAGAAGCCGCCCATTCCGGCCGCATCCCCGTGTCCCATGATGATGCCCAGCAACGGGATGATCAGGCCGATGCCGAACCCTTCGAGGACGGCGCTGAGCAGGCCGAGTACCACCACCGCCGGAAGCAGGCGCAGTTGCCGCTTTCCGAACGCCCGGAACAGCATCGGCAGGTTTGGCGGCAGCATTGGCATTATTGCGTTTCACCTCGCCTGGGCATTGGCTTGCTGATCTTGCCGCACTGGCTCGGCCCGCGGCCGTCTGGCCAGCAGGAGAACCGCGAATCTGGCCGCGCCGAGCAAATTCATGGCGACGATCGGCCAGTGCGGCAGGTTGAGTTCACGATCGAAGGCGGGTCCTCCCGCCAATTCCCTGATAGCCCCTCTTGCGGCCCAGTAGAAATGGCGAAGCAGCCAGGGCGCGTGGCGAACATGCTTCAGGCAGAGTCCGCCATTGCCCAGGCTGTAGTCGCGGTGCAGCTTCTCGATGGCTTTGCGATCCCGCCGGCCATGATGATGGAATATCGTCATATCAGGCACATACTCGACTGCGATGCCGAGCAGCATCGCGCGCACGAGATAATCGGTATCCTCGGCCGACCGCAATGGTCCGCCGGCGCCGAAGCGTTCGTCGAAATAGCCGATGCGGGCCGCGACATCGCGGTGCATCGTCATGTTGCAGCCCAGCACGAAGCCGCCGGGATGAACATCTGGCGTCAGCCGCTCGCGCGCCCACGACCGCTTGATGGTGAACGGCAAATCCCTGGCATCGCCAAGCTCGACACGTCCGCCCCGGATGAGCCATTGTTCCCCGGACGCATAGTGTCGCTCCAGATCGCGCAGGTAATCGCGATGGACCGCGCAGTCATCGTCGACGAAGACCAGCACACGGCCGCGCGCGCGCCTCAGCCCGGCGTTGCGCGCGGCCGCCAGCCCGGGGCGCGGCTCGCAGACCGGCGTGAACGGAATGTCCGACGCAGCGGCGATGCTGGCCAGGCGTTCGGCCGTGCGGTCGCTCGAACCGTTGTCGACGACCACGAGTTCGGCGGCGAAGCCGGCATGTGCGCGGCACGCGGCTTGCACCGACTTGATACAGGCATCGAGCACGGCGACGCGGTTGCGCGTGCAGATGATGAAGCTGACTTCCGGCGCCGATCGTTCCGGGCGGGGACCGGCCGGGGCAGGGCCAAGCGCCGTCGAACGATCGCGCTGCAGAGGTTGGTTGGCTTTGACGATCATGCCTTTAACTCAACCGATGAGACGCCAGAACCGCCGCGGCGGGCGCGGATTTGAAGAAGTACGCCATGGCATCGGCTTGTCTGGCGGCCGACAGCGAGGCGAGGCTGAGCCAGGGCGCCCAGGCGCCGGGCCGCAGCGCATATTGCTCGCGGCGCCGGATGACGTTCCATTTCGCGGTCCGCGTCAGCAATTCATGCGTCAACGCCGGCTGCTTTTTGTCGGCGACGAGCTGGTAGAGGAAATAGAACAGGTTCAGCGCGCCAGCCTCGAAGCTCGGCCGCGTCGCCGCCGGCAGCGAGCGGATTTCCTCCTCCAGCGCGACGATGAAGCTGGCCGCACGGGCGACCGTGTCGTGGCTGACCGCATCGCCGATGTCGCGCAGGTCCCGCGTGGCCTGCGCCAGGCCCTCGCGCTCGAGGTTCTCGGCCACGATGCGCAAATGCGTCCTGCGCATCTCCTTGACGTGCCGGCTGGTCACGCTTGCCTCATGGACGCGGTAGACGACCAGGTTTTCGGGCATCATGGCTGCCGGGTAGCGGCTGGCCAGCCGCCTGAAAAGATCGAAGTCCTCGGCGTGCCTGTAGGTCTGGTCGTAGTGGAGAACGCCGTCGTCGATGACCTTCCTGTTGTAGACGACCGTCGGGTGCATGAAGATCGTGAAGAACATCGCCAATACAGGGATGCGGCCGAACTGGAACACCGGATCCGGCCTGCCGATGGCGATGCGGCCGCGGATCAACATGTCGACGCCGGCGCCGCAGAAGCCCAGTTCGGGCCGCCGCTCGAACAGCGCCACCTGGCGCGACAGACGCCAGGGATAGGCGACGTCGTCGGCGTCCATCCGCGCGACCAGTTCGCCCCGGGCGACCGCCAGCCCTTCGTTGAGCGTCGCGACAAGGCCGCGGTTTTCGCGCGAGATGATCGAAATGCGGCTGTCGGCCTTTTGGCATCGCTCGAGTATCTCGAGCGAATTGTCGGTCGAGCCGTCATCGATCGCGATTATCTCCAGGCGGCCGTAATCCTGCCGCAGGATGCTTCCCAGCGCGGCGGCGAGATAGGGACCGGCATTGTAGACCGGCAACAGGACGGAGACGAGCGGCGCGGCGGTCATCGTCTCGCATCCGTGCGCTGGAGTTCGAGCGACGGTGTGCGGCCATCGGGCGATCCGCCGGCCGCTGTCGCGAGCCAGCCGCCAGGGCTGCCCTGTGCGGAGCGGGTGCGCGCGACATAAGGGAAGTGGCGCTTGAGGCTGTTGAGCGGCCTCTCGAAAACCACCCAGGAAATCGAGGCCGCGACAATCGTGGCGGCGCTCGCAACCAGGAATCGCCCTGGCCCTTGCTCCGAGACGTTGAGCGGAATCCAGGGCTGCGCCTTGACGGCGAGCGACAGCAATATTGGATGGTAGAGATAGATACCGTAGCTGATGCGGCCGAGGCCAAGCAGCGGCGGCAGTTCGGCAAGCTTGCCAAGGATGCCGCCAAGGCCGCGCGAACAGGCGGCTACGATGACCATCAGTGGCACCAGGGGCAGGACTTCTCGCAGCACCCAGCGGGCCCATTCCAATGTCGGATCGGCGGGCTCTGGGACTAACCACTCAATCGCCAGGAATGCGGCGGCGAAGGCAGGCCAGCCCAGCCGCATCCAGTGCGGCAGGCCGGCGCCCCTAAAATGCCAGCAGGCAAGCAGCGCGCCCGAAGCCAGCGCGTCCATGGATGCCGGCGGCAGCAGGTCGCGCGCCAGCGCCGGCGTGGCAGTGATCGGCCAATAGAAGCGATAGGCCAGCGACAGTGCGATGACGGCGATGCAGATGGCCTCGAAGCGGCGGCGTGGGGCCAGCAGGACGACCAGCGGCCAGGCAAGATAGAACTGCTCCTCGATGCTCAGGCTCCAGAAATGGCCCAGCACCCAAGGGTTCCAGTTATTGTGCTGCGCATACCAGAAGTTCGACAGATAAAGCGCATGCCAGACCAGCGATCCTCTGGATTGATCCAGGTCAACCAGCCAGACGAAACCCAGGACGGCAAAATAGGGCGGGAATATCCGCAACATCCGCCTGATGTAGAAGGAGCGCAGCGCGGGGCCGGTTTCGAATTCGGTGGCCGAACGCGCCTCCAGCAGCAGGCGCGTGATCAGGAAGCCGCTCAGCACGAAAAACAGCCGCACGCCGATATGGCCCCAGAACGAAGGTCCCTCCGCGAAGAAATGGGAATACAACACCATCGTTACGGCGATGGCTCTCAACGCATCAAGTTGGATGTCACGGGCGCTTCCCATCAGCGGCTTCCGCGGCATTGATGTCCGCGACGTATCCGCCAGCCGGTCGTTTCGGGCACCAGGCGGACGAGATCCGCCAGGGCACCGGCACCGTCAAACCTTCGCTTTGCGGGTCCGATCGCGGCGAGTCCGATCGGGCCGGGCTCGAAATCGACGGACGAACAGCACAAGTTGGTCAACGTGCCGGAATCCTCCACAGCGTATGTCCAGTCGCAAACGAACCCCAAAGGAATGGTTCGGCCACCCTATTGTGCGGCGCAACACAAAAAATCTACCGGGATGAAATACTTATGTGAGCAAGCGCTAAAGATTCCTGCTTCGGCTGATTGGGAGGACGTCGTAGGCTGACGCAATAAGATAGGCCTAATCTTTTGTTAAACCAGGCGAAATTTCGGAGTCTGTGTTTTTTGCCGAGTGGATTGGCTCTGGTTACGCCGAGAAATGGGCTGGAACCATTGGCTTTGCGCGGTGCAGCATCGTCGCCGTCTTTTTCTTGCCGTAAGGCTCACTGCTCCCGAGGCAGGCATTCCGTCCAACGGGAACTCGCACGTAACGCTCCTCACACTGCCTCGAACACCACCGTCTGTTCCAGCCCGCCGCCCCGGCGGTTTTGCAGCGTCACGATGCCGCCGTAGCGCTCGATGATTTCCTTGGCGATGGCGAGGCCAAGACCGGCTCCGGGGACGGATTGCAGGCGGCCGGGGTCGACGCGGAAGAAGGGCTCGAACGCCTTGTTCAGGAGTTCCGTGGGTATGCCCGGGCCATGGTCAGATATGGTCAGCACGGCGCGATTGTCGGCTGCGGCCAGGTCGATGCGGCACGCCTTGCCATGGGTGGCGGCGTTGACGATCAGGTTGCGCAAGGCGCGGCGCAGGCCAAACGCGCCGGCCCGCACGCAAACCTTGTCCAGGTGCCCGATCGAGACGGCATGGCCGAGCGATACCATCTCGGCTTCGATATCGCGCACCGTCTTTGCCAGGTCGACCGGTTCGACGGCGTCCTGGTTCACTTCTTCGCGCACCAGGCGGATGGCGCTATCGGCGATGCGGTCGAGTTCGTCGAGGTCGTGAAGCCATTTGTCGCGTTCGTCGTCGAGGAATTCGGCGCGCAGCCGCATGCGCGTCATCGGCGTTCGCAGATCATGGCCGGCGGCGGCGACCAGCCGCATTCGGCTTTCCATGGCGGTCCGCAGCCGCGACGAGAGCTGGTTCAGCGCATGCGCGGTAGCCTTGACCTCGGCCGAGCCCACTTCCGGCACCGCCGCCAGCACGCCGTCCGATCCGATCTTGGAGACGGCGGCCTCCAGCATCTCGAGCGGGCGGATCAGCACCGAGGTGAAATAGACCGACACCGCCGTGGCGCCGGCGACGATCAGCGAGATCCAGCCGGCCAAGACCAGCCATTCGCGCCTTGGCGGCTTGAGATGCGGCACCTCCATGATCGCCCAGCGGCGGTCAGGCAGGTGCATCGATGCGATCTGGCCGGGTTCGTCCGTCTTCTCGTTGACGACCGCCGGAAAGTCGAGGCCACGGCGGTGCAGGATGTCATTGAGCATCGCCGTTTCCGCACGAGCCACCTTGCCGCCCGCCGGATGGTCGGCGAATTGCACCCGCAGGACGTCGGGGATCGGCCCCGGCAAAAGCCGCACCACCAGTTCCATCTGTTGGGCAATCCAGGGCACGGTCAGTTCCGGCGGCGGTCCGCCGCCGCGCACGCTGATGACGGCGGCCGTCGCCAGGCCGACGACGCCGACGATCGAGGCGACCAGCAGCAGGATGAGACGGCGGCGCAGCGAGTTCACGCGTGGCTCTCCACGGTGTCGACGCGCGCGGTGAGTTGGTAGCCGCCATTGCGCACGGTCTTGAACAGCGGCCCGTCGCCGGTGTCGGAAAATTTGCGGCGCAGCCGGCTCACCAGCACATCGACCGAACGCTCCAGCGGGTCGCGCTCGCGGCCTTGCGTCAGGTCGAGAAGCTGGTCGCGCGATAAAAGCCGGCCGGGACGGTCGAGAAACACCTGCAAGAGGTCGAACTCGGCGCCCGTAAGGTCGACGGCCACGCCTTGTGCATCCGTCACCTTGCGGGTGTCCGGCTCCAGCCTGTAGCCGGCGAAGCGGTAGGTACGCGCGCGCGGGGAGGCGGGCGCCTCCTCGGGAGCCGAGCGCCTGAGCACGGCACGGATGCGGGCAATGAGCTCACGCGGGTTGAACGGCTTGCCGAGATAGTCGTCGGCGCCGAGTTCCAGGCCGATGATGCGGTCGACATCTTCTTTCAGCGCCGTCAGCAGGATGACCGGGATATGCGGCTTGCGGTCACGCAAGGCCCGGCAGATATCGAGCCCCGAGCCGTCCGGCAGCATGACGTCGAGCACGATCAGGTCGAACTGGCCCGCGCCCAGCCTCTGTTCGCATTCGCGCCGGTCCGCCGCAGCTGTGACACGAAAGCCCTGGCTGTCGAGATAGCGCTGGAGAAGCGTCCTGATCTCGCGGTCGTCGTCGACGACGAGGATATGGGGTTGTGACTGCATGACCGTGCCCTTGCCTTGGCCGCGATTATAGGGAGAGCCGCATCCAAGCGGCACGGAAAATTGCAACTGAATGTTTCCGGCAGGCCGTGGGAAACATTCAGTTACAAATTGCCCTCTTGCGGAAACCTTCGGCAATACGCCGACGCGAAGCGGACAAATACGCTTCCTATCCTCTCATTTGTCCGAAGCATGAGAGAAAGGAACACCGTCATGCGAAGCAGACTTCTTGCGCTCGGCCTGTTTTCCGTCGCCGCAATTCACCCCGTGCTGGCGACACAGCGCGATCCGGGTGCCGCCCCCGGCGAGCCGCCACCGGTCATGGCCCAGCAGAGTGGGGCAATGCAGGATGGACCCGATCATGGCCCGATGGCCGGACCCGGCCCGCACGGGCCGATGCGGCATGGTCCGCAGGGTTTTGGCCCGCGAGGTTTTGGACCGGAAGGCTTTGGCCCCCGCCGCATGGGTCCGCCGCCGGAATTCATGCTGGCCGCCCGGCTGGCAGCGCTCGAGACCCGCGTCGGCATCCGCTCCGAACAGCTCGACGCCTGGCGCGACTACACCAGCGCGCTGCAGGCCGTGCTGGCGCCGCCACGGCCCGATCATGGGCGGCCCGGTGGTCCTGATGGCTCCGGCAGTCCTGAAGCGAAGGGCTCCGACTCAGCCGGCCCTGACGGCAAGCGCGATCCCTTCGCCTTCCAGGAAAAACTGGCCGACGACGTCACGGCCCGCGCGGTTTCGGCCGGCAAGCTGAAAGACGCGATCGCGGCACTGCGCGCCAAGCTGACGCCCGAACAGCTCGAAATCCTCGCTTCGGCGGAACGTCCCCACGGACCACCCCCCGGTCCCTGGGGCGGTCCGCCGGATGATGCAGCCGGCCCCCGAGGTCTGCCCAACGATGGCAGTCCGCCGCCCCAGCCCGGGAACGGCTGAGAACTCTGACCGGCTGCGCCGGCCGGCCCGGTACCCAACCCGTTCTCGGGCCGGCCGGTCTCTTTCAGGGATGGCGGGCGTATCTTCGCCATCCCTGTTTTTCAAATCATGCCCAGTTCAAATCAAACGGAAGCACGACAATGTGGGAAGCCATGATACTGCTGCGGCTGCTCGCGTCCGCCAGCCCGAGATTGTCACTCGACCATGCCGGACGCGGTCTTCCGCTGTCCGGACGCGGCCTGCCACTGGCTCTGCCGGCCGACACGCTGAAGGGCGCGATCCGCCTGCGCTTCGCCGCCTGGCGACTGTCGCTTCCGCTCTCGCAGTCGCTCGACAACCATGGACATCATGACCGCAAGATCGCGTGAACTCCGGCAAGGCGCTTGGCATGTCCTCGCTGATCGGCATAATGATGTTGGTGGGCATCGCGGCCAGCTACTCGACCTTCGAGCAGCTCCGGCCGACGAGAAGGAGCGCGACATGAGCCGCTTCGAAGCATTGCTCGTCGCCGCCCGCCGACGGGTGCGGCCTATCATCATATGGATCGGCATGCCCTCGACCAAGCGGTCCATTGCCAGCGCGTACGCAACTCCAGGGAAAGATCCAGGCCATGATTTCCAAGTCTAGCCAGCCTCGTTTTTCGGCACGCCGTCTGGCGCCCTGGGCCGCGATGTTCGCCGCCACTCTTCTGCTGGCGTCCTGCTCGCAGGAGGGCAGCGCCCCCGCCGGCATGGGCGCGCCCGGCAAACCGGAAGTCGGTGTCGTCACCTTGCATCCGCAATCGGTGGCGATCACCGCCGAGCTGTCGGGACGCACGGCGGCCTCGCTGGTTGCCGAGGTGCGCCCGCAAGTGAACGGCATCATCCAGCAGCGCCTGTTCAAGGAGGGCAGCGAGGTGGCGGCTGGACAACCGCTCTACCTCATCGATCCGGCGAGCTACAAGGCGTCGTATGACAGCGCGGTCGCCGCACAGCAGAAGGCGCAAGCGGCGGTGCCCACCGCACAGGCCAAGTTCGACCGTTATGCCGGTCTGTTGAAGCAGAACGTTGTTTCCAAACAGGATTATGACGATGCCGCCGCCACGCTGGCACAGGCGCAAGCCGATGTCGCCTCGGCCAAGGCCAGTGCCGAGACCGCGCGCATCAGCCTCGACCGGACCTCGATCACCGCGCCGATCGCCGGGCGCATCGACAAGTCCACGCTGACGCCGGGTGCGCTGGTGACCGCCAACCAGGACACTGTGCTGACGACCATCCGTGCCCTCGATCCCATCAATGTCGACGTCACACAGTCGAGCACCAACCTGCTCAACCTGCGCCAGGCGATCTCGGAAGGGCGGCTGAAGTTCAGCGGCCCCAATGTCAGCGTCAAGCTGAAGCTCGAGAACGGCACCATCTACACACAGACCGGCAAGCTGGAATTCGCCGGCGCCAATGTCGACCAAACCACCGGCACCTTCGCGCTCAGGGCCGAATTCCCCAATCCCGACCGCCTGCTTTTGCCCGGCATGTATGTGCGGGCGCTGGTTGAGGAGGGCGTCGCGCAGAATAGTTTCCTGGTGCCGCAGCGCGCCGTCAGCCGCAACACCAAGGGTGAGGCGACGGCGATGGTCATCAATGCGCAGGGCAAGGTCGAGACGCGCGTGCTCGCAGTGCGCAACAGCGTCGGCAACAACTGGCTGGTGGATTCGGGTGTCGGCGACGGCGACCGCGTCATCGTCGAGGGCATGCAGCTGGTGCGCCCCGGCGGCGACGCGACGGGCGTCGAAGTGACGATCGACGAGACGACAGGCGAGGTCAAGGACCGCGGGCAGGGCACTTCCGCCGCGCCCGCCGCGTCCAACGCTGCCAAACCGGCGCCTGCCGCCGCGACCGGGAACTGAGCGATGTCCGTATTCTTCATCAACCGGCCGATCTTCGCCTGGGTGATCGCCATCGTGATCATGCTGGGCGGGCTCCTGGCGCTCACCTCGCTGCCGATCTCGCAATATCCGCAGATCGCGCCGACGACGGTCAATATCAGCGCCACCTATCCGGGCGCCGACGCGCAGACCGTCGAGAACTCGGTGACCAAGGTCATCGAGCAGGGCATGACCGGCATCGACAATCTCGACTACATGACGGCGACGTCGACCTCGACCGGTTCGGCCTCGATCACGCTGACCTTCACCACGGCTGCCGATCCCGACACCGCCCAGGTGCAGACGCAAAACAAGCTGCAACTGGTGCAGTCGCAGCTGCCGCAGGTGGTGCAGAGCAACGGCATCACCGTCTCCAAATCCTCGACCGGCTTCCTGATGGTCATCGGCTTCGTGTCGACCGACGGCAAGATGAACTCGACCGATCTCGCCGACTATGTCGATGCCACCGTCAACGACACGCTGAAGCGCGTCGAGGGTGTCGGCTCGACGCAGCTGTTCGGCTCCGGCTATGCCATGCGCATCTGGCTCGACCCCGACAAGCTCGCCAAATACGCCTTGATGCCGAGCGACGTGGCCTCGGCGATCGAGGCGCAGAACACGCAGGTTTCGGCCGGCCAGCTCGGCGGCCTGCCGGCGCGCAAGGGCCAGCAGCTCAATGCCACCGTGACGGCCAAGAGCCGGCTGCAGACCGCCGAACAGTTCCGCAACATCATCCTGAAGAGCCAGACGGACGGCTCGCTGGTACGCCTCAACGACGTCGCCACCGTCGAACTCGGCGCCGAAAGCTATACGACGCAGGCCAATTACAACGGCAAGCCGGCGGCGGGCGTGGCCGTCAATTTGGCGACCGGCGCCAATGCCATCAACACCGCCGAGGCGGTGCGCTCGACGATCGCCCGGCTGAGCTCGACCTTCCCGCAAGGCGTCGAGGTCGTCTATCCCTACGACACTTCGCCTTTCGTGCGGCTGTCGATCGAGGAGGTGGTCAAGACGCTGGCCGAAGCGATCGTGCTGGTGTTCCTGGTGATGTTCATTTTCCTGCAGAATTTGCGCGCCACCATCATCCCGACGATTGCCGTGCCGGTGGTGCTGCTCGGCACGTTCGGCGTGCTGTCGCTGTTCGGCTATTCCGTCAACACGCTGACCATGTTCGCCATGGTGCTGGCGATCGGCCTGCTGGTCGACGACGCCATCGTCGTGGTCGAGAATGTCGAACGCGTGATGCAGGAAGAGGGCCTGCCGCCGAAAGAGGCGACGCGCAAGTCGATGCACGAAATCACCGGCGCGCTGATCGGCATCGCCACCGTGCTTTCGGCCGTGTTCGTGCCGATGGCTTTCTTCGGCGGTTCGACCGGCATCATCTACCGGCAATTCTCGGTGACCATCGTCTCGGCGATGGTGCTGTCCGTGCTGGTCGCACTGGTGCTGACGCCCGCACTTTGCGCCACGATCCTGCGGCCGCCCAAGAACCATGCGACGCAGACCGGTCCGTTCGGCTGGTTCAACCGGGTCTTCGATCGCGGCACGCTTGCCTATCGCGACGGCTCGCACGGCATCATCAACCGGTCCTGGCGTTTCCTCGTCGTGTTCCTGGCCATCGTCGTTGCCGTGGGCTGGATGTTTGCCCGGCTGCCGAGTTCGTTCCTGCCGGAAGAGGACCAGGGCATCCTGATCACCAGCGTGCAGCTGCCGGTCGGCGCGACGCATGATCGCACGGAGCGCGTGCTGGCAGAGGTGACCAACCATTATCTCAACCAGGAGAAGGACGTCGTCGACGGGGTGTTCACCGCCTCCGGCTTCGGCTTCGGCGGCGCAGGGCAGAATGTCGGCATCGCTTTCGTGCGGCTGAAGGATTTCGACCTGCGCAAATCGCCGGCTTCCGCCGCGCAGGCAATCGCCGGCCGGGCGATGGGCGCGTTTTCGAAGATCAGGGATGCTCAGGTCTTTGCGCTTGCGCCTCCCGCCATCCAGGGGTTCGGCAACACCAACGGCTTCGACTTCTACCTGCAGGACGTCAACGGCGCGGGCCATGACGCGCTGATCCAGACGCGCAACCAGCTTCTGGCCCTGGCCGGGCAGAGCAAGCTGCTCGCCAACACAAGGCCCAACGGCCAGGAAGACCAGCCGCAATTCTCGGTCGACATCGACCAGGAAAAAGCCAGCGCGCTGGGCGTCAGCTTGGCCGACATCAACAACACGCTTTCGACCGCCTGGGGCAGCGACTACGTCAACGACTTCATCGATCGCGGGCGGGTGAAACCGGTCTATCTGCAGTCGGACCCGAACTTCCGCATGCAGCCGGAAGATTTGGACAAATGGCAGGTCCGCAATGCCAGCGGCGCGATGGTGCCGTTCTCGGCCTTTGCCTCCAGCCATTGGACATTCGGTTCGCCCAGGCTGGAGCGCTACAATGGTTCGGCGGCGGTCGAGATCCAGGGCGCGGCGGCGACAGGCGTCAGCTCGGGTGCCGCCATGGACGAGATCGACAAGCTTGTCGCGCAACTGCCCGCCGGCTATTCCCACGAATGGACAGGGCTGTCGCACCAGGAGAAGCTTTCCGGCAACCAGGCACTGTCGCTCTATGCGATCTCGGCCCTTGTGGTGTTCCTTTGCCTGGCAGCACTTTATGAGAGCTGGTCGATCCCGTTCGCGGTCATGCTGTCGGTGCCGATCGGCATCTTCGGCGCGCTGCTGGCGGCAAGCCTGTTCGGCCAGTCCAACGACGTCTATTTCAAGGTCGGCCTGCTGACCACGATCGGTCTCGCCGCCAAGAACGCCATCCTCATCGTCGAGTTCGCCATCGAGCGGCAGACCGCCGGGATGGGGCTGGTCGAAGCGACGCTGGAGGCGGCGCGACAACGGCTGCGACCGATCCTGATGACGTCTCTGGCCTTCATCCTCGGCGTGCTGCCGCTGGCGATTGCCAGCGGCGCGGGCTCAGGCGCGCAGAACTCCGTCGGCATCGGCGTGATGGGCGGCATGATCGCGGCGACGGTCATTGGCGTGTTCCTGGTGCCGCTGTTGTTCGTCACCGTGCGGCGCATCTTCAAGGGCAGGGCGGCCAAACCAGATACGGGCGAGACGCCGGTGACGGTCAACCAGCAATAAGGAAAACTTCACATGACAGGCTTGGAACGTGGCTCGGTGGCCGCGAGGCGGCTCCTTGCGTCTATGCTTACCGCTGTCCTGCTCGCGGGATGCGTCGTCGGTCCGGATTATCAGACGCCGATATTGGCGATGCCTGCAAGCTGGAGCGGCCAGAAGCCGACAAAGCCTGCCCAGCCGGCGCAACTGTCGAAATGGTGGCAGCGGCTGCGCGATCCCGAGTTGAACACGCTTGTCGAGGAAGCGGTTGCCGGCAATCTCGATGTCGCCACCGCCAAGGCCAGGATCCGCGAGGCGCGCGCCAGCTATCGCCAGAGTGCAGGCACGTTGCTGCCGTCGGCCGAGGGCTCCGGCTCGGTCTCCCGCAACAAGTCGTCAGAAGCCACGTCTGGCTCTGATGCCACCTACAGCGAGTATCAGGCCGGCTTTGACGCCAGCTGGGAACTCGACCTGTTCGGCGCCAACCGCAGGGGCGTCGAGGCCGCGCGTTACGGGCTGGACGCCTCGCAGGAGGAACTGCGCTCGACGCTTCTCACTCTGGTCGGCGATGTCGCTTCCTATTATACCCAGGCGCGCGGCTACCAGGCCCGCATCGCGCTCGCCCGGCGCTCGGCCGCGTCGCAAAGGCAGACCGCCGAACTTACCCGCACCATGGCGCAGGCGGGCACGGCGACCGCCGCCGATGTCGCCAAGGCGATGGGGCAGGCAGCGAGCACCGAAGCCGCGGTGCCGACGCTGGAGGCAAGCTATGCCCAGGCCGTGCATCGTCTCGCGGTGCTGGCCGGCCGGCCGCCTGCCTCGCTCAGCGAGCGGCTGAAGCGGGTCGCCCCGATCCCTGCACCACGCCTGCCGATGCCCACCGGAATTCCCGCCGACCTCCTGCTTTCGCGGCCCGATTTGCGCATGGCGGAGCGCCAATATGCGCAATACACCGCCAAGATCGGCCAGGCAGAGGCCGCCCGCTATCCCTCGGTCAGCCTGACGGGAGACATCAGCACGGCGGCGCTGAAGCTTGGCGATCTCGGCAAGAATTCGTCGATTGGCTGGTCGTTCGGGCCGACGCTCAGCGTGCCGGTGTTCAATGCCGGCCAATTGCAGGCCGCCGTCGAGGTCGCCAAGGCGCAGCGCGATCAATATTTCATCGCATATCGGTCTTCGGTGCTGACGGCGCTCGAGGATGTCGAGAATGCGCTGGTGCTGTTGTCGCAGGAGCGCATCCGGATCGGCAAGCTCGCCTCGTCGGCGAGGTCCTATGGCGAGGTGGCAAGTCTCGAAGGCACGCTCTACAAGGCCGGCGAGACAAGCCTTCTCGATGTGCTCGACGCCCAGCGCTCTCTCTACTCGGCCGAGGACTCGCTGCTGCAAAGCCGCGTCCTGCTGGCGACCAACTACATCGCCCTCAACAAGGCGTTCGGCGGCGGTTGGGACGGCGCGGTGGACAGTGCCAAGCCTGAGATCGTCGACGTCAGGACCGCGCCAAGGCTGGCGTCGAAGCCGGCCTCCTGAGCGGGCCTCGGTCAAGTATTTCGACGCGGCTACGCAGATTTCGAGATTGTGCGACACACCGCTCGTGGCGGCGCGTGAAATGCCGGCTCGTGCTTTGGCGATGGCGGGGAGATCGCATCGCTGTTATTGATGGTGATCACACAGCACAGGCGTCGCAGATGACATCCGATACACAGAAGGCCGAAGCGGTCGGGCAGCTGCTCGAAACGCCGGACCTTGCCAGCGCGCTGGAAAGCGAACAGTTCAAGAAGTTCCTCGACCAGGTGCCGATCGCCATTGCCGTCTCCGACCTCGGTGCGAAGGAGCGTGTCGTCTATGCCAATCCGGAATTCGAGAAACTGTCCGGCCTCAAGGCGGCGACGCTCGCTCGGCAACACTGGGCGGCGCTTTCCGGCACCGGCCTGCACAAGCAGAAGGGCCGGCCGCTGTTCGAGGCCGTGGTCGAGGACACCGATTTCATCGGCACGTTCCGGCTGGAGCGGAAGGAAGACCAACAGGCGATCGTCGACGTCTATTCCAATGTCATCGAGGACGACAATGGCAAGGCCTGCTTCCGGCTGGTGGCGCTGGTCGACGTCTCTGCCCATGGCGAAACCGAAGATGCGCGATCGATCGATGAGCGCATCCGCGAGAAGGACACGCTGCTGCGCGAACTGCAGCACCGGGTGAAGAACAATCTGCAGATGATCACCGCACTGATCCGGATGGAGACGCGAAACGCGGCCGAGCCGGACCAGAAGCGTTTCGAGAGGCTGGCAGGGCGCGTCGACGCGCTGGCGATCCTCTACCAGACGCTGTCGGGGGACGATGGCAAGGATGAGGTCGATCTCGGCGTCTATCTCAGCCAGATCGCGTCGGCGGTGATGAACTCGCATGCGGTCGAGGGCATCCGCCTCGACATGAAGGTCGACACCTATCCGGTGTCGATCAATGTCGCCATGCCGACCGGACTGGTGGTGAACGAACTTTTGACCAATGCGCTCAAACATGCCTTCCAGGGGCGAGACGGCGGCACGATCACGCTGCACAGCATCGTCGACGGTGATGGCTGCCGCATCGTGATCGCCGATGACGGCATCGGCCTGCCGGACGGCGAGACCTGGCCCAAGAGCGGCAAGCTCGGCGCGCTGATCGCCCGCTCGCTAACCGAGAATGCCAGGGCGGAGTTCGACGTGAAGTCGAGCGCTGCCGAGGGTACGCGGGTCACCATCGTCTTCAAGCGCTCGGCTGCCACCGCCTAAAGCGTTGTCGTTGCGCTCTCACACCTACAGGATCATCTCCAGCTATTCCTTGTCCGCCGCGGCAATGAACGCTTCGCGGCCCGGGAGGCTCATAGCGTGCCTGCAGTCCTTGCCCCAGCAGCCAGTTGCGGCTGCCTCACGACAGGTCGGCCGGTTCGCCCTATCTCCATGCCGCCGGTCGGGTTTGGACCCGGCGGTATGGAGGATGGGATCACGTGACATCGACGCCGATTGCCAGTCGCGAAGCAGCGCCCTTGCCGGTCGCGGCACTGATGGGCGCCATGGTGTCGATCCAGATCGGCGCCACCTTCGCCAAGGGCCTGTTCCCGCAGATCGGCGCGCAAGGCACGACGACGCTCAGGCTGGTCATCGGTGCGCTGATGCTGATCGCGGTGCTGCGGCCCTGGCAGATGCGGCCCTCGCGTGCCACCATGCCGTGGCTGGTCGCCTATGGGGTGACGCTCGCCGCGCTCAATCTCCTGTTCTACGCAGCGCTGGCCAGGATTCCGCTCGGCATCGCGGTGGCGCTGGAGTTTACCGGCCCGCTTCTGGTGGCGACCTTGAGCTCGCGGCGCGCCAGCGACTTTGCCTGGATCGCGCTGGCGGTGGCCGGCATCCTGCTGTTGTCGCCCTTCGTTCATTCCCTCGCGCCGCTTGATCCGATCGGGGTGATGCTGGCGCTGGCGGCCGGCGGGTTTTGGGCGCTCTACATCGTGCTGGCCCAGAAGGCCGGCGCGGAGCTTGGCACTCGCACCACCGCCTACGGCATGGCGATCGCCGCCGTGCTGGTGCTGCCCTTCGGCGTGGCACAGGCGGGAACCGCGCTGCTGGCGCCGTCGATCCTGGTCAGCGCGCTGCTGGTCGGCCTGTTTTCCAGCGCGTTGCCATTCTTCCTTGAGATGGTGGCGCTGACCCGCATGCCGGCGCGCATCTACGGCACGCTGACCTGCCTGGAGCCGGGGCTGGGCGCACTGGCCGGCTTCCTGTTCCTGCATGAAAGCCTGACCGCAACGCAACTGGCCGGGATCGCAGCCGTCGTTGTCGCCGCCTTCGGCACGGCGCTGACATCACGGCCGCCGGTTCCATCGCCGGAGTAGGGTGGGGCGGAGTAGGGTGGGAGGGATATGCGGAATCGTGCCGTAAAGCCGGTCCCGTCGCCGACCGCCGTTCGGGCGTTGCCTTTGTCCGGCCGGCGCGCTTCGTTGCTGTTCAGAACTTGATGCCGAGATCGACCTTGGCGCCCTGATCGACCGTGCCGCCACCGAACTGGCCGGAATAGGACACACCGAGCGTCGCGTTGGCCGACATGTTGAAGTCGAGACCGGCCTCGATGACGGCGCTGTCCCTGGCGATCGGCACGCCGGCGATGCTGAATTGATCGCCGCCGGCGAAGGCGAAGCTGGAGGTCGGCGTGACGTCGCCGAACGCGTGGCGCCAGCCGAGCATGCCGCGCGCCGTGGCGTTCATGCCGCCGAGCGCGAAATCGGTCGAACCGCGCAGGCCCAGCGTGGTGAAGGTCGCATCATCGTTCGAGCCGGCGCTGGTCAGTGCCGCATCGCCACCGTCTTCGGTGAAGCCATCGGTATGGACGCTGACATAGGCCAGATTGGCGAAGGGCTCGAACTTGAATTGTCCGGCATCGGCCCGGTAGGCGAGTTCGCCGAACATTTGCGCGGTGCCGGCATCATAGTCGGCCGACAACCCATCCGTGAAGCCGTTGAAAGCAACCGAGCGTTTGGTCGAAAGGCTGCTCCAGCTGTAGGCAGCACCGGTACGGAAAGCGATGGCGCCCCAGTTGGTGCCACCATAGAGGCCGAGATGATAGCTGTCGCTCTTGCCCGAAGAGTTGCGATCGTCGGCGTCGAAGCTCGAATGGCTGTAGCCGCCGAGCAGGCCGACGCGCCAGCCGCCCACCAGCGTGTCGGCGCCGGCCAGCAGGCCGCCGGTCGAACGATCGAAGGCGGCGGCGTTGCCGTCGCTGTCGGTATTGCCCCACGACCCAAAGGCCTGGCCCCAGACGGCGAAACGGTCGGTGTCGGCCGCGACCATTTCGGGGCCACCTTCGCCATAAGCCATGACCGGCAATGCGGCCGCGCCAACATCGCCGAAAGCGGACATGATACGATTGGTGACTGCGTCGCGAACGAAGCGGCTGTCCTCGACCAGCATGCCCTTGGCCGAGGCGTGGATTTCGCCAGACAGCTGGTCGAAAGCAGCGCGTGCAGAAGCTGCTGTCGGCAGCGCCAGAAGGGCGTCATGGATAGGATTGCCGGCCTCAAGGCTTTCAGCGCCGCCGCCGGTGGCGATTTGGTTGGGTGTCAGCCCGATATCGGTGAAGCCGTACACCAGCACATCGAGATAGGCATTGTTCAAGTCATAGGCATCCGTCACCGACAGGAACGCGGTGCTGGTGATCCCCGTCACAGAGGCGAACTCGCCGGTGAGTCCCAGATCGGCGGTCAGCACGGTGTAGCGGCCGGCGGTGATGCCTTGCGCCGTCACCGCCAGGGTCGAGCCGGTGATGGTGGCAGTGCCGGTGGTGTGAAGGAGATCCGACTGAAGTGCGGCGTTGATGTCGACGGCGTAGGTCGAACCGGCCGCCAGAGCCACAGTGGCGGCAAGCTCCGTGCGGTCGCCGGCGCCGCCATCCTGCATGGTGAGACGTCCGGCATTGGACAGCAACTCGAGCCCGCTGAAGGTGGTGGTCTCTGCGTTGCGCCATTGCTGGCGGTTCTGAGAGAGGCTGCGGCTGTATTCGTCACGGTGTCGATGCCGGCGCCGAACAGGCTGGTGCCGCCGGTTGTCCAGGTAGCGTGGTTGGTCAGGAGGTCGGCATAACCGCCAAGCTCCACCCGGCCGGTCAGTGCACCGCCATTGAGAATTGTCGTGGCACCATCAGAGGTAGTGATGGCCAGCGCCGCGGCCGTCAGGGCGGTGTTGTGCGTCGCGCCGGAAAGGGTGATGCCGATCGCATTGCCGCTGTTCGATTGCGCCGAAATCGCGGCGATATCGCCTTCGACCGTGCCGTTGGTGATGATGCCGATCGCGCCCGTGCCGTTGTTGAGGGTGCGGATGCCGGTGGTCCCCGAGACATCGCCCGCGGTCACGTTGACCGCACCCGAGCCCGCTGCCTTGGTCTGCCGGGCGATGATGGCCGTGTTGCCGGTGGACGCCACGTCGCCCGCCGTTATGGTGACGGCGGCGCCGGCCGACTGCGCATAGATGCCGTTCCCGCTGGTCGCGGTGACCGGACCGACCGTGGTCACCGTGGTCGAGCCCGATCCGAAGTTCTCGGCGTCGATGCCGAACCGGGCGTCGATGGAGCCGTTGGCGGTCACGTCGATGTTGCCGGTCCCCGAAGCGTTGAGGATCGCGGCCACCATGCCGGCATTGCCCGCCTGGAGGTTGCCGTTGGCGACCTCCGTGATATCGGCGGTCGTCGACTGGGTCTGGACGTCGATGGCGTCCTTGCCCGCGGTGAGTGCGGTCACCGCGCCCGTGGTGACGCTGATGTCGCCGCCGGCCGCCGTATCGCGCACGACGAAGCCTTCGCCGCCGGTGGAGCTGCTCGCGCCGGAGATGTCGACCGTGACCGTGCCCGAGCCGTTGTTCTGGATGGTCGCAGCGTTGCCGGTCCCGCCGACGAACCCGCCGGCGCCGGTGACGCTGATGTCGCCCGCACCGCCGGTGCCGCCGGTCAGCGACAGGCCGATCGTGGCGCCGGTCACCGTGTCGGCGACGCTCACGCTCACCGCGCCGTTGCCGGTCGCCTTGATGCCCTCGGCAAGTGTGCCGGTCACCGTGCCATTGGCGGTGATGCCGATCGCGCCGGTGCCGTAGTTGGTTGCCTCGATGCCGGTCGTCCCCGAGACATCGCCCGCGGTCACGTTGACCGCACCCGAGCCCGCTGCCTTGGTCTGCCGGGCGATGATGGCCGTGTTGCCGGTGGACGCCACGTCGCCCGCCGTTATGGTGACGGCGGCGCCGGCCGACTGCGCATAGATGCCGTTCCCGCTGGTCGCGGTGACCGGACCGACCGTGGTCACCGTGGTCGAGCCCGATCCGAAGTTCTCGGCGTCGATGCCGAACCGGGCGTCGATGGAGCCGTTGGCGGTCACGTCGATGTTGCCGGTCCCCGAAGCGTTGAGGATCGCGGCCACCATGCCGGCATTGCCCGCCTGGAGGTTGCCGTTGGCGACCTCCGTGATATCGGCGGTCGTCGACTGGGTCTGGACGTCGATGGCATCCTTGCCCGCGGTCAGTGCGGTGACAGCGCCCGTGGTCACCGAAATGCCGGTGCTGGTCGCGACGTCGCGGACAGTAATACCTTCGCCTGCCGCCGAAAAGATATTGCCGGAGACGTTAATGTCTATCGAGCCGACACCGCCGGTCTGCGTCGCATCGAACGCGTTGCCGGCGCCATGGTTGATGATGTTTCCACCCGTGTAGGTGATGGCGCCGCCAGCCGCCGAGACCGACAGGGCCGCCGTGCCGCCCGCGGTCGGCGTGTTGCCGGCATCGACGCTGATCGTGCCATTGTTGGTGACGGTGACGCCGCCGGTGTCGGCGTTGGAAACCGCAAGGCCATAACCGCTCACCGTCGTTCCCGGATCGACGGTGACGATGACTGGTGTGGGCAACAAGTTCTGATAGTTGCGGTCGTTGGGTGCGTCAGCGGGAAATGTCGTGTCGGTGGTGGAGGTCGTGTCGCATTGGACAGTGACGGCACCGACGAGACAATCCGCCCAGGCTTGGCCGGACGCCAGCAGACTCACGCCCGCGGCCGCAGCAATCCCGATGGCGGATCGCAGCGCAAGCTGGCTCGCCTGTGAACGCAGGTTGCTCTGTCGGGCTGAATTCGAGGGGGTCTGGCTTAGGTCCGAAGGCCTAAGACCGGCGGAATCTTGAACACGCCCCATGATTTGCCCCTCGCAGCCAATTCATGCGACCCCGGATCAGTCCGGGGCTGACTTGCCTGATAGAAATCTCTAATGTGATGCTTGGAGTTATGTCAACTGAGTACCTGAGAAAATACCAAATACAAAACGTTCCATTCCAAACTCTTCTTCGAGGAACAACTAGCAACGCTATCGTGCAGACGTCACTGTGAGCTTCTCAAATTTCGATTTCGAATCGCTGAACGTCGTACGGGAGTGGTTCAGTTGCGAGGGCGGTGTTTTATTTCTGGAATCAACCGGCCAAATCTAAAAAACTTAAGTCAACCCTTGTCCAGGGCGGCACTGAAGTTGTCACCTGGCGCACAAGTATTTCCGGCTCTGGACAGATCGTGATCTGGTCCAATACGGTGCGTGTCGAAATGAAGACTGCGATTCTGGAAAAGGCCGGTCGTCCCTTGCAAAAGAACGTCTTCTCATCGGCGGATTTGCCGTCGCATCTGGATTATCGCGCGCGCTTCGCGCTTGGCAGGACATTCGCCGGCGATGGTGAAGAGATCGCCGCCGGCAAAAGCGAACGTCGAGGTCGGCGTGACATCACCGAAGGCATGGCGTCAGCCGAGCATGCCGCGCGCCGTCGCCTTGATTCGCCGAGGCCCAAATCGGTGGAAGCACGCAGGCTGAGCGTGATGAAGGTGGCGTCGGTGGTTGAATTCGCGCTGGTCAGCGCCGCAGATCCGCCCGTTTCGCTGAAGCCGTCGATCGGCCATCGCATTCGGAGGCGCCATTGATCGCCGCCGGATCTCGGCTTTTGACGGAGAGGTAATCGGAATCGAGTCGTGTGTAGGTTTCCGGGTCTCCGGTTCTATCTGGCGCTCGTCGGCGTGTAGCCGAAGCGGCGGCGAAAGCAGCGATTGAAGTACGACACATCGCTGAAGCCACTGGTCATGGCAATTTCGCTGACGCGCATCTCGCCATTCTGTCTCTGCGAAAGCATTTTGTGGGCCGTCTGCAGGCGCAGTTCGAGAACGCGCTCGGAGAAGCTGATACCCGACTTCTGCAAAAGATTGTGAACATAGCGCGCCGACAGGCCGAGTTCCTGTGCGACGCCTTGCGCCGAGATGCCGGGCTTGGCGAAATTGTCCGCGATCTTCACCAGGACCGCTTGCAACCTGGCTGCCCGCAGACCGCGCAAGCCGGCCAGTTCGGCAACCTCACCCTTGGCACCTGTCACCAGACCGATCAGATCGACGATCGTTTCCGTCGCGTGCGCAATAAGATCGGGCGAGATGAGAGGGCGGCCGGTTTCAAGAAGTTGGCAATAACGCTTGAGAAGATCGAGAGCTTCGTTCTCGGCGCCGATCTTCAACGCCAGCCTGTCGTCGATCTGCGGGAAGGCCCGTGCGAGGACGCTGCGCGGGACCACCACGTTTGTCCACACATTGCTGTCGGCGCCGGCCATTTTCAGCGCTTCCGATGCTGTGACCAGCACCGCTTCTCCCTGCCCGACATCATAGTCGCGGCCGGCCTGGACGCCGGTCAACAGTGTGTCGGATTTGTTGATCAGCAGGAGATAACCGCCGTTGCCGTCATCGGCGATATTGCTCGCGTTCCTCGTCGCATGCTTGATCGTTCCGGACATCTGGCCAAGAACCAGTGATCCGACAGCTGTGGCTTCGATCGCAGTTTCGAAAGGCAGGTTGTCCGACATGCCGTATTCGACCGACCATATCTGCGCGACATGGATGTCTTGCCAGAGGGAAAATCGATCGCGATCATTGAGATGCGACGGCAGTTGAGCCGATGAAAACACCGTCTTTCGTGACAATGGAACACCCCGATACCCACAGCTTCAGAGAATATCGAAACGAAATGTTTCCTGATCCTGGAACATTGATCGTTTGGCGTTCAACTGATCGAATTAGATATATAATCCAGCATGATCACGCATGGCGTCACCCGAAAGTATGACGCGGCAAATCCTCCGAGGTGAGATTGCCTCTTTTACAACAAACGGCGGCCCGCCCATCCGGGGAGGTGGGCACGTCAGGAAACTGGGGGCGTGGTGGAGAGACTGAGCAGCGAGGTCCTTTCGTCGATCATCGGCGATATCTACGATTGCGTTTTGAATCCGGAAGGCTGGGCCGGGGTAATGATCCGGATCACGGAGGCTGTAGACGCAGCCTATACCACCGTCGCGCTTGCCAGTACTGCCGGCAATCATGGCCGCTTCGCGGCCCAATCGCCCTGGGATCCCGTGCAAATGCGCGTGCTCCAGGAGGACTATGACTTTGACGCAATTCCCGGACTGAAGGCCGCGGTTGTCGGCGACATCGACACACCCGTTGCGACGCTGTCGCATATGAGCGAAGCCGAACTCCAGCAGACGCCATTTTTCCAGAATTGGGCCAAACCGCAGGGATTGCGCGAAGCCTGCATCACCAAATTCGTCCATACGCCGGACCGGATCGGGCTCATGGGCTGCACTACGCGGGCCGACAGGGGAATCATATCAGCTGAAGAACAGCGCTTCCTGGCATTGCTCTCGCCGCACCTGCGCCGTGCGTCGCTGATTGGAGATCTGCTCGATCAGGCCCGCGTTACCGCCGACCTTTACCGCCAGGCGCTCGATCATCTCGCCGTGCCTGTCGTGCTTACCGGCGCCAACGGAGCAATCCTCCATGCGAATGGGGCTGCCGAACGGATGTTTTCGCTGCAAGGGCCCATTTTTTCCAGGAACGGTCTGCTCCAGGTGCAGAATTCGGCGGTGGCCCGCGCCCTGCTGGATGCAATCGCCAGTGCCGCGAGCGCGGATGCCTCGCTTGGCTCCCGCGGTATAGGCCTGCCCATTTCGGCCCCAGGTCAGCCGCCCGCCGTCGCCTATATATTGCCGTTGACCGAAGGAACCGCTCGCGCTGCTTTCCGGCCCGCATGTGCCGCCGTCTTCGTTTCGACCACGACGTCTTCTTCTCCACTCCCGGAAGCCGTTCTCGCCACTCTGTTCGACCTTACGCCCGCGGAGGCGCGGGTCCTGCTGCGCATCGGCAGCGGATTGTCCGCGTCCAAGAGCGCGCTGGCGCTCGGTGTCGGCGAAAACACTTTGAAGACCCACCTCAACCGCATCTTCGCCAAAACCGGCACGAGACGCCAAGCCGATCTCGTCAAACTCGTTTCGGACATAGGCACGCCGCTGGCAGCTCAGTGAAGGGCGCCGATCGCCGGGGACCCAACATCCTCGTCGACGCGCACCTCGATGAACGCGCGCCAGCCGTAGCGGGAATGGTTGCCGTCAGGCTCCGCGCTGGGCAGTGCCAGCTGGTGTCATTCGACTGAGGCTGAATGGCCACACCGGCCGAAAAAGCGTGGCATTGCATTTCAGGACAATTCGCGTGCGGCCCAGCCCAAGACACGTCCGACGGACAATGCGACATCGGGGCGGCGACAACACCGGATCTCCGCGAGGCATTCGCGGCGGGGACCACAACATTCTTGGGGCGGTAGACAACAATGAAAACTCTTCTTCTCGCAACGGCCTTGATTCTCGCGCCGCTCGGTATGGCGTGTGCGGCTGATATCAATGAGGTTTCGCCTGTTGCATCCGGCTACGACTGGTCCGGACTCTATGCCGGCGTCGACATCGGCTACGCGGCCGGAAAATCCAATCTGTTCATCGCCGGCGGCGGACTGGGCGGGGCCACCGATCTCAATGTCTCCACCGATCCGAACGGATTTATCGGCGGTGTCCATATAGGCGCCAATTACCAGATGGAGAACAGCTTCGTGATCGGCGCCGAGGCCGACATTGTGTACAGCAATATAGATGGGCTGACGGCCCTCGACGCCGGCGGCGGCGGTGTCACCACCTTGCTCAAGAGCGAACTCAAATGGTCGGGGTCGGCGCGGTTGCGGGCCGGCTATGCTTTCGATCGGACCTTGCCCTACATCACTGCCGGCGTCGCCGCGGCCAAGTATGAGCTTATTGCGGTCAGCGCCGGTGGCCCTGCCGCCGAAGTAACGCTCCACAGCGACAGCCATGTCGGCTGGACCGTTGGCGCCGGCATCGAGCACGCCTTCACCGACAAGTGGATCGCTCGAGCCGAATATCGCTACTCGGATTTCGGCAGCCAGGACCTCTCGGTAGCCGCCGGCCTGCCCACGGAAACCCATGTCGACCTCCAGACGCAGGATATCCGGGTCGGGCTCAGCTACAAGTTCTGATTGCTGGTGCTACAAATCTCCCTCGGGAGATGGCCGGCAGGCCAGGGGCGGCGGGGCTCGGCCTGCTGCCGCAGACGGGGTCGGCGCACTACACGCGGCGACCCCCCTCTGTTGCCTCTGGCGACATCTCCCTCGAGTGGGAGATCAGCCACCGCCCTCAGATTAGCTTCTCCAGTGTGATCGGCAGATCCCTGATCCTCTTTCCCGTCGCATGGAACACCGCGTTGGCAATCGCCGGCGCCACGCCGACAATGGCCAGTTCGCCGACGCCTTTGCCGCCGAGCACGGAGGAATGCGGGTCGGGGATGCCGACCGAGATCACCTCGATGTCGGGAATGTCGGCGTTGGTTGGCACGAGATAGTCGGCGAGGTTGTTGTTGACGACGCGGCCGTGGCGGCGGTCGACGATGCCCTCTTCCAGCAGTGCCTGGCCGATGCCCATGATGATGCCACCCTTCCACTGGCTTTCGGCCAGCTTGGGATTGTAGAGCCGGCCCGAATCCAGTGCCGACACCACGCGTGACACGCGCACCGTGCCGAAATCCTCGTCGACCCGCACCTCGATGAAATGCGCGCACCAGGAGTGGCGGGAATAGTCGCCCTCGGTGTGCGGCACCGACATGGCGATGGTGGTGTAGTTCTTGTAGCGATCCTCTGGCGTCGAATTGGCCGGCATGGTGTCGCCGGTGGCTTCGATGTGGTCGCGGCCGACGCTTTTGAGCAGTTCGGCGATCGAGACATCGGGACCGTCGCCGCGCGGCGAGGCGATGCGGCCGTTGGCGACGACCAAGGTGTTGGCCTGCAGCGCATAAAAGGGCGAGCGCGGATCGCTGATGGCGAGGCCGATCAGCTGGTCGAGCGCCGAGGTCGCCGCCTTGTAGACCGCACCCGTCATGACGCCGGCAAGCCGCGAACCGCCGGTGACGCCGGCGCGGGGGAAACGGGAGTCGCCGAGCTTCACCACCACGTCGTCGGCTCGCACGCCGACCGTTTCGGCGGCGGTCTGCGCCAGGATGGTGTAGGTTCCTTGACCCATGTCGATCGACGAGCTTTCGACCTCGACCGAGCCGTCGGCCAGGATACGCACGATCGCCTCGCCATAGGCGCGCCGAACCGGATAGGTGCCGGCTGCGACTCCCCAGCCGATCAGCTGGTTGCCGTCGCGGATCGAGCGCGGTTCGGGCGAGCGCCTGGCCCAGCCGAAGCGCTCCGCGCCTGCGGCAAAAGCCTCGCGCAACTGTCTGGTCGACCAGGCTTTCTTGGCATGCGGGTCCTGTTCGGCATAATTTCTCAGCCGAATCTCCAGGGGGTCGATGCCGACCTCGTAGGCGAGTTCGTCGATGGCGCTTTCGATGCCGAAGGCCGAAGGGTTTTCGCCCGGCGCGCGCATGGCGCCCGGCACTACCGAATTCACCCGCACGACATTCTGCCTGGAGGAGAAATTCGGCGTCGCGTACATGATCGAGATGACCGATCCGAGCGGCTCGACCCACATGCCGTCCATCGACGTCTCGTTGATGCCACGATGCACGATCGACTGGATTTTTCCTTGCGCGTCGGCGCCAATCGTCACCGTCTGGCGCGTCGCCGCGCGGCCACCATAGCCGGTAAAGGTCTGCGGCCGCGTCATCACCAGGCGCACCGGCCGGCCGAGCATTCTGGCGGCACATGCGGCCACCGCGCCATGGCTGAGCGCCAGCGCCTTGGAGCCGAAGCCACCGCCAATATAGGGCGAGACCAGCCGCACATTCTCGAACGGCACGCCGAACCATTCGGCATAGGTGCGCGCCATCCCGTCCAGCCACTGGCTCGGCTCCCATACGGTGAGCTTATCGCCTTCCCAGCGCGCGATCAGCCCATGCGGCTCTATCGGCGCCTGGTATTCGCGCGGCGTGTTGTAGGCGGCGCAGATGCGGACCGGTGCCGACGCGAACGCACCTTGCGCATCGCCCCATTCCTTGGTCATGGCGTCGATCGGGATGCCGTCGCCGGCCTTGACATCGCTGAGGTCGACGATGGCGGGCGTCTCGTCATAGCTGACCTTGACCAGTGCTGCCGCCGCCACCGCCTGTTCGAAGGTCTCGGCGACGACAGCGGCGACATGCTGGCCCGAAAAAGTGATGTCGCGCGCAAGCGGGCAATAGGGCTTGTCGGGCGGCGGTGTGCCGAACCAGTCCGCCGCGGTCCTCAGGCTGATGATGGTGTCCGGCGTCAGCACCTGCAGCACGCCGGGCGCCGCCTCGGCGGCCTTGGTGTCGATCGCGCGCACCTTGCCGGATGCAATCGTGCTCTCGACCAGTACGGCGTAGGCGAGGCCTTCGAGCTGCTGCTCGACGGCGTATTTGGCCGCACCCGTGATCTTGGCCGGGCCGTCGACGCGCGACAGCCGGCCGCCGACGGCTTCGGCAAAAGCGCCGTCGGACGCATCGCCGTGTCTTCCGACGTGAACGGTGCTTGCGATGTGAACGGTCATGCCGTTTCTCCCAATTTGAGGATGGCGCGCGCGACGACGCGCGGCGCGAGCTCGATCTTGTAGTGGTTGGCGCCATGGTCGACGGCGCCTTCGACAGCGAGCAGGCTGGCGGACCGCACGGTTTCCGGCTCCAGCGCCTTGCCCTTCAGCGCGTCTTCCACGGTCCGCGCCCGCCATGGTTTCGTCGCGACACCGCCGAGTGCGACGCACAAATCGCGGATCGTTCGGCCGTCAGGTTCGAACTCGATACCGACCGCCGCGCTCGCGGCGGCAAACTCATAGGATTGCCGGTCGCGGATTTTCAGGTAGGTCGACCGCCGGGCAGCGGCCGAGCCGGGGATTTCAATGGCGGTGATCATCTCGCCCGGTTCAATCGCATGTTCCCTATCCGGCGTGGTGCCGGGCAGCAGGAAAAAGTCGTCGACCGGGATCTGGCGCTCGCCCAGATGCACGATCGCATCGAAGGCGACCAGCGCCACGGCCAGGTCACCCGGATACATGGCGATGCAGGCCTCGCTGGTGCCGAGTACGGCATGGCCACGGGTAACGCCGCCGATCGCCGAACAGCCAGAGCCGGGCTCACGCTTGTTGCAGGCAGGGAAATTCGCGGGATCGCGGAAATAGGGGCAGCGCGTGCGCTGCATCAGATTGCCGCCGATGGTCGCCATGTTGCGGATCTGCGCGGAAGCCGCCTGCCACAGGGCTTCCGACACCGCAGGAAAGCGGCTCTTGATGTCGGCATGGTCGGCGACATGGCTCATCCTGGCCAGCGCGCCGATGGTGGCGCCGCGTTCGTCCACCTCGATGCTGTCCAATCCCTTGAGATGAGCGATGTCGACCAGTGTCTCGGGCTCGGCGACGCCGCATTTGGCGAGATCGATCAGCGTGGTGCCGCCGGCCAAGAGCATGGCGCCGGGCAGGGCGGCCGCCTGGCGTGCCGCATCGACCGAGCTGGCGCGAAAATAGGAAAGGTCCCTCATGATGCGACCTCCAAGGCGGCTTGGCGAATGGCGGCGACGATGTGCGGATAGGCGCCGCAGCGGCAGAGATTGCCGGCCATGTATTCGCGGATCTCGTCGTCGGAGCCGGCATGGCCTTCCCGGATGCAAGCGACCGCCGACATGATCTGGCCCGGCGTGCAATAGCCGCACTGGAAAGCGTCGTGCTCAAGGAAGGCAGCCTGCACGGGATGCATTTCGCCCTCCCGTGCAAGCCCCTCTATGGTGGTGACGGTGCGGCCCTCGACCTGAGCGGCCAGCGTCAGGCAAGCCAGTACACGCTCGCCGTCGATATGCACCGTGCAGGCGCCGCACTGGCCGTGGTCGCAGCCCTTCTTGGTGCCGGTCAGGCCGAGCCGGTCGCGCAAGGCGTCGAGCAGCGTGACGCGCGGCTCGAGTTGCAGATCGTGATGATGACCGTTGATATCGAGATGAACTGGGATCGTTGTTTTGGTCATGGGCGTCTGGCTCCAGTGCTTGACGCGAAGTCGGTTGACTCATGTTGGCCGGCGGGACCTCGCGCCGGCTGTGCGGCCCTTCGCTGCCGCTCCCTGTCCTTCGGGCGTTCAGCCCCTTAAAAAGGTCCACTGGACCTTTTGATCCGCCCGAAGGCAGACCGGGCTTTCACCGTTCGTCGGACGGGAGCCAAGCAATTGGCTTCCCGTCCGCTAGGCGGACCACTCCTCACCCCAGCAGGTCCTCGATGCGGATCGGAAAGCGCCGCGGCCGCACGCCGGTCGCATGCCAGACTGCATTGGCGACGGCGCCGGCCGTGCCGGTGATGCCGATTTCGCCAACGCCCTTGATGCCGAGCGCGTTGACATGAGGGTCGTCCTCGTGGACCAGCAGCGCCTCGACCGACGGAACGTCGGCATTCACCGGGACATGATATTCGGCGAGGTTGGCATTCTGGATCCGGCCCGAGCGCCGGTCGGTGATGGCTTCCTCATTCAGCGCGAACGAGACGCCCCAGATCATGCCGCCATAATACTGGCTGCGCACCAGCCTGGGATTGATGATCCGCCCGGCGGCGAACGCGCCGACCAGCCTTGTGACGCGGATCTGGCCGAAATCCGGATCGACCTTCACCTCGGCAAACACGGCGCCGTGCGCGTGCTTGGCATAGGTCTCCTGGGATGCCGGGTCGGGAGCGCCTTTGCCATGGCCCTCGATCTCGGTGAGGCCCGCGCGCTTGAGGATCTCGGCATAGCTTTCACCGCGGCTTTCATCGTCGCGCCGATAGAGGTGGCCGCCGCGCGCCAGCACGCCTTCATTGCCGGCGCCGAACAGCGGCGAGGCCTCGTTGCCGGTGGCGAGATCGGCAAGCCTGGCGATGACGGCGGCACCCGCATTGTGGATCGCCATGCCGGCCGTCGCCGTGTGGCCGGAGCCGCCGGCAATGCCTGCATTGGGCAGGTCGGAACTGCCGGCCCTGAAATCGACCTGGTCGATATCCAGTCCCAGTCCGTCGGCCGCGATCTGGGCGAAGGCGGTCCAGGCGCCTTGCCCCATGTCCTGCGCGCCGGTCTCCATCAGGCCGCTGCCATCGGCCCTCAGCACCGCACGCGCTTCGGCCTGGAACATGAGCGCTGGAAAGGTCGCCGTGCCCATGCCCCAGCCGGTGAGGAAACCGTCGGCGTCGCGCATCAGCCGAGGCTGAAGCGGGCGGCTCGCCCAGCCGAACGTCTCGGCCGCTTGCCTGTAGCACTCGCGCAGCGCCTTGGAGGAAAACGGCTTGCCGGTCATCGGCTCGACCTCGGCATAGTTCCGCAGCCGGAACTCCAGCGGGTCCATGCCGCAAGCGTGTGCCGCCTCATCGATGGCGCTTTCGAGTGCGATCGAGCCGGTGGCTTCGCCGGGCGCCCGCATGAACAGCGGCGTACCGGTGTCCAACCGCACCGCATCGTGCGAGGTGGCGATGGCCGGGCTGGCATAGAGCGTGTGCGAGGCATCCGCCGCCGGTTCGAAGAAATCGTCGAACGTGCTCGACGCAGTCTTGGCGTGATGGTCGAGTGCCGTCAGCCGCCCTTCGCCATCCATGCCCATGCGCAGCGTCTGGCGCGTCGGCGCACGGTGGCCGACCGGGCCGTACATCTGCTCACGCCGCAGCACCAGCTTGACCGGACGGCCGACGAGGCGCGCCGCCAGAATGCCGAGCACCTGCGGCCCGGAGATCATGCCTTTCGAGCCAAAGCCGCCACCCAGGAACGGGCTCCGGATGTGGACGTTTTCCGGCGCGATGCCGAACAGGCCGGCGATGCGGCCCTGCGCCATGGCAAGGCCCTGACTCGGCGTGTCGATCGACAGTGTGTCGCCATCCCAGGCGACGACGATCGCATGCGGCTCCATGGCGTTGTGGTACTGGGCCGGCGTCTCGTAGGTGGCCTCTATCCGCGTCTTTGCGGATTTGAGGCCGGCCTCGACATCGCCCTTGTGCTGCACCGCCGGACCGCCGACACCGACACCGCGCGGCACGAAGCTTTCAGCGCCGTCGAGGCCAACGCGCGCCGGCAGCACTTCATAACGCGGCGACAGCAGCGCCGCCCCCTCGGTCGCCGCCTCCAGCGTCTCGGCGATCACCACGGCGATGCTCTGGTTGGGGTAGCGGACCTGATCGTTTTGCAGCAGGTCGAGCCGGAACATGAAGGGATGGTCCTTGGCATCCGGATCGGCGGCGAGCGCCGGCCGGTTCTTGGGCGTCATCACCTCGACCACGCCCTGGTGCGCCTTGGCCGCCTCGATATCCAGCGCGGCAACGCGGCCGCGCGCGATGCTAGAGACAGCGAGCACGGCGTAAAGCATGCCGGGCGGATGGTTGTCGGCGGCATAGCGCGCGGCTCCGGTGACTTTCAGAAAGCCGTCGCGACGGGTCAGCGGCTGGCCGATGCTGGAACCCTGCCGGGCATGGGCGGGTTGCTGGTTGAGGCTGAGTTCAAGCGTCATGGCGCGCTCCGGGAATGTTCGAGAACGGGGAGGCAGGAAGGGCAGGCAGCCGCTCGGGCGTTCCCGCCTGGGCAGACATCAGCGCCCTGACCACGATGCGTCGGGCAAGCTCGATCTTGAACGCATTGTCGCCGGATGGGCTGGCATCGGCCAGGGCGGCCTCCGCCGCACTGGCGAAGTTCACCTCGTTGGCGTCCGCGCCAAGCAGGACGGCTTCCGCCGTTCGTGCCCGCCACGGCTTGGCCGCGACGCCGCCCAGCGCCAGCCTTGCGGCGCGGATCTTGCCGTCATCGACGACGAGCGCTGCCGCGGCCGATACGACGGCAAAAGCATAAGAGGTGCGTTCGCGGACTTTCAGGTAACGGGCATTGGCGGAGAAGGAGGCCGCCTCCGCCGGCAGGCGCACTGCCACGATCAGGTCGCCGGGCTCCAGCGCATTCTCCCGTTGCGGCGTTTCGCCGGGAAGCCGGTGGAATTCCTCCAGCGTCACATGGCGCCGGCCCTTCTTGCCCTCGATCTCGACCACCGCATCGAGCGCCACCAGCGGCACGCAGAAGTCCGACGGATGGGTGGCGATGCAGGCATCGCTCCAGCCGAGCACGGCGTGCAGGCGGTTCTCGCCTTCCAGCGCGTCGCAGCCGGCGCCAGGCTCGCGCCTGTTGCAGGCGCTGGCGGTGTCGTAGAAATAGCTGCAGCGCGTGCGCTGCAACAGATTGCCGCCGACGGTCGCGGCGTTGCGAAGCTGAGCCGAAGCGCCCGACAGCAGCGCCTCGGCCACCGCCGGATAGGATTTGGCGAACGCCGGATCGTAGGCAAGGTCGGCATTACGGACCAGCGCACCGATGCGCAGGCCACCATCGTCCAGCCGTTCGATGCGGTTGAGCTCCGGCAACCTGGAAATGTCGACGATACGCTCGGGACTGGTGATGCCGCCTTTCATCAGGTCGAGCAGATTGGTGCCGCCGGCGAGATAGGCCGAGCCCGGCTCGGCTGCCGCGGCGATGGCGTCGGGGATGGTGGCGGGCCTGATGTAGTCGAAGTCTCTCATGCCGCGGTCCTCCGGTCGGCTTTGACAAGCTGTTGCTGGGCTTCCAGGACGGCCTCGACGATGCCGCCATAGGCCGCGCAGCGGCATATGTTGCCGCTCAGCCCCTCGCGGATGCGTTCGGGATCGTCGCCGGCCTGTCCCTCGGCGATCAGGCCGAGCGTGCTCATGATCTGGCCGGGCGTGCAGAACCCGCACTGGAAGCCGTCATGGGCGATGAAGGCGGCCTGCACAGGATGCAGTTCCTCGCCGTGGGCGACGCCTTCGATGGTCAAGACTTGGGCGCCGTCATGGCTGACCGCCAGCGCCAGGCACGAGTTGATGCGCTTGCCGTCGACCAGCACCGTGCAGGCGCCGCACTGGCCGCGATCGCAGCCCTTCTTGGTGCCCGTGAGATCGAGCCGCTCGCGCAGCAGGTCGAGCAGGGTTACGCGTGGATCGACCTCCAGTTCGTGTTTGTGTCCGTTGATGGTGAGGGTGATGGGAAGGCTGGTCATGGGCGTCTGGCTCCAGTTGCTTGACGCGGATGGGATTGAACTGGTGCCTTGCCGCAGAAGGGCAAGGTAACCGTTCGGTCAGGTCTTGACGGCGAAAGCGGAGATGGCAGCGGGTCTCCCGCGAGGCAGGCGGGCAGGGGAGATGTCGGCTTGCGTGTTCGAAAGACGTGACATACCGGTTCCCCTGATTATATGATAAAGGTGCTCCACTAAAACGGAGGCGCCTCCGTTTATTACGTGGTGGCTGACCCGGCCGGGTTCAAGCCCCCTGACACGATGTGGAGAAAAATTGGCCAGCGAGCCGTCCGCCATTGCTGAACAGAAGGCCGAGGCCGTAGACGCAAAGCCGCTGCGCGCCGATGCGCGGCGCAACCGCGACCGGCTGGTCGAGGTGGCGGTGTCAGTCTTTGCCGAGCGCGGAATCGATGGCTCGCTGGAGGAGATCGCGCGCCGCGCCGGCGTCGGCATCGGCACGCTCTACCGGCATTTCCCGACGCGCGAGCATCTGGTCGAGGTGGTCTATCGCCGCGAGGTGGAGGCGCTGTGCGCGGCCGCCGGCGAGCTTGCCCAAAAACATCCGTCCGATGTCGCGCTGGAACAGTGGATGCAGCGCTTCGTCGACTACATCGCCACCAAGCGCGGCCTGGCGACCAGCCTGCGCATTGTGCTCACCACCAATTCGACGCTGTTTTCCGACACGTTCGGCCGGGTGTCGCAAGCCTTGCGACGACTGGTCGAGGCGGCGGTGGCCGACGGCACCATCCGCGGCGACGTCGACGCTTCCGACGTGCTGCACGCGCTGTCGGGCATCTACTCGGCACCCGACACCCCGGAATGGCGCGACCGTTCGCGCCGGCTGGTCAAGCTGCTGATGGACGGGTTGCGGTTCGGGGCTGCAAAGGCGCAATGAGGCGACGAGATTCCGGCGGTGCAAAACCACACCTGTCGATAAGTGGAGGGGACCCGATGTATGTAGGCCGTTCCTACAAAATAGTGGATTTCGCGCTCTGGTCGCGGCGCAGCGTCATCTACATGGTGGTGGTGAGCGGACTGGCCGTGGCGGCCTACCGTTTTCCGGGCATCGCCGGGTTCTCGGTGCCATGGTCGGTGGTGCTGGTGCTTGGCACCACCGTATCACTCGTTGCCGGGTTCAAGAATTCGCAGGTGTTCACCCGCAGCAGCGACGCGCTGCAGGCTTTTACGCAAATTACGGCCAGCAGCCGGTTGTGGTCCAATTTCTGCAGGGATTTCCTCGACGCGCCGACGGCCAGACAGCTCATCTATCGCCACATCGCCTGGATGACGGCATTGCGTTTTTCCCTGCGCCGGCCGATGCCATGGGAATCCATGGCGCGGGCCGCCAATATCGAATACCGGCGGCGCTACCGTATCCATGAGGATGCGAGCTCGGTCGCCAACGAGCTGGCTCCACTGCTCGCCGAACAGGCCGAGGACGTCCTGAAATCGCCCCAGCCGGCGATAGCCCTGCTCGAACTGCAATCTGTCCAGGTCAATGCGCTGTTCAAGGACACAAAGCTCCCTCCTCAGATCTATGGCGAACTGACCAAGCTGATCCGCGACTTCCATGACCAGCAGGCGCGCTGCGATCGCATCAAGAACAATCCCTATCCCAGGCAATACGCCATCGTCAGTTCGATGTTCGTGATGATCTTCTGCACGCTGCTGCCATTCGGGGTCGTTCCCGTCTTTGCCGATATGGGCAAACTGGGTGGCGCGCTCGGGTCGATCGCAATCTGGCTGACGATCCCGTTCAGCACGCTGCTGGGCTGGGCTTACATGTCCCTCGACCAGGTCGGCGAAAGCAGCGCCAACCCATTCGAGGGCAACGCCAACGACGTTCCGATCTCGCAGATATGCCGCGACATCGAGATCGAGTTGCGCAGCGGGCTCGGTGAGGCCGACCTTCCCAAGCCCCTGCTGCCGGTCAACGACATCGCGACCTAGGCAGAATCACGACGAAGGCACGGACCCGACGGTCCCCTTCATCGTGCTGCTGGTGGAGAGTGCTCAAACTTCAAGGCAGACCTTGCCGAAATGCTTTTGGGATTCGTAGTGCGCGAAGGCGGTGGCGATGTCCTGCAGCGGAAAATGGCGGTCTATGACGGGCTTCAGCCTGATAGCCTCTTTCGCCCGGATCATATCCTCCTGGTCGGCCCGGCTGCCGATGGAAATGCCGCTGATGCGGATCTGGTTGGAAAACAGGGCGGGGATAGACACTTCCGCCGCAAAGCCGGTCAGGACTCCGACCAGCGCGATGTGACCGCCCGTTCTGCAGGCCGCAATGGACTGCGCCAGCGTGGCGGGTCCGCCGACCTCGATCACGTGATCGACGCCGCGTCCGTCGGTCAAATCCCTGGCCTTGCGGCCCCAGTCCGGGACGGACTTGTAGTTGATGATGGCGTCGGCTCCGAGGCGCTTGAGCCGCTCCAGCTTCTGCTCGTCGGATGAGGTGGCGATGACCCGGGCGCCGGCGGCTTTGGCGAATTGCAGCGCGAACAGCGATACGCTGCCCGAACCGAGGACCAGCACCGCGTCGCCCGGCCTCACCTTGCCGCACACAACCAGGCCGCGCCAGGCAGTAACGCCGGTGCAGGTGAGCGACGCCGCCTCGACATGCGTATAGCCTGTCGGTGCCCTAGTGAAAGCGTGCGCCGGCATGCAGACATACTCGCTGGCGAAGCCGTCGAAACTGTCTCCCGGAATATCGCGCCGGGTCGAGGGCATCATGTCGCCGCCCAGCCACCAGGGATAGAAGACGCTGACGACGCTGTCTCCGGGCTTGAGTGCATCGACACCGTCGCCGAGGGCAATCACTTCGCCGGCGCCGTCGGAGAGTGGAACGCGGCCGTCGGCGAGAGGCATCTTGCCTTGCACGGCAAAGTCGTCGCGCATGTTCAACGCGCAAGCCCGGATCCTGACCAGCACCTCGCCCGGCCCTGGCTGGGGCGGATCTTCCTCGACCAGGTCGAGATTGCCCAAGCCGCCCGGCGCTCTCAGCCTGACCAGTCTCATTGTCTTCTCCGATTTGTGGGGTGTTTGGAATTGGAACGGCGCGCTGCGCCTAGCGGACCTGCCTGCCGGAAATCACCCGCAGCCAGGGCGCCAGATGGAATGCGCTCATCAGCAGATACATCGCGGCCATACCCGTGAGCGGCGAGGCGTTGGTGCCCATGCACTGCATGGCCGCATCGCCGCAGAAGATGCAGGTGAGCAGCGCCATCACGGCGAAGGTCGGTGCCGCGGCAAGGCAAAGCCAGTCGGCCAGCCCGAGGGTGGTGGCTTCCGGGATCGCGCTGCCGGCACCTGTGTGGATATCGCTCATGGTCTTGATCCCTGATGATTATGCCAGCCCCGACTGGTTCCTCTCCTCACGGAGCGGGGACAGGAACCCAGGCTGGACAACCGTTACTGCTCGCCCTTGTCGCGGAATGCAGCTTCGCCGGCAGCAGACACTTCTTCCCATTTCTTGTCGGCCCCGGCGTCGTAATTGTCGTGCCAGTTCCACCAGGAGTAGAGCGGAGTCTGTGGATAGCCCTCAGGCGAGTCTTCCCAGATTTCCTGGCGGCCGAGCGGCGTCGCGTCGAGATAGCTCCAGACGGTGCCCATCGCCTCGTCGCCGCGGCTGTTGATCAAGTAGGTGCGGAAGATGCGGTCGCCGTCATGGATGAAGACGTTGTGGCCGTGCCATTCGTCGACGCCGAAGTCCTTGTCGAAACTGTCGGTGATTGTGTACCACGGCATCTCCCAGCCCATCCGCTGCTTCAGCCGCGCAATGTCGGCCTGCGGGGCACGTGAAGCGTAGGCAAGCGTAGTGTCGCGGGCATTGAGATGGGCGAGGTGGCCGACCTGGTCGGCGCCAAGGGAACAGCCGCGGCAGGCGTGATCTGGCCAGCCATGCACGCCGGGCTCGAAGAAGGCGCGGTAGACGATCAACTGGCGGCGGCCTTCGAACAGATCGAGCAGGCTCGCTTTGCCGTTCGGCCCCTCGAACACATAGGCCTTGTCCACTTCCATCCAGGGCATGCGCCGGCGCTCGGCGGCCAATGCGTCCTTGGCGCGCAGCGTTGCCTTTTCCTTCACCAGCATCTGTTCGCGGGCGGCTTCCCAGTCCTGCCTCGAAACGATCGGCGGGGTCTTCATTGCGATGTGCTTGGTCATTGGTCGTCTCCTTTGCCAGTCTGTTGCCGCGCGGTTGCGACGTGTGGTTGCTTGCCGTGAGCTAGAATAGGGCGGTCAATCGCGGGGATGGGAGTTACAAGTGTGACGGGATTTGAAAGAGCCGGCCCGCCGCAGCAGGGGTGGCGCATCCGCTCAGTGCCCCCGACAGTGTCGTTCATCGCGTGGTTCTCCCTTGTTGTGCCGCTGCCGATACGGCTTGCTGGTTGGCGGCCATGACTTAAGTTAGGGCGCTGAGCGCTGGGGGTGGGAGTTACAAGTGTGACGGGATTTGAATGGATTCGCTGATCACCGCCGCGGCACTGGCGCTGGCCGGAGGCGATCCGCTCGGCGCGCTGGACCGCGTTGCCTTGCGTGAGGATGCGCCGGCGCTGGCGCTGCGCGGCATCGCGATGGCGCAGCTCGGCGATCTTGATCGCGCCAAGGCGCTGCTGCGGCGTGCCGCGCGTGGCTTCGGCCCCAAAGAGGCGGTGGCGCGCGCCAGATGCGTCGTCGCCGAGGCCGAGATCGCGCTGGTTTCGCGTGACCTCGGCTGGCCCGCCAAGGCTTTGGATGCGGCGCGGGCGACGCTGGAAAAGCATGGCGACCGGCTGAACGCCGCGCATGCCGGCCACCTCAAGGTGCGGCGTCTGCTGCTGATCGGCCGTCTCGATGAGGCTGAAGATGTGCTGGCCGGGCTCGATCCGATGCCGCTTCCGCCGGCCTCGAGGGCCGCGCACGAGCTCGCCGTTGCCGGCATCGCGATGCGGCGCCTCAAGACGAAGCCGGCGCGCAGGGCGTTGGAGTGGGCACGCCACGCCGCCCGCCGGGCCGGCATTCCGGGCCTGATGGCAGAGGTCGACAGCGCTTTCCTGGCGCTGGACACGCCGGCGGCGCGGCTGATCGCGGCTGGCAATCAGCGCCCGTTGCTGCTTGAGGACGTCGAGGCGTTGCAGGCGTCGCCGGCGCTGCTGGTCGATAGCTTTCGCTACGTCGTGCGCCAACAGGAGAAAACGGTCTCGCTGGCAACGCGCCCGGTGCTGTTTGCGCTGGCCCGTACGCTCGCCGAAGCGTGGCCAGGCGATGTGTCGAGGGCGAGGCTGATCGCTGAAGCCTTCGGCGGCAGGCACGCCGATGAATCGCACCGGGCGCGGCTGCGGGTCGAGATCGGCCGGCTGCGCGCCGAATTGCGCGGGCTGGCCGACATCGGCGCGACCAGGCAGGGCTTCGCGCTGGCGCCGCGCCACGGACGCGAGGTGCTGGTGCTGGCCCGGCCGATCGAGGAGCGGCACGCGGCAGTGCTGGCCTTCCTTGCCGATGGTGAATCCTGGGCGAGTTCGGCGCTGGCACTGGCGCTCGGTACCGGCCAGCGCAGCGTGCAGCGGGCGCTGGAGCAGCTTGGCGAGGCCGGCAAGGTGCAGTTTTTCGGTCACGGCCGGGCGCGCCGCTGGATGACGCCGCCGGTGGCGGGATTCACGACCACCTTGTTACTCCCGGCGCCGCTGCCGAGTGGTTAGTAAGGCACATCAGATCATCTCGTGAGGATAAAGACATGAAACATTCAAAAGCCGAAATCCTGCGCGAATACGGACCCTTTGCCGATGTGGAGAGGGTGCATGGGGTGAGCTTTGACGGCAACAACGTCTGGTTTGCCTCGGGCGAGAAGCTGAACGCCTTCGATCCGGAAAGCGGGCAGGCGCTGCGCTCGATCGATGTCGCGGCACATGCCGGCACCGCTTATGACGGCCAGCATTTCTTCCAGCTTGCCAATGACCGCATCCAGAAGATCGACCCAGATACCGGCCAGGTGCTGGCGACCATTCCGGCGCCAGGCGGCGGCGGCGATTCCGGGCTGACCTGGGCCGAAGGGACGCTGTGGGTGGGGCAATACCGCGAACGCAAGATCCATCAGATCGACCCGGAGACGGGGGCGATCCTGCGCACCATCGAATCCAACCGTTTCGTCACCGGGGTGACATGGGTCGAGGGCGAGCTATGGCACGCCACCTGGGAAGGCGAGCAGAGCGACCTGCGCCGCGTCGACCCGCGATCAGGCAAGGTTCTCGAGAAGCTCGACATGCCGGCCGGCATGGGCGTGTCGGGGCTGGAATCCGATGGCGGCGACCGCCTCTATTGCGGCAGCACTTCGGCCGGTGTGGTGCGGGCGGTGCGCCGGCCGCGATGAGATTGCGGCTGACGCCGAGATCACGGCTGCAGGCGCACTTCACACGGCAATTTGTCCGCTGTCGGGTGGTCGTCGCACCCTGTCGGACCTAGATAGGCTGTGCACCGGGCAGAACGCCCGGACCCGCTTTGCAAAGGATCCCCCATGCCCGAACAGATCGCATTGAACGACGGCTCCGCCATTCCCCAACTCGGCCTTGGCGTGTGGCAGGTCGACCAGGATATTACCGCCGAGGTGGTGGGTTGGGGCATTGAGGCCGGCTATCGCCTGATCGACACCGCCGAAGGCTACCAGAACGAGGAAGGGGTCGGAAAGGCGATCCGCAGCGCCGGCGTGTCGCGGGCTGAGCTGTTCATCACCTCGAAACTGCGCAACGGCGCACACCAGCGCGATGCGGCGCTACGCGCCTTCGATGACACCATGGCCAAGCTCGGCATTGAGCAGATCGACCTGTTCCTGATCCACTGGCCTGTGCCCAGCCAAGACAAATATGTCGAGGCCTGGAAGACGCTGGTCGAACTCCGGCAGGCCGGCCGCATCAAGTCGATCGGCGTTTCGAATTTCAACCCGGACCATCTGGAGCGCATCATCGCGGAAACCGGCGTGACGCCCGTCGTCAACCAGATCGAGCTGCATCCCCAGTTCCAGCAACGCGGTGTCAGGGACTTTCACACCAAGCACGACATCCGTATCGAAAGCTGGAGCCCGTTGGGCAGCGGCCGGCTGCTCGGCGATCCGACCATTGCAGGCATCGCCAAAAAACATGGCAAGTCCGTCGCCCAGGCGATCATCCGCTGGCATCTCCAGGAGGGGCTGATCGTCATTCCAAAGTCGATCCGCCGGGATCGCATCGCCGCCAATTTCGATGTCTTCGATTTCGAACTGGATGCGCAGGACCTGCAGACGATCCGCGGCATGGATTCGCCCGAAGGCCGCAACGGGCCCAACCCCGCCACGGCCGCGTTCCTGTTCTGAGAGGAGCAGGTTAGAGACGCCAACCGTGGAGTTGCCAATCTCCGGCCTCTCCGCGCTCTTAAATCCCGGACCCATCCAGCTGCTGGGCGTCTTCGCCTTCCCACGGCGCCGGCATCGACGCGCGGCTGAGGTTGGCCGTCGGCAGCGGCATCCAGCACTTCAGTTCCGGGTCAGCGTATTCGATAACGCGCCCGGGCGAGGAGTCCGATGCGCGCCAGCCTTCCGAGGCGAACTGGTCGGCACGCGACCAATAGGCGAGGTCGACTTCCGCCGGCCCCTGTTCGGACGGGCGCACCGTGACCAGGATCCGGCTGCCATCCTTCGGCGCCGTCGACATGTGCCGCCACCGTTCGGGCTCGTCCATCGCATTTCTCCTCGTACTCCTAGCGTTGGATGGAGTGTCGCCTCGTGGTCCGAAGGGGTCAACCCAAAGTTTCAGTCAGGCATCGGCTGATGACCCTGCAGACGGTGCCTGCACAGTTGTGCGCAACACGCCGCAGGCGGTCATGCGCGCTCGACGGGCCGTGACCCAGTTGATAAGCCCGTCTGCGAAGGAGCGCCTGAGTCGAGATGACCGTTGCGATCGAGATGGGACAGACGACCGCAGGCGCCCCGGCGAAGCTGGATCTTGAGGAGCTGCTCGCGACGCGCCTTTTGGTGCAGGGCAATTCAGGCTCCGGCAAGTCGCATCTGTTGCGGCGCCTGCTGGAGCAGAGCGCGCCCTGGGTGCAGCAGACCATCATCGATCCCGAGGGCGACTTCGTTTCGCTGGGCGACCGTTACGGCCATCTGGTGATCGATGCCGAGCAGCATACCGAGCGCGGCCTGCAGGCGGCCGGCGAGCGGGCGCGCATGCATCGCGTCTCCACCGTGCTCAATCTCGAAGGGCTCGACGCCGAGAACCAGATGCGGCGTGCCGCCGCCTTCCTCGGCGGGCTGTTCGAGGTCGCCCGTGACCACTGGTACCCGATGCTGGTGGTGGTGGATGAGGCGCAGCTGTTCGCGCCAGCGGTGGCCGGAGAGGTGTCGGACGAAGCGCGAAAGCTCTCGCTCGGCGCCATGACCAATTTGATGTGTCGTGGCCGCAAGCGCGGGCTGGCCGGCATCATTGCCACCCAGCGCCTGGCCAAGCTCGCCAAGAACGTCGCAGCCGAGGCGTCCAATTTTCTCATGGGCCGCACCTTCCTCGATATCGACATGGCGCGTGCCGCCGATCTTCTGGGCATGGAACGGCGCCAGGCGGAAGCGTTCCGCGATCTGGAACGCGGGCAGTTCATGGCGCTCGGTCCGGCGCTGTCGCGCCGTCCGCTGGGGCTGCGCATCGGCCCGACCGACACCAGCCCGCGCAACGGCACGCCGCGGCTCATGGCAATGCCGGAATCCGCGCTGGAAGACGCACGCGCGATCATCCTGGCGGCGCCGCCCCCCGAGACGGTGCGCACGCCGCGCCGCCCGGCGTCGCCGGACCTGCTCGACCAGCTGATGGCGGCCAAATCGGCGGCACTGGAAATGCGTCCCGAGCCGGCGGAGCCGCAAATCAGCGCGGAGGATCTGGCCGAGCGCCGCGAGCGCGTCGACCGTGTGCTGCGCGCCATCCTGGCGCAACCCGACGCCGGTTTTCGCGTGATCGGCGTGCTCTATCAGGAATTCGTGGTCCGCTGCCGCATAGAAGGCCTCGCCTCGGTTGTGCCGGACCTGCCGGAGTTCCGCCGCATGCTGACGCGCGCCCGTGCCGGTCTTGGTTCCGAGACGACGCAGGATGACGCGTGGCGGGACGTTTCTGTCCGCGCGTCGCTGCTGCCCGACGACATGCAGGGCGTGTTCATGATGATCGCCCGTGCGGCGAAAGAGGGCTGGCCGTGCCCGAGCGACGCCGCGATCGCCCGCGCCTACGGCTCGCACTCGCTGCGCCGCGCCCGGCGCCTCTTGACCTATATCGAGGAGCAGGGGCTCATCGTCTGCCAACTCGACGGGACAGGCCGGCGCACCGTGACGCTGGTCGAATTGGCCTGGGCCACCGCACCGGGAGATCCGAATGCCGAGGAGGTGGAGCAGGGGAGCCTGGCGCTGTGAGGCGGGGCGGGCGCTTTGAGCGAATGTGGCGATAGGCTTTTTCAGTCACCGTCATCGCGGCCAATTTTTGACGGCAACGGTGAAATCGCCGACGCCGAAATGCGCCGTGCAGGGCGCTTGCGTTTCGCTGGCGCTCATCGGTTCGCCCCGATCACCCACTGTTCCTGGTCGACGAGCGTGCCGGTCATCGGCCCGGCAGCATCCGAAAGCAGGAAGACGGCGAGGTTCGCGATGTCGCTCGTCGAGAACAGGCGGCCGAAAGGTTGCGAGGCGTTGGCGGCATCGAGCCAGCCCGGCCCGTTATCCAGCGTGTCGGCCTGCATGACGCGTTCGGCCGGCGTGTCGGTCCAGCCGACATTGATGCCGTTGACGCGGATGCGATCGAAGCGATGGGCGTTGGCGGCGTTCTTGGTCAGCGTGGCCAGCGCGCCCTTGCTGGCGGAATAGACGGCGAGCTCCGGCGAGCCGCAATGGGCGTTGATCGACAGGATGTTGACGATGGCGCCGCCCTGACCGCGCTTCTTCATGTCGGCGATGGCCGCCTGCATGAGGAAGAACGGTGCCCGCGCGTTGACCGCGAACAGCGAGGCCCAGCCGTCGAGATCGGCATCGAGGAACGAGGCCCGGTCGGTCAGCCCTGCGGCGTTGACCAGCGCATCGATGCGGCCGAAGCGCTCGATGCACGCTTGCGCCAAAAGGGCAGGGGCGGCCGGGTCGGCGAGGTCGGTGGCGACGAAGAGCGTTGGTGTGCCAAGCTGCGAAAGCTCCGCCGCCACCGCATCGCCGCGGGCCTTATCACGCCCGGTGACGAGCAGGCCGCCGGCGCCGGAACGCGCCAAGGTCTCGGCGATGGCGCGGCCAATGCCTTGCGTCGAGCCGGTGACCAGCGCCACCTTGCCGTTGAGCTGAAGCTCCATTCCTCTCCCCCGCATCGCATCTGGTTTCAGGCTAGCGCGGCACGATCGTTTTACAACATGGAAATTGGAAATTTTGGAGGGGAGGCTGTTGGCTGTCGCGGTGCGTGGGGCCGGCGAGAGCCTGCCCTAACGCCGCCGCTCCAGGCGAAGCAGGAGCGGCGGCCGTCGCAAAGACCCTAGTGGACCGTGATGATGCCCTCGACGGCCCGCCATTCCGAAGGCTGGATGAGCCGGTGATGAGCAACGCGGACCGAGTGCAGCGGGCCGTCGAGCTCGCGCTCCCAATATTGGAGAAAGCCCTTGAACTCGGGAAAGGCCGGAGCGAGATCATAGTCCTGCCAGACATAGAGCTGAAGCAGGCTCGGATGATCGGGCAGGTGATAGTGGATTTCGGCCGTCGTCAGGCCATAACCTTCCATTTGCAGGCGGAATTCGCTGCTGACCGTATCGACCATGTCTTTCTCCTTCTCTCTCCGTTCAGGCATCCGCCTGAACTCGCCCGATGCCAGGCCGGTCTGCCGGTCCCTCTACAAACAAACTCCGCGAGAAGGTCAGGGGTTCCGAGAATAGTCGCGCCATAACAGTGCCTTGGCCTTTTTTCTGCTCGATGTAAAATTTTTTGGCGGGGCTCTTGAAACCGAAAAACGGCAAAACTAGCTCGATATGCGCCCCCGATGCCTGACGAAGGGTCGCGGCGGTCCGCATCGGTCCGATATTGCCGGTTCGGTGCGGAGGAACCTCAAAAACCTGTTTGTCCACGAGGAGAACGACATGGCGTTCCGTCCATTGCATGACCGTATTCTGGTCCGCCGCCTTGAAGCCGAGGAGAAGACCTCCGGCGGCATCATCATCCCCGATACCGCAAAAGAAAAACCGCAGGAAGGCGAAGTGCTCGCCGTCGGTCCCGGCGCGCGCGACGACAGCGGCAAGCTTGTCGAACTCGATGTCAAGGTCGGCGATCGCATCCTGTTCGGTAAATGGTCCGGCACCGAGATCAAACTCGGCGGCGAGGACCTGCTCATCATGAAGGAAAGCGACGTGATGGGTGTCATCGATGAGATCGCCGAAGTGAAGAAGGCCGCCTGACGGCTTCTTTCGTATCCAACCAGTCAACGAATGCTGCCTAGATAGAGGAGTGATCCAATGGCTGCCAAAGAAGTGAAATTCCATACCGAAGCGCGCGAGAAGATGCTGCGCGGCGTCGACATCCTTGCCAATGCGGTGAAGGTGACGCTCGGTCCCAAGGGGCGCAATGTCGTCATCGACAAGTCGTTCGGCGCGCCGCGCATCACCAAGGATGGCGTTACCGTCGCCAAGGAGATCGAACTGGAGGACAAGTTCGAGAATATGGGCGCCCAGATGGTGCGCGAGGTGGCCTCCAAGACAAACGACCTTGCCGGCGACGGCACGACGACCGCAACCGTGCTTGCACAGGCGATCGTCAGGGAAGGGGCCAAGGCGGTTGCCTCGGGCATGAACCCGATGGATCTGAAGCGCGGCATCGACAAGGCGGTCGACGCGGTGGTCGCCGAGCTGAAGACCAATGCCCGCAAGGTCACCCGAAACGACGAGATCGCGCAGGTCGGCACAATCTCCGCCAATGGCGATGCCGAGATCGGCCGTTTCCTCGCCGAGGCGATGGAGAAGGTCGGCAATGAAGGCGTCATTACGGTGGAAGAGGCCAAGACCGCCGAGACCGAACTGGAAGTCGTGGAAGGTATGCAGTTCGACCGCGGCTATCTCTCGCCCTATTTCGTCACCAACCAGGACAAGATGCGCGTCGAACTCGACGAGCCTTTTGTGCTGATCCACGAGAAGAAGCTCTCCAATCTGCAAGCGATGCTGCCCGTGCTCGAAGCCGTGGTACAGTCGGGCAAGCCGCTCCTAATTATCGCCGAGGATGTGGAAGGCGAGGCGCTTGCCACGCTGGTCGTCAACAAGCTGCGGGGCGGCCTCAAGGTCGCGGCTGTCAAGGCGCCAGGCTTCGGCGACCGCCGCAAGGCCATGCTGGAAGACATCGCTATTCTCACCGGCGGCACCGCGATCTCGGAAGATCTCGGCATCAAGCTGGATAATGTGACGCTGCAGATGCTGGGCCGCGCCAAGAAGGTGGTGATCGAGAAGGAAAACACCACCATCGTCGACGGCGTCGGCCGCAAGGAAGAGATCCAGGGCCGTGTCGCACAGATCAAGGCGCAGATCGAGGAGACCACCTCCGACTACGACCGCGAGAAGCTGCAGGAGCGGCTGGCCAAGCTCGCCGGCGGCGTTGCGGTGATCCGGGTCGGCGGCTCGACCGAGGTCGAGGTCAAGGAGCGCAAGGACCGCGTCGACGATGCGCTGCATGCGACCCGCGCGGCCGTCGAGGAGGGCGTGCTGCCCGGCGGCGGCGTCGCGTTGCTGCGGGCAGCAAAGGCGCTCGATACCGTGCAGACCGACAATGCCGACCAGAAGACTGGTGTCGACATCGTGCGCCGTGCCATCGAAACGCCTGTCCGGCAGATCGCCGAGAATGCCGGCGCCGAAGGCTCGATCATCGTCGGCAAACTGCGCGAGAAAACCGAATTCGGCTGGGGCTGGAACGCCCAGACCAACGAATTCGGCGATCTCTACGGCCAGGGCGTGATCGACCCGGCAAAGGTGGTGCGCACCGCTCTCCAGGACGCGGCATCGGTCGCCGGCCTGCTGGTGACCACCGAGGCGATGGTGGCCGAGAAGCCGAAGAAGGAAGCCGCCGCCCCGGCAATGCCCGCCGGCGCCGGCATGGACTTCTGAGGTCGCGGCCAATCCGCCCGCTCCCCTGGCGGGGAGCGGGCGTCAGTCGAAGAGAAAGTGGAGGTAAAGATGGACGCAATGGCTGGCATCGAATCCGTACCGGCTCCTACGCACCAAGCGAAGGAATTCCTGGCCTATGAAACAGAATGCAGGAACGTGCTGAACCCGCTGCTGGCAGGGCTGCTCGACATGGCTGAAGCCGCCGGCTGGAATCGGCGAACCGCGGCGTCGGCACTGATGTTCCTCGCAGCGCAGCAAGTGTCGGCAACATCCGAGGTATCCGCCGGCAGCGGCTGAACGGAAATCGGCCAGTCCATTCACCTATCCGCGGCGGGCCGTGCTGCCCGGTGTTCGGTCCGCTGCAGGCCCTGAACAATCGAGAGGAGGCACAAGCCATGAATCGCGGGCAATTTGAGGAACCGGTCACACTTCTGGTCGGAATGGGCTTTCCGAGGAAGATCGACAGCGTGATGGAAGCCTATGCACTGCTGCAGGACTGGCCGAGCGCCGGCCGCAACGGCGCCCATGCCGTCGCGCTCAACGCTTGCAAGGTGGGCATCGTCGGCGAGATCGATCCGGAGACGGTGCGGGCCACGCTGATCAGCTTCGCGCGCCGCCACGACATACTGGTGCCTGACTTGATTACGCCGCTCGCGACGGCGGCCGGTGGTGCTGTGCACGAGGTGAACTGACGGATGCGGCGCTTCAACAGCGCCTGCAGACCATGTTCTTGAGATAAGCCAGGCGAACACGGAGACGCCGGAATTCCTTCCCGGGCGGGCGACATTGTCGTCGGTCAATTGAGCGAACGTGTCAGCAAGACTGACCTGTTCTGCCCGAATAACGCCTCTGAGCGCCGCCTCCCGGTTAAAAAAGTATCATCCATTGTCTTGAATCGTGGTGGCGCCTGTTGTCATGAGCCGGTACCGTGGCTCTTGAAATGCAGAGCCGAAACCAATTCGGCCGGTTTAGGGAATTGGGCCGAACGCGGCAAATATCCGTGCCGGCCCGGGAGGAAACGGACATGGAACCGGACCTGGAAGTAGTCCAGATACGACGCGGTGAGTCCTTCAAGGCGTGGTCGCATGGCTACCCCTTCCACACGGTGCGCTGGCACTTCCATCCCGAATATGAACTGCATCAGGTGATCTTCACCAACGGCCGCTATTTCGTCGGCGATTTCATCGGCGAGTTCGAGTCGGGCAATCTGGTGCTGACCGGGCCGAACCTGCCGCACAACTGGGTCAGCGACATCCCCAAGGACAGCTCGATCCCGCTGCGCGGCCGCATCATCCAGTTCTCCGAAAGTTTCATCGGTGATGCCATGCATGTGCTGCCGGAGTTGGCGGGGCTTGCGGCTCTGCTCGAGGCCTCACGTCGCGGCGTGCTGTTTTCCAGCCGCACCAGCAAGGCGCTGGCGCCGCTGATGGAAGAGATGATGCAGGCGCAAGGCGTGCGCCGCATCGAGCTGTTCATGATGATCGCCGGCCTGCTCAGCCGCGCCCAGGAATTCCAGCTTTTGGCCAGTGCCAGCTACCGGCCCGATCCCTCGGGCTACATGACGGCCGGCATGAACAAGGCGCTCGCCTATATCAGGGAAAACCTGACGCAGCTGTTCGACGAGGCGGACCTCGCCACCATCGCCGGCCAGTCGACCGGCGCCTTCTCGCGCTCGTTTCGCCGTCACACCGGCATGTCGCTGGTGCAGTATGTCAAACGGCTGCGCATCAATCTCGCCTGCCAGATATTGATGAGCGACGAGCAGGCCTCGATCACCGACATCTGCTACGAGGTAGGCTTCAACAATCTGTCCAATTTCAACCGGCAGTTCCTGGCGGAGAAGGGCATGCCGCCCTCGCGCTTCAGGCGCCTGCTGGCCGACAACATCAACGCGGGCAAAGCCGCTTAACGGAGGAGCCAGGGAGGAACCAAGGGAGGATTTTTCTTTTGCATGACGACGTGAGCCGCGTGGAGCGGTTCGCGATGGAGAACGCTTGTCTCGAATTCCTCCGTCGGCGGAGGTTGTCGGCGCGGCTCGAAAGCCGGCGCCGGGTCCCGGTTCCCAATGCAGTTGGGGCGAGGGCGGATGGGTGTCTTCAGACCAAAGCAGTCAACGACCTTCTTACAACCATATCAGAAACGGAGAAGACCGAATGACCAAACTTTCATCTTCATTGAAGTCCGCTGGCAAGTCCGCCGGTGTGGCAGCCCTTGCGCTGTCGCTGCTGGCCGGCACCGCCGCGATCGCCAGGGCCGCCGAAGTCACCGACGCGACCGTCGCCTTCCTGATGCCCGACCAGGCCTCGACCCGCTACGAGCAGCATGATTATCCCGGCTTCGCCGCCGAGATGAAGAAGCTGTGCCCGGGCTGCAAGGTGCTCTACCAGAATGCCGATGCCGACGCCTCGCGCCAGCAGCAGCAGTTCAACTCGGTGATCTCGCAGGGCGCCAAGGCAATCGTGCTCGACCCGGTCGACTCGACCGCCGCCGCCTCGCTGGTCAAGCTGGCGCAGAGCCAGGGCATCAAGGTCATCGCCTACGACCGGCCGATCCCGACTGCGCCGGCCGATTTCTATGTGTCGTTCAACAATGAAGGCATCGGCAAGGCCATCGCCGACTCGCTGGTCGAGCACCTGAAGGCGCTGAAGGTCGATCCGGCCAGCGGCGGCGTGCTGCAGATCAACGGCTCGCCGACCGATGCGGCGGCCGGCCTGATCAAGAAGGGCATCCATGCCGGCCTTGACAACAGCGGCTACAAGATCCTGGCCGAATACGACACGCCGGAATGGGCGCCGCCGAAGGCGCAGCAATGGGCCGGCGGCCAGATCACCCGCTTCGGACCAAAAATCCTCGGCGTCGTCGCCGCCAATGACGGCACCGGTGGCGGCGCCATCGCGGCCTTCAAGGCGGCCGGCGTCGATCCGGTGCCGCCGGTGACCGGCAATGACGCGACGATCGCGGCACTTCAGCTGATCATCGCCGGCGACCAGTACAACACCATCTCCAAGCCGAGCGAGATCGTGGCGGCGGCCGCCGCCAACATCGCCATCAAGCTGCTTTCGGGCGAGACGCCGAAGGCCGAGATGACGCTGTACGACACACCCTCGCAGCTGTTCACGCCGGCCGTGGTGACGCAGGAAAACCTGAAGGCCGAGATCATCGACAAGAAGATCAACACTGCGGCTGAACTCTGCGTCGATCGTTATGCGGAAGGCTGCAAGAAGCTGGGCATCGGGAACTGACCGCGACCCTTGCCCGCTCCGCTGCCTGGCCGCCCACGCGGTGGCCAGGCAGCGCTCATCCGACATTTTGAACCGGTTTTGAAAGGCTTCCTGGCATGATCGATACCCCGGACGAACCGGTTCCGGCAGGCGAGCTGGTGCTCAGCCTGCGCGGCGTTTCGAAGAATTTCGGCGCCGTTTCAGCGCTCACCGACATCGATCTCGATGTCCATGCTGGGGAGGTGGTGGCGCTGGTCGGCGACAATGGCGCCGGCAAGTCGACCCTGGTCAAGATCCTGGCCGGCGTGCATCAGCCGAGTTCGGGCACCATTAATTATCGCGGCAAGCAGGTGACGCTTGCAGATCCAAGTGCGGCTTTGACGCTCGGCATCGCCACCGTGTTTCAGGACTTGGCGCTGTGCGAAAACCTCGACATCGTCGCCAACATCTTCCTCGGCCGTGAGCTCAGTCCGCTGCGCCTGGACGAGGTGGCGATGGAGGTGCGCGCCTGGACGCTGCTCAACGAGCTATCGGCGCGCATCCCAAGCGTTCGCGAAGTGGTCGCTTCGCTGTCGGGCGGCCAGCGCCAGACGGTGGCGATCGCCCGCTCGCTGCTGCTCGAACCCAAGCTCATCCTGCTCGACGAACCGACGGCCGCACTTGGCGTGGCGCAGACGGCGGAAGTGCTCAACCTGATCGAGCGGGTGCGCGACCGCGGCCTCGGCGTCGTCATCATCAGCCACAATATGGAAGACGTGCGCGCCGTCGCCGACCGCATCGTCGTGCTGCGGCTTGGCCGCAACAACGGCATCTTCTCGCCCGACGCCTCGAACCAGGAACTGGTCAGCGCCATCACCGGCGCGTCGAACAATTCGGTATCGCGGCGCGCCGAGCGGAGACAGGCTAGGCAAGACCAAACCCAGGAGCCACGCCCATGAGCCGCGAAGCCGAACAGGCCGCCCCCGTGCCGCCGCAGCTCGACCGCGCCGATGTGCGCGTCAAGCACGAGGCCGGGATCGGCGGCGCCATCCGCAGGTTCTTCGACCGGGTCCGCTCGGGCGATCTCGGCTCGCTGCCGGTGATCGTCGGGCTGGTCATCATCTGGACGGTGTTCGCCAGCATCAATCCGATTTTCCTGTCGAGCAGCAATCTGGTCAATCTGCTGTTCGATTGCTCCACCGTGGGAGTCATTGCGCTCGGCATTGTCTGCGTCTTGATGGTCGGCGAAATCGACCTGTCTGTCGGTTCGATCAGCGGCTTTGCCTCGGCGATGGTCGGCACGCTGTGGGTCAACCAGGGCTGGCCGGTGGCGCTCGCCATTCTGGCCGCTGTCGCTGTCGGCGGCTTCATCGGCGCACTCTATGCGCTGCTGTTCAATCGGCTGGGCATGCCGAGCTTCGTCTCGACGCTGGCCGGCCTGCTGGCGGTGCTTGGCCTGCAGCTCTACATTCTCGGCTCGACCGGCTCGATCAATCTGCCCTACGGCTCGAACCTGGTGAATTTCGGCCAGCTGCTGATGATGCCGAAATTTGTTTCGTTCGCTCTGGCGGCCGTGCCCGGCATCGTCATGCTGGTCACCGGCCTGCGCACCGTCGCGCGCCGCCGCGCCGCCAATCTGTCGGCGCCGTCGACGGGCGGGCTTGTCACGCGCGCGGTGGTGATCACGGTCATTCTCGGACTCATCGTCTTCTATCTCAACCAGGCGCGCGGCATTCCGTGGATGTTCGGTCTGTTCGTCGGCCTGGTCATATCAATGCACTACGCGCTGACGCGGACGAAATGGGGCCGCTCGATGTCGGCGGTTGGCGGCAACCGCGAGGCGGCGCGGCGCGCCGGCATCAATGTGCGGCTGATCTATTCCAGCGCCTTCGTGCTGTGCTCGATGCTGGCGGCCTTCGGCGGCGTGTTGTCGGCGGCGCGCCTTGCGTCGGCCAGCCAGCAGGCCGGCACCGGCGACGTCAACCTCAACGCCATCGCGGCGGCCGTCATCGGCGGCACCAGCCTGTTCGGCGGCCGCGGCAGCGCCTATTCGGCACTGCTCGGTATCATCGTCATCCAGTCGATCGCCAGCGGCCTGACGCTGCTCGATCTGTCCTCGTCGCTTCGGTACATGATCACCGGCGCCGTGCTTGCCATCGCAGTCATCGTCGACTCGCTGGCCCGCCGCTCGCGTGTCTCGCATGGCCGGGCCTGAATCCATCAACAGGAAGCAAGACATGAGCGAAGAACTGTCCGGAAAAGTTGCCGCCGTCACCGGCGCGGCATCAGGCATCGGTCTCGAATGCGCCAGGCATATGCTGGCGGCCGGCGCCAGCGTGGTGCTGGTCGACCGCGCCGAGGCGACGCTGAACAAACTGTGCGCCGAACTCGGCCCCAAGGCGATCCCGCTGGTCATCGACCTGATGCAGCCGGTCAGCGTCGCCACCATGATGCCGCAAATCCTGGAGAAGGCCGGCCAGCTCGACATCTTCCATGCCAATGCCGGCGCCTATGTCGGCGGCGAGGTAGCGACCGGCGATCCCGACGCCTGGGACCGGATGCTCAACCTCAACATCAATGCCTGCTTCCGCTCGATCCAGGCGGTGCTGCCGCACATGATCGAACGCAAGACCGGCGACATCATCGTCACCAGTTCGATCGCCGGTCTGGTCCCGGTGGTCTGGGAGCCGATCTACACGGCTTCCAAGCACGCGGTGCAGGCCTTCGTCCACACGGTGCGCCGCCAGGTCGCCAAGCACGGCCTGCGCGTCGGTGCGGTGGCGCCGGGTCCGGTGGTGACGGCGCTGGTCGACGACTGGCCGAAGGCCAAGCTCGAAGAGGAACTCGCCGCCGGCGGCCTGATGCAGCCGCGCGAAGTGGCCGAAGCGGTGATGTTCATGCTGACCCGCCCGCGCAACGTGACGATCCGGGATTTGGTGATTTTGCCGCAGAGCAATGATTTGTGAGGCAGTAGGGAATGGGGAATAGGCAATAGGCAATAGGCAATAGGAAGATGTAGACACAGTCTTACAGGCCCCGCTCAAAAGTGCTTCGCGCGTCCTATCCTACTAACTAATCGCTTACTGCCTACTGCCTATCCCCTATTCCCTGAACCGGAGGTTCCTCATGCCCCATTATCTCGGCATCGATGTCGGCACCGGCAGCGCGCGGGCCGGGGTGTTCGACCACACCGGCACCTTGCTCGCCTCGGCCAAGCGGGACATCGAGGTCTGGCGCGAGGCCGGCGACATTGTCGAGCAGTCGAGCAACGACATCTGGCGGGCGGTGTGCGCGGCCACGCGAGAAGCGGTCGCTCAATCGGGTGTGGCAGCTGAGGCCATCCCCGGCATCGGGTTCGACGCCACTTGTTCGCTGGTGGTGCTGGGCGAGGGCGGCGTGCCGTTGCCGGTCAGCAAATCGGGGAATCCCGAACGCAACATCATCGTCTGGATGGATCATCGCGCGGTCGAGCAGACACGCCGCATCAACCGCAGCGGCGAAGCGGTGCTGAACTATGTCGGTGGCGTCATCTCGCCGGAGATGGAAACGCCGAAACTCCTGTGGCTGGCCGAAAACCTGCCCGCCACTTTCGACGCCGCCTGGCAGTTCATGGACCTCGCCGACTTCCTCACCTGGCGGGCGACCGGCAGCCTTGCGCGCTCGGTCTGCACGGTGACCTGCAAATGGACCTATCTGGCGCATGAAAGCCGCTGGGACGAGGCCTATTTCCGCACCATCGGACTAGGGAGCCTGGCCGACGAGGGGTTCGCGCGCATCGGCACGCAGATCGTGCCGGCGGGTGCCGCGCTCGGCGGCGGACTGACCGCGCAGGCGGCATCGGATCTGGGCCTGCGCCCCGGCACGGCCGTGGCGGCGGGGCTGATCGACGCGCATGCCGGCGGCGTCGGTACGGTCGGCGCGCGCGGCGCGTTCGGCAGCGTTCTGTCGCGCATGGCCTATGTCTTCGGCACTTCGGCCTGCACCATGTCGTCGACCGCCGAGCCGGCCTTCGTCGACGGCGTCTGGGGTCCGTATTTCTCGGCCATGGTGCCGGGCCTGTGGCTGAACGAGGGCGGCCAATCGGCGGCGGGTGCTGCCATCGACCATCTGATGCGCATGCATCCGGCGAGCGGCGAAGCGACGGCGAGGGCGCAGGCCGACGGCCTCAGCCTCAGCGCCTGGCTGTCGCTGCAGGCGCAGAGCCGCAACGGGGCAGCGGCGACGCCGGCCTTGGTCGGCGGCATCCATGTGGTGCCGGAATTCCTTGGCAACCGCGCGCCTTTCGCCGACCCGGACGCACGCGCGCTGATTGCCGGGCTCGATCTCGACGCCAGCCTCGACAGCCTGGTCGGGCTCTATGTCGCCGGCGTCTGCGGGCTGGGCTATGGCGCGCGCCAGATCGTGCGGGCCGAGCATGATAAGGGCATTCCCGTCGACACCATCGTCGTCAGCGGCGGCGCCGGGCAAAGCCCGCTGGTGCGCCAGCTGCTGGCCGACACGACTGGCATGGTGGTGGTGGCGTCGACCTCGCCGGAGCCGGTGCTGCTCGGCTCGGCGATGCTGGGCGCGGTCGCCGCCGGAACCTACAAAGACCTGGTGACGGCGATGGCCGGCATGTCGGAACTCGGCGAGGCCTATCATCCCGACGCAACGCTGACCGGCTGGCACGCCAAGCGCTTCGTGGCATTCGAATTGCTGCAGCAGGCCGGCAGGGCCATCCGAGGCTGAAGCGAGCGGCTCCTGTCGGGCTCTGTCAGGAGCGTGGCGAACACCGCTTGGCGATGATGCCGGAAGCTGGCAGCTTTGTTCTGTCGTAGACCCTCCTGCGGCTTGCGACGAGGGCAGGGCGACAGGATCAGGAGGCCCCAATGGCTGACGAGAAAGCGCCCGTGCCATTCGCATCGGATGAGGTGCCGTGGACGGAATGGTCCGATGTGCCGCGCTTCGGCGTGCGCTATCGGCATTTGTCGCTGGCCGCGCTTGGCGAAAACTACCATGTCGGCGTGGCGATCGAGGAGTTGCCGGCGGGCAAGCAGACTTCGCCGGCGCATTACCATATTTTCGAGGAAGAGCATGTCTTCATCCTCGAGGGGATGCTTACCGCGCATGTCGGCGACGCCGCCTACGCCATGAAGGCCGGCGACTACATCTGCTTTCCGGCAGGTGCAGCGGCGGGGCATTGCCTCATCAACACCAGCAACGCACCCTGCCGCTACGTCATCGTCGGCGAGCGTAACCCGAACGACGTTGTCGTCTACACCGCCTCCAACAAGGTGCTGGTGCGCGCCTTGGGCAGCCGTGCGATCTTCGATCTCGCTGCAACTCGAACCTACTGGGACGGTGAGAGCACCGGCCTCGCCGCCGGCGATCCGTTGCCGTCGGATGTGACGGCCGGTGTCACCAAGGCCCCGGCCACTCCGATCCCGCCGGTCGCCAGCGATGCTGTCGAGTGGAAACAGGAAGGCGAGGGGGCGCGGTTCGGTGGTCGGTCCAAACACCTCACCTATGCCGCCTTGGGACGGCCCGACTACCATGTCGGCGTGCTGATCGAGGCACCGGCCCCCGGCATGCGCCTGGCGCCCAGGCACTACCATATGCTGGAAGAAGAGCATGCGCTGATCCTGGAAGGGCAAGTGACGCTGCTGCTTGGCGAGGAGCGCTATGAGATGAAAGCCGGCGACTATGTCTGCTTTCCGGCCGGCCTGGCGGTTGGACATTCCTTCCTCAACAGCGGTACGGGACCGTGCCGCTATCTGATGATCGGCGAGAAAAACCCCAACGAGGTCTGCGTCTATCCCGATTCCAACAAGATGGCGGTCGACGCCTTGCGCCGGCGCGACGGCATTTTCGATATGGCCGGGTTAGGCGGTATTGGGATGGCGAAGCGTAGAACTGAAAGTGTCGATATCCGACTCAAATAGCCGCGCTCTGAACGCGAGAACCGTTCGGAGATAGGCGTTGTTGCCACCCTACCTGGGTGACGCTAGTCTGGTTCGGGCACTTCAACGGGGGAGTTGGCGGGGATGCTCCTGCCATTCTTGCGATGGCCTTCACGCTATCACCGCCGCCTTGGCAGGCTGAGATGGGTGGCTTTGTTCGCGCCGTTCATTCTGTTGTCGGGCTATATCGTCTATGGCTTCGTCGGCATTCGGTTTGATACGCCTCTCTCGGTGCTGAGGCACCTTGCCGCGTTCCCGAACTGCACGGCCGCCCGCAGGGGCGAACCTGGCTATTGGCCGACTCACGATGCCGACCATGACGGCATAGCCTGCGAGCCCTGGCACGGGGCAAGCCGACGACACGGGGCAAGCTCCACTGGCGTTCGGGTCCATCGTTACTCGCGTACCGGCCCATAGCCTTTGCCTTGGCTTCACAGCTCCTTCTCCGCCAGTTCCCTGAATTCATCCGGCACCGAGCGCGCCGCTTCCAGTGCCACCGTGCCGTAGCCGACCGCCTGTTTGCCGAAGCGTTCGCGGATCTTGTCGATGGCGCGGTCGGCGTCGAAGCGTGCCAGGCCTTTCCTGGTGCCGGGCCGGCGTTTCTCGTCGGCGAGGCCGAGCGGCAGTTCGAGTTGCAGCTCGAAGCTTTCCTCGAGGTGCGAGACCGAGATCGCCAGCAGCGAGATCGTTTTGTCATGCGGGTGGTCGGCGAGCACGCCGCGCACCAGGTCGCCGGCGATCTCGGCCAGGATGGTTGTCGCCGAGATCGGCTGGTCAAGCGTGATCGATCGTGTGACTGCGCTGAGATCGGCAAAGCGCACACGCACGGTCACCGTGCGGCCGGGCCGTGCCTTGGCGCGCAGGCGGCTGGCGACGCGGTCGGCCAGATGCAGCAGAGTGGGCACGATGACCCGTGCTACGGCAGGCTTCTCTCCGAGTGCCGATTGTGCGCCGGCGGAATGCGCGCGGCGCTTCGTCTCCAGTTTGCGCGGGTCACGGTTCCAGGACAATGCGGCCAGCTTTTCGCCGGCGGCCGGACCGAGCAGCCGCGTCAGCGCGCCGCGATGTGTCCTCGCCAGCTCTCCGATGGTCTCGATGCCGATTTCCGCCAGCCGCGCTTTGGTCGCCGGGCCGACGCCCCACATCAGCCCCACCGGCAGATCGTGCAGGAAGGCGAGTTCGCTACCGGGGTCGACCACCACCAGCCCGTCGGGCTTGGCGACCTGCGAGGCGATCTTGGCCAGATGCTTGGTGCGCGCCACGCCGATCGAGATCGGCAGGCCGAGTTCGGCGCGTACCCGGCTGCGGATCGTCGTGGCGATCTCCTGTGGGGAGCCGAACAGATGCGTGCAGCCGGCAACGTCGGCAAAGGCCTCGTCGATGGAGATGCGCTCGACCAATGGCGTAAAATCGTCGAGCACCTTGATCGCCGCGTCGCCTAGCCGCTGGTAATGGCTGAAATTGCCACCGACGAAGATCAGATGCGGGCAGAGTTCGCGCGCCTTGCGCCCGGGCATGCCGCCGCGCACGCCGAAGGCGCGGGCCTCGTAGGAAGCGGCGAGCACGACACCGCCGCCCACCGCGATCGGCTTGCCGCGCAGCGACGGATCGAGCAACTGCTCGACCGAGGCGTAGAAAGCGTCGAGATCGGCATGCAGGATGGTGGCTGTCGTTTCCATCCCGACCGCACATCCGCAGTTGCTGATAGATTGGAACAAATAAAGAACAAAGACGGATCATTGTCAAGGGAAGGGCGATTTGTGCGGCAACAGCCATGCCGGTTCCGCCTGAACGCAACCGCCTAGACAATATGCTCCGCTCGCAGCGCCGCTTTCATCCTTTCCAGCGCCGCTTCGCCGCCTGCCGCCAGTTCGTCGGCAATCCTGGCCAGCTTATCGTCGGCCTTGCGGTGCTTGCTGCCCCAGGCGCCGAGCGTCGCCAGCACCGGCAAGAGGTCGATGCCTGCTTCGGTCAGCCGGTAGACGGTTCTCAAGCCATGCGTCGGGTCGTCGCTTCGGGTGAGGATGCCCTCCTCCTGAAGCGTTTGCAGTCGCTCGGCCAGCGTGCGCGAGGAGATGCCTTCGTCGGATTGCAGGAATTCGCGAAAGTGCTTTTTCCCGGCGAAGACCATGTCGCGGACGATGAGCAGCGTCCAGCGGTCGCCGATCAGTTCGAGTGACAGGTTGATCGGGCAGCCGGACTTTTCGCGCGTCGACATCTATGGTTCCATTTTTAAATCACTTTACTATTGACATCGTTTTGGCCTTGCGTCAACGGTTCCAAATGTAAACTGTTTTGCGATGGCCCTGAGGAGAATGACGGTGAAAAAGCTGGTCCTGCAGATGCAGATGTCGGTCGACGGCTTTGTCGGCGCCAATGAGGACCATTCCTGGCAGCTCTGGGAGTGGGGTGACGAGAGCGCCTGGGACGGTGCGCTGAAGCAGGACTTTAACGCCGTCTTCGCAGGCGTCGATACCATCCTGCTCAGCCGCAAGATGGCGCAGGAGGGCTATCTCACCCATTGGGGCAATGCGGCGAAGAAGTTTCCGCGCGATCCGTTCTACGCCTTTGCGCAGCGCATCGTCGACTCCCGCAAGGTGGTGCTCAGCAACAAGCTCAAGCAATCGGCCTCGGAGCCGGCTTGGGAGCGCACCAGTGTGGTCAGCGGCGACCTGCCGCGCGAAGTCAATGCGCTGAAAGCGGGCGAGGGCGGCGACATGGCGGTGTTCGGCGGCGCCGGTTTCGCGTCGGCGCTGATTGCGGCCGGGCTGGTCGACGAGTTCCAGCTTTTCATCAACCCGGCGGTGCTGGGTGCGGGCCGCCGGATTTTTGATCAGGGCGGTTTTAGGAACCTGCGGCTACTCGGCTCGAAGGCCTATGCCTGTGGCATGGTGGTCAGCCGCTATGCGCCGGCGGGGTGAGGGGGACCTCCATCTTCTCCCTGGTCACTTCGCATCGTGAAAAATGATCCCGACCGTGTGGCGCATGCCTGAGCGCAACCGGCTGACGCCATGGCGCAGGTTGACCCGGTAATTGCCTTTGGTGCCCTGCACCGGCCGGTTGTGGACGGCGAAGACAACGGCGTCGCCCTGGCGCAGCGACACCACTTCGACCCGGCTCTGCATGCGCGGGCGCTGCTCGGTCAGGGCGAACTCGCCGCCGCTGAAATCCCGGCCCGGTTCGGAGAGCAGGATCGCCACCTGCAGCGGAAAGGCGAGGTCGCCATAGAGATCCTGGTGGAGGCAGTTGAAGTCGCCAGGCACATATTGCAGCAGCAGCGGCGTCGGCCGTGACTGGCCGGCGGCATGGCACTGATCGAGAAACGCGGCGTGCGTCGCGGGATAACGCATGGCCTGCCCCATGCGCTCGTTCCACCGATTGGCGACCTCGGCCAGCCTGGGGTAGAGCGCGCTGCGCAGGCCACCCAGGAGGTCGGGCAAGGGATAGCGGAAATAGCGGTACTCGCCCTTGCCGAAGCCGTGCCTGGCCATATGGATGTGGCTGCGGAAATATTTCTCATCCGAATAGAGGTCGGCGATCCGCCGGCACTCCTCGGGCGACAACAGCTTTTCGATCACGGCACAGCCGAAGCCGTCGAGTTCGGCGGCAAGGGCCGGCCAGTCGTAACCGGCGACGCGTGTCTCGGCGGCTTCGATCACCGATCTGGCAATTTTGGCATGGGCATTCATATCGTAGCCTCCTTGTCGAGCAGGGCGCGTTTGCGTTCGACACCCCAGCGGTAACCGGCCAGTGAGCCGTCGGCGCGGACGACACGGTGGCAGGGAATGCCCAGCGCGATCGCGTTGGCCGCACAGGCGGTCGCCACGGCGCGGGCGCCATTCGGCTGGCCGAGGCGGCGAGCCAGTGCGGTGTAGCGGATGGTGGCGCCGCACGGGATGCTGCGCAGCACATCCCAAACCTGTTGCTGGAATGGCGTGCCGTGGCGCATGTCGAGCGGCAGGTCGAGGCCGACGCCGGGCATTTGGATGAAGCGCGCGATTGTCGCGAGATCGTCGCGCAGTGCGGCCTCGTCCTCGACCAGTATCTTGTCGGGGAAGCAATGGCCAAGGTCCCGCTCCAGCGCGTCGGCGTCCGAGCCGATCAGGATGGCGCAGACGCCGATCTGGCTGCGCGCTGCCAGGACGTCGCCGATTGCGGATTCACCGATGGCATAGCTTATGGTGTCGAAGGCATTGGGGACGCTCGCCGGCGGCGCCATTTGGGTTTGCATGAGGTTCATTGCGTTTACTCCTTTGTCTGTGCGTGAACCCTACAGGGACGGCTTCTCGCGCTCACTCCGGTGCTTGCTTTCAAATTCGAATTTCGAAGGTAGGTGAACCGTTCTACGCGACACGAGTAACAGCGACCTCGCCGAGCAAAAACACCTCACCCGTCAACAACCGCAGCTCGATCTCGCCGGCCGCGGTGCGGCTCCATTCGGCTCTGCCGTGATCGACCATCTCGCCAATGGCCGCCATCACCAGTAACTTAGAGCCTTCGGCGCGCCGGCTGCCGGCAGCTTGGGTCCGGCTGGTCGTATCGGTGGTGGGAGACCTTGCCATCGCGCGCATTGCCGGTCCTGGTCAGGCCCGAATTGACCGGTTGGCATTGTCGGACGCCGCCTCACGCTCCAGCAGTGCGCGCTTGCGCTCAACGCCCCAGGCGTAGCCGGACAGGGCGCCATCCCTGCGGATCACGCGGTGGCAGGGAATGGCGACGGCATGATTGTTGGCGGCGCAGGCGGCGGCGATGGCGCGGGTTGCCTTCGGCGCACCGATGCGCTGCGCGATCTCGGCATAGGAAACCGTGCGGCCGACGGGGATGTCTTGTAAAGCCTGCCAGACACGCTGCTGGAAGGCGGTGCCGCGCACGTCGAGCGGCAAATCGAGACCGAGCGCCGGAACCTCGACGAAACCGACGACGCGGGCGACCAGCGCCTCGTAGTCGCTGTCGCCGCCGATCAGCCGTGCCCTGGGGAAACGGTCCTGCAGGTCGCGCACCAGCGCGTCGGGATCGTCGCCGAGCAGGATCGAGGCGACGCCCTTTTGACTGGACGCGACCAGGATGGCGCCGAGCGAAGTCTCGCCGACGGCGAAGCGGATCTCTTCATCAGCGCCGCCGGCGCGATAGCGCGTTGGCGTCATGCCGAGCATGCCGGTGGATTTCTCGTAAAAACGTCCGCTTGAATTGAAACCGGCATCGTAGATCGCCGTCGTCACGCTGGCGCCGTCTTCCAGGCCCTGGCGGACCCGGGCGGCGCGGTGCGCGGCGGCATAGTCCTTCGGTGTCAGCCCGGTGGCCGCCTTGAAGGTACGATGGAAATAACCGGCGCTACGGCCGGCGGCATCAGCCAGCTCAGCGAGCGACGGTTCTTCCTCGCTCTGCTCGATCCTGCGGCAGGCATCGGCGACCATCGCGGCATTACCGGCCTCGAGCGATGGGCCATCCGGGTTGCAGCGCCGGCACGGGCGAAAGCCGGTTGTCCTGGCCTGATCGAGCGTGCCGTGCAGTTGCACATTTTTCGGATTGGCGCGCCGCGACGGGCAGGAAGGCCGGCAATAGACGCCGGTCGTCGCCACCGAATACCAGAATGCGCCGTCGGCCGACTTGTCGCGCGCAACGATACGCGCCCAGCGCGGATCGTCGGCGATTTGCGGCGGCGCGGATTTCAGATTTTTCGCCAGGGTGATGAACATGGCCGGCATTGAAGCCGCTGGAAGAAGGCCCCGCCACCCGTTTCCTGACAACCTCCCGCCGGTTCTCCTACGCCGCGCGCTTGGGCTCGATCGCAAACGGGCTGAGCCCGAGCCAGGTCTGCATCTTCCTGCCGATGGCCTGGTCGCCGGTCAGGGCAACCTTCGCACCGGCCTTCTCGACGGTCAGCAATCCCATCCAGATCGCCGTCATCGTGTGCAGGTCGGTCGAGACGTAGAGGTCGACGTCGAAACCCGGATCGTACCAGCACAGATCGACCTCGCCGTGCTTCTCGACGATCAGCCACCATGACCGTTTGGACGCCGGCAGGTCCTGATACAGAAATTGTATCACCGTGCGTCCCTCGGGCAGCGGCGAGGGGTTCAAATTGCGCCGCATGTCCCACATCAGCAATGACGGATCGAGGTTCTTGAGCGACAGCCGGGACTCGACCCATTTCTGCCCCCAGAAGCCCATCGCCTCGACGACCGGGCGCAAATCGCGGCCGGCCTCCGTCAGCCGATAATCGAAGATCCCCTTCTCGCCCCGGACCTCCCCGCGCTCGACGATCCCGGCGATCTCAAGCTCCTTCAGCCGTTGCGACAGAAGGGTTGGCGACATTTTGGGGACACCGCGGCGCAGGTCGTTGAAGCGGGTCGAACCCGCCACCAATTCGCGCATCAGCACCATCGTCCAGCGGGTGCACAGCACCTCCGCGGCCATCGATAGCGGGCAGAACTGTTTGTATCCGTGCTGGGTCATGATTGTGCCTCTCCTCCAACTTGGGTCGAACATTAGGCCTTCATGATTGAGGCGGCCAGTACGGAAACTGTACTACCCCAGTACAGATCGCGGACTGGTTGGCGAGCGCCTTGCCATGCGAGCCCTTGGCCGGTTGCACGGGATACCCTGTGCGCCGCAATCAGGAGACTATCATGACCGCTTACGTTATCGCAGACATCAAGATAAACGACCCGCAATGGGTGCCGGCCTATGCCGCATCGGTGCACGACCTCGTACACAAGCATGGCGGCAGATATCTGTCGCGCAGCGGCAATGTGAAGACGCTCGAAGGCAAGCCGCTCGACACCACGCTGATCGCGCTGATGGCGTTCCCGTCGGAAGCGGCGGCGCGCGCCTTCACCAATGATCCGGCCTATGCGCCCTTCGTTTCGGCCCGTCAGGGCGGCAGCGACAGCCGTTTCCAGATGATCGACAACACCGATCTGGCCGGAACGATCCCGTATCTGCCAAAGGGATGACCATTCCTGGCATCGTTTTCGGGATCTCCAAGCAACAACAGTCACAGCGCTTGCCTGCCGGGCCTCCGTATTTTCGGCGGCCGGCCAGCTGTGCTTTTTCAAGAAGAATAGAATGAAGATGATATCGAACTTTCTCAACAGGCCAAATTTTCGCTGCAGACTTGTCATGGCCGGGGCCATGCTGGCCGTCTGCACCAGCTTCGCACAGGCGCATCAGGAAGCGGCCGCGCTTGCGTCCGTCCCCAATCCGCTGGCTGACAAGGTGCGGGCTGCCAACAGCCGGTTTCTCGACGTCAAGGCCGCTACATCAGAGGGCTATGCGCCCATTCCCTGCGCCAGCGGCATCACCGGCGGCGCCATGGGCATCCACTATGTCAACGGCGGATATCTGAAGGACGACAAGATCGATATCGCCCGGCCTGAGGCCGTGATGTACGAGCCGATGGCCGACGGCACGCTGCAACTGGTGGCGGTCGAATACATCACCTCGAAGGGGCCGGCGTCGCTGGACGGACAGCTGTTCAATTTCAACAGCGCGCCCAACCGCTATGGCCTGGGCGAATTCTACGAACTGCATGTCTGGGCCTGGAAGGGCAACCCGACCGGCATTTTCGCCGACATGAACCCGAAAGTGTCATGCGAACACACGATGGCGCCGAGCCAGTAAGCAATGAAGCCAGGCGGCGTCAATGCCGCCTGGTCGCCCTCCGTGACAGTTGGCAGCTCCGGCCCAGCGGCCGCTTTCGGCGAGGAAAAGCCGGGGAGGTGCGTGCCGCTGGCGCTCCTCGCGGCGTCAGGCAGGTACGGTCTTTATGCCGCTTGATCCGGGATCGCCAATCCCACCTCGGCGGTATCCCGGCTCGCTTGCGGCAAGACGAAGCGTCCCGTCACGTACCAGAGCAGGGACACCACGAGAATCGAGAGATAGCCATCCACGGCATAGTGCCAGCCGGTGTAAACCGAACCGAACAGGATGAAGGCCGCGAAGGACCAGCCGGCGATTGCCCACCGGCGGCCGAATTGGGCCAGGAAGAATGCGTTGAGCGTGGCGATCGCAACATGCATGCTGGGCATGGCCGAGATGCCGCCGCCGAGTTCCGGGCGGCCACTCTGGTAGGCTGTAAACAGATAATCGGCGTACAGATGGACCGACGCGCCGTAGCCCCTCTGCGCCAGGGCGGCCTGCAGCGCGACAAACCGGTCGCCGCCGTAGATTTGGTCGTGGAATATCGGGCCGGCGGACGACAGCAGGGTCGCAAGAACGGTGCCGCACAGCATCGTGGTCAGCGCGAATGCCCATAGGTAGCGCAAACGCCCGACCGGATTGTTCCAGAAGGCGACGAAGAGCACGGCGCCGAACCATTGCAGAAGCCAGCCATATCCATAGCCGGCGAAAATGGCGACCGACACCGGTTCGGAAACGATGCTGTGCGCCCATGTCCAGGGATCCGCGCCATGCAGCCGAAGATCGAGGTCCGCCAGGGCGCGGTCGGCGTAGAACGGCACCATGTCCGGGATGGCGGCCTTCAAGGTGGTGAATGCGGTGACGCCGAGAAAGAACAAGAAGATGACGGGTGCGGCTGCAAGCCAGCGGTGCCTGAGTACGCCGAGGATGAACCTCGTCGGCGTATGCCGGGCAAATGCCAGCCCCGCCACACCAAGGCCCGCCGCCAGAAGCGCGGGCAGGAAAAAGGCGAACGGCTTGGCATAGGATTGCGCCAGATGCAGGTAGCGGTCCGGCTGCAGGCAAACAGCGGTCATGGCATAGATCAGACACAAGGCAACCAGCAGCCAGCCGCTCCTGGTTGTCGCGATGTCGAGGTCAAGGATGGCAGCTGGGCGGCGATTGTTGCCGCGCTGACCTGTGTGCTCACTCATCGAAGGACGTCCCGCCAGTTGTCCAAAAAAATAATTGGATTATTTCGCAGGCGATATATTACCATCAGGTTACACTTGTGGGCAAATAGATCTCTAAATATTAGAGCGATAGAATGCTTGTTGGCAAAGAGTCTGTTTACGAAAGCGTTGCGCCGTCCTCTTTGTCTCTGCAACGCGATCATCGGCGCCGCCGATGATCCCGGGATCATCGGATTGGCCGATGACCTGGAGCCATGACTAGGAAGATCCGGCCGATGCGAAACTCCGGTTCTTGCCGGCCAATCGAAGAGCAGAGGCGGCAGGCGGGGAGCCAACAAAGCAGCCCGCCATCGCCGCGGTAACTGTTTCTTCTCTGGTTTTGCCGCAGATTGCCCCGCGGTGGAGCAGGCGAAGCAGACGATGGCGCGTCAGGGCAAGAAAAGTCGCAATGGAACGTTCTGGGCCAAGGCCCTGGAGCGCGCCCATCTTGGCGTCTGGGACTGGGATCTTGTGACCGGCGACTGCTTCTATTCCGCGACCTGGGCGCGGATGCTGGGCTACGATGAGAGCGAACTTGCCGACACCAGCGACCTGTGGCTGCAACTGACCCATCCTGACGACCGCGAGCGGGCGCTGGCCAGCGGCGACCGCCACATTGCCGGCCTGACCGACACCATCGAGACCGAATTGCGGCTGAAGCACAAGCAGGGACACTGGGTGTGGGTGCTCGATCGCGGCGGCGTCGTCGAGCGCGACGCGATGGGAAAGCCGCTCAGGCTGATGGGTGTGCAGACCGACATCTCCAAGCAGAAAGCCGCAGAAGCCGAACTCGAGCAGGTCAATGTGCGCTTCCGCCTGGCGCTCGCCGCCAGCGGTACCGGCATCTGGCACCACGACCTCGCCACCGGCAAAAGCTATTGGGACGAACGCACCAGGGAGATTTTCGGACTTGTCTCCGACACCGCCGAAGTCGAGCGCGACCACTGGTTCGGCTATCTGCATCCGGACGACAAGGAGGCCGCGTCGCGCGCACATCTGGTGCCGCTCGAAACGGACAAGGTCACCGCGGTGCAATACCGCATCGTCCGACGCGACGGAGAGGTCCGGCACATAGAATCCCTGCTGCGTTTCATCGCCGACCCGCAAATCCCGGACCGCCGGCTGGCGGGGCAGATCCTGGGCACGGTGCGCGACATCACCGAAGACAAGCAGCGTGAGCAGGAACTTGCCTATGCGGCCCGCCACGATGCGCTCACCGGTCTCTGGAACCGTGCCGCGTTCGACCGGCTGCTGGCCGATCATATCGCGGCCGCGCAGCGGCTGCCGCTCTCCGTGTTCTATGTCGATCTCGACTACTTCAAGGCGCTCAATGATTTTGCCGGCCATGCGGCCGGCGACCTGGCACTGAAAAGCGTTGCCCAAGGCATTCTGGGCTGCCTTCCCTCGACGGCGCATGCCGCGCGCCTGGGCGGTGACGAGTTCGCGCTGCTGATGCCCAATTGCGATACGGCGCAGGCCGGGCGGCTGGCCGACGCGGTACTTGCAGCCGTTCGCGATGCCGAACTAGGATCGACGGCCAAGTCGCGCAAGCTGGCGGCCTCGATCGGCATCGCTTTCGTCGATGACGCCAACACGACGGTGGCCGACGCGCTGGCCTGCGCCGACGACGCCTGCTACGCGGCCAAGGCCGCCGGGCGAAACCGATTTGCCGTCTTCTCCACCGATACGGCATCGGGTTCGGGTGGCCTAAACGCGGCGCGCGTCGTCGCCGATACGGTCGATGCCATGGAAGACGGGAGGCTGAAGCTGTTTGGCCAGGAAATCCATCGGCTGGGCCGTCCCTGGCTGGAAAGCCGCCATGTCGAAGTGTTGGCCAGGCTCGCCGCCCGCAACGGCCGGCTGGTGCCACCCGGCGAGTTCATTCCGGTGGCCGAGCGGTTCGGCATCGCGTCGCGGCTCGACCGCTGGATCATCCGCACCGCGCTGTCGCGGCATGGTGCCGCCTTGCGTTCGGGGGCGTTGACGCTTGGCTTCAATCTGTCGGCGCAGACGCTGAGCGACCCGCAGCTTTGGGACTTCGTGGACAACGTCATAGAAGAAACCGGGGCGCCGCATTCGGGCATCGGCTTCGAGATCACCGAAACCGCCGCCGTCACCAATTTCGACGCCGCCGAACAGTTTGTGCGCAAGGCGCGCGAGCGGCGCTGCCGGGTCAGCCTCGATGATTTCGGCGCTGGTATGAGCTCGTTCGAATATCTCCGGCGGTTCCCCGTCGACGCGATCAAGATCGACGGTTCCTTCATCGAGCACATCACGCAAAGCCGTTTCGACCGCGAGATCGTGCTGGCCATCACCAGCATCGCCCGCAGCCTCGGCTGTGACGTGGTCGGCGAGAAGATCGAACGGCAGGACACGCTGGCCATGTTGAGCGACATGGGCGTCGCCTTCGGCCAGGGATTTTTGCTGCACCGGCCGGAGCCGCTGGAGCGGATTGTCGTGCGTGCGACCAAGGGAGCGGCGGCCCGCAAGGCATCGTGATCCGGGTGCGGCGAGTTTCAGGCCAGGCCGGACTGACCTGAAACTCGCCACAGTCTATCCGGTTCGCCGCGCCGTTGATTGCGGAAACTCCAGCACTCCAGCCTCGGGTCGCCTGTGCTGCGCCTCCGTCACCGCTTCGATCAACAGATCGAGCGCTTCACAGGCCGTGCGACTCGTCTCGTCGTTGCCTTGCAGATAATGATAGGCGCGTTCGAGGTGGATGCGGGCGGCTGAAAAATCGCTGGTCAATGGTCCCTCCATGATCCCGCCCTAGAAGACCTTGCCGGAGACGAGGGAACGCCGGGTAAATATCCACAAGCGGCTTTTATTCAAATGCCGCAGAAACAGGGCGCGGCAGATGCGCTGTCAGGAGTGACGCCACCCAACTCTTTGCGGTGCCTTGCCGCGCGACTAGACTGTCGGCTCCCTTGTCCGAGGTGAGACCGATGATCGTCCAGGCCTGCATCAACGGCGCGCGTCCGCGCGATTTCCATCCCGCGCTACCGCTGACTGCCGAGGCGATGGCCGGCGATGCCGCCGCCTGCGTCGCCGCGGGTGCCTCCGAACTGCACATCCACCCGCGCGGCCTTGACGGGCGCGAAAGCCTCGCGGCCGTCGATGCCACCGTGCTGGCGGTGCGTCAGGCCTGTCCGGGCACGCTTATAGGCGTGTCGACGGGCGCCTGGATCGAGAACGATGTCGAGCGGACCCGTGCGGCGATCTCCGGCTGGCGGGAACTGCCCGACTATGCATCGGTCAATCTGTCGGAGGTGGATGCGCCTCGCGTGATGGAGCTGTTGCGCCAGCGTGGCGTCGGCATCGAGGCCGGGCTTGCCACCGTCGCCGACGCTGAGCGCTTCGTGGCGCTTCCCGACCACGACCGGGTGCTGCGCATCTTGATCGAGATCGACATCCCGGATCTGTCCGTGGCACTCGACGAGGCACACGGCATCGCCACGGTGCTCGATCGCGCAGGGGTGCGGCGGTCGATCCTGCTGCATGGCGTCGACACAACTGTCTGGCCCCTCGTCGAGCTTGCGTATCGCAAGCGCTGGTCGACACGGGTCGGCCTGGAAGACGGCAAGACGCTCGCCGATGGAACTGTGGCGAAGGATAACGCGGCGATCATCGCTGCCGCCGTGGCGATCTTTCGCGGCTAGTTTTCCAGAATGATCTGGATCGCCTTATCCACCACCGGATGCAAGCCGCTAGCCTGGAAGGACAGTCGGTTGCCGGAGCCGACATTGCTGGTCATGGCGATGGTCAGCTCTGAGATCGGGTCATGCAGCATGACGGCGACGTAGCCGGGGATACTGCCCTGGTGGCCGTAAAAGGCGCGGTTGGCGTAGGCGCTCTGGAACATGCCGGCGCCGGTCTCGCGCATGCGGGTGCCCGGAAAACTCGCTGGCACGCGGTGTTCGAACATCTCGGCGAAGAACGGCGGCGACAGCACTCTGCCGGAAAAGAGACCGCGCATGAAGCTCACCATGTCGGACGGCGTCGACACCATGTCGCCGCAGCCATAAGCGGCGCCGAACGGGAAGGAATCGGAAGAATCCTGCAATTCGTCGGAGTAGCGCAGCACGCCGTCCATGCGCCACATCTCGCCGCCGGAGGCGATGTCGGTGGGCGCATTCGCCGGCGGCGGGGGGCGGTGGTAGTAGCCACGCACCATCGACTTTTCCGGAAAGGCTTCGGTGGCCGGCGACCAGGTATTCTCCAAGCCGAGCGGCTGCAGCACCGCGCTTCTGACATAGCCGCCCAGCGACTGGCCTGTCACCGCCTCGATCACCATGCCGGCCAGCACATAGCCGGTGTTGTTGTAGACGGCGGGTCCGCCCGGCGCCTTCTGCTTGTCGGAAGCGAAGGCTATGTCGACCAGTTGCCGCGGCGTCCATTGCCGGCTCGGATCCATCGGAATGTAATATTCGAACTCCGGCAGGCCGCTGCGGTGGTTGATCAACTGGCGCACCGAAATGTCTTTTGCTTCCGGCAGGTAAGGAAACCAGCCGGAGATCGGCGCTCCGAGATCGAGCTTGCCGTCCTGGGCGAGCTTGGCCAGGGCCGCGGCAACGAAGGTCTTGGTGCAGCTGCCGATCTTGAACAGGCGTTCAGGCGAGACGGCAATGCCATGCTCCCGGTCGGCTAGGCCGGCGGTCAGGGTGGTTGGTGCGGCGCCAGTGGAGTATGCGAGTGATGCGCCTACCGCGCCATCGGTGAGATAGGTCTTGAGGAGGGCGTTCAGGTCTTCACGCATGGATTCTGCTTTCGCCGCTAAATTGCTGGTTTCATAGATGATGTCGGTGCGTCCTCGGGCCGAGCCCGAGGGCAGGGTCGCCAAGCTTCACTCCGCCATATCGACATCGGCAAAGTTCTGCCGGCCGAAGGGGTCGAGCACGTAGTTGAGCACGCTCTTGCGGATCGGGATCGCCACCACCGAATGGGCGATCGGCGCCACCGGCACCTCAACCTTCAGGATCGCTTGCGCCCTGGCATAGATGTCGGCGCGCTGTTTCGGATCGGCGGCGACGCGGCCGTCCTGCAGCAGCTTCTCGAAATCCTTGTCGCACCAGCGCGAGCGGTTGGAGCCGCCCTTCACGCCGTCGCAAGACAGCAGATAGCTCAGCATGTTGTCGGGGTCGCCATTGTCGCTGCTGCCGCCGAGCAGGTAGGCGTCCTGTTCGCCCGCCGCGGTGCGCTTGAGATATTCGCCCCATTCGAAGCTGACGATCTCGGCCTTGACGCCGACTTTCGCCCAGTCGGCCTGGATCATCTCGGCCATGCGCTTGGCGTTGGGATTGTAGGGCCGCGATACCGGCATCGCCCACAGGCTGATTTTCAGGTCGCTCTCGTGGCCGGCTTCCTTCAGCAGCGCCTTCGCGCCATCCGGGTCATAGTCGATGCCGGCATCGGTGACGGCGCCGATCTGCGCCGGCGGCACGACGCTGCCGGCGACCGTGCCGGCGCCGGCATAGACGGCGTCGACGATCGCCTTGCGGTCGACGGCCTTGGCCAGCGCCATGCGCACGCGCACATCGCCGAGCGGCTGATGTTCGACATTGAAGCCGAGAATGCCGATGTTCTGACCCTTGAGGTCGAGCACGGTGATGTCGGGATCGGTGCGCAAATCGGCGACGGCGCTTGGCGGGGGCGGGGCGGCGACCTGGCACTCGTTGGCCTTGAGACGCTCGACGCGCGTGGTCGGTTCGGGCGTGACGGCGAAGACCAGAGTGTCGATCTTCGGCGGGCCGCGCCAATAATCCTTGTTGGCGGCGTAGCGGATCTGGCTGTCGGGGACATAGGCCTGCAGCACGAACGGGCCGGTGCCGACGGGCTCGCTATCGATCAATTCCGGCGTGCCGGCGGCGACCATCTTTTCGGTCTGCTCCAACGACAGGATAGAGAGATAGTCGAGCGCAATGCCGGGCAGGAAGGTGACATTGGCAGCCGTCAGCGTGAAGCGCACGGTGTGGTCGTCGACCTTGTCGATCTTGTCGATCAGCGTGCCCATGCCCAGTGCGTTGAAATACTCGTAAGCGCCGCCGCCGAGCTTGTGGTAGGGATTGCTGGCGTCGCGCTGGCGGTTGAAGGTGTACAGCACGTCGTCGGCATTGAACTCGCGCGACGGTGTAAAGTGGTCGTTCGACTGGAATTTCACGCCGTGGCGTAGGTGGAATGTGTAGATCTTGCCTTCGGCTGAGACCTCCCAGCTTTCGGCCAGCGCCGGCCCGACCTCGGTCGTGCCAGGCTTGAACTCGACCAGCCGGTTGAAGATCGTCTTGGCGGCGGCATCCATGGTGGAGTCCGCCGTGCCGATCGCCGGGTTGAAGGTCTCGGGATTGGCTTCCGAGCAATAGACCAGGGTTTTGGCGTAGGCCTGTCCGCCGAGAAGGACGGATGAGGCCAGCAGGGACGAGGTAAGCACTGCGCGCAGAACGGATTTCATCGCAAACGCTCCTGATGACACTTTACGGGTTGAGGGAAGGGCAGGCCGGTGATGTTCATGGCGTCGCCGCCGGGGTGATGAAACGGTTGGGCGCAAGCGCGGCGGACGTGATTCCGCGTGCCGTGAGATCGTCCGGCAGCGGCTGGCCGCGTAGCAGCACTGAGCCCAGCCGCGCCAGCGTCAGCGACACCTGGAAACCGTAGCCGCCCTGGCCGCCAAGCCAGAAGAAGCCGGGCAGGCGAGGGTCGAAGCCGATGACCGGCGTGCGGTCAGGCGAAAAGGTGCGCAGGCCCGCCCAGGGCGTCGACGGACGGCCGATGCGCAGCGACGTCGCCTGTTCGATGCGGTCGACGGCGATCGCGACGTCGATGTCTTCCGGATAGGCGTCGCAGGGTTCGGAATCGGTCTCGTCGGCCAGCGAGCCGATCAGCCTGCCGGCATCGGGCTTGAAGTAGAATTGTTCATGCAAATCGACCACCAGCGGCCAGGCGCTGATGTCCGTGCCGGCGGGCGGATCGAACAGGAAGGCGGTGCGGCGCTTGGGCCGGAAGCCGAGACCGGAGAGACCGGCCAGCCCGGCGACGACATCGACCCAGGCGCCAGCGGCGTCGACGACGATGTCGGCCTGGTAGGCGCCGGCACTGGTGGTGACGCTGAAGCCGTTTGCGACGCGGGAAATCTCCAGCACTTCCTCGCCGGTGCGGATCACGCCGCCGCCGGCCTTGAGCGCGGAGGCTGAAGCCGCAAGCATCTTTCCCGTGTCGACATCGAGCGCGCCGGGTTCATGCACGCCGCCGCAGGTGGTTGCCGTGGCGATGACCGGCACCAGCGCGGTGACTTCTGTTGCTGACAGGCGCCGCACGCTTGGCACCAGCGCCTGCATCTCGGCCGCCATGCGGTCGACGGCTGCACTGTCTTCGACACCGCCGACGTGCAGCGCGCCGCGCCGGTGGGCGGCGAAGCCGCCATTGATGATCGCCTGTCGGCTGGCCAGCGACAGCGCCCGCACCAGCGCATTGCCATAGGTTTCGGAAAACAGCGCCGCGGAGCGGCCGCTGGCGTGGTAGCCGAGATGCGGCTCGCGCTCGAGCACGGTGATCTCGGCCCAGGATTGCACGGCCGCCGCCAGCGAAAGGCCGGCAATGCCGCCGCCGATGACGACGATTTTTTGGAGAGACTTGGACTGCATGCCCTAGGGGTAGAAATAATTTCGTATCCAGTCAATATTTAGCGTATAAGAAAATTGTTGGTGTTGTTGATGGCGGCAGAGAGTTGGACTACCTAGGGTGGACTGGCGGCTCGATGGGGCCGCGCAACGGAGCTGACGATGTCGGAGCAACCGAACCTCGGTGATTGTCTGCGCGGCTTGAGGAAAACGCATGGCTGGACCTTGCAGGAGGTCAGCACGCTGACCGGCGTCGCGGTGTCGACGCTGTCCAAGGTCGAGAACGACCAGATGTCGCTGAGCTACGACAAGCTGCTGCAGATCTGCGAGGGGCTGGGCATCCATGTCACCGAGCTGCTGAGCGGCGACCGCAAGCAGCCGGCCGCGCGCACCCGTCGTTCGGTGACTTCGCAGTCCAACACGCTGCGCCAGCTGACCCGCAACTACGACTACCGCTATCTGGCCACCGATCTGGTGCGCAAGCGCATGGTGCCGATCCACGCCTATGCACGCGCCCGCACGCCGCAGGAATTCGGCCCGCTGACCAGGCATGCCGGCGAGGAATTTTTGATCGTGCTCAAGGGCGAGATCGAACTGCACACCGACCAGTACGCGCCGGTGCGGCTGAAACAGGGCGACAGCGTCTACATCGATTCCACCATGGGTCATGCCTACCTCTCGGTCGGCGAGGGCGACGCCGAGATGCTGTGCGTCTGCTCCGGCGACGAGCCTGATATGGAAGGCACGCTGCTGAGCGTGCTGGAGACGGTGGAGGGGTAGGGACTAACATTCTCGATGGCTGCGCCGCCCCTCATCTGGCTGCCGCCATCTTCTCCCCGCAAGGGCAGGGCTATCGCATATGGAATTCCTGAGATGTCTGCCCGGCACGGACCCCCACCCCTAACCCCTCCCCACAAGGGGGAGGGAGACTTCCGTTGGCGCTGACCCAAGAGAATCGCCTGTCTTTTCGGCGCCAACAAGAATTAAAGGCACGCGGCAGCATTCCCTCCCCCTTGTGGGGAGGGTTAGGGTGGGGGTTCTTCCTCGCAAGAATCCATATGCGATAGCCCTGCTGTAAACGGGGAGAAGGACGATCCTATTGACGGGCGGCGCTGGCTTCGACAATTGAGCCCCCACTACATCGCAACCACACGCCCCATTCCCCGCCGAACCGCCTCGCGATAGGCGAGATCGGCCGCCACCATGTCCTCCATAGCAACGCCCATGGCCTTGTAGACGGTGACCTGATCGGCGCTAACCCGTCCCGGCCGCCGCCCGAGCAGCATGTCGCCGAGCTCGGTTCCGGTTTGCGGATCGAGGTCAGCGAGTTCGCAGGAGCCGACCGGCGTCGGGGCAAAGGCCTCCCTGGTCTCGACGAACAGGCTGGCCCTGCCGATAAGCTCGACCGGCAGTTCGCCGCCGGGCGGGGCGACGCCGACCGATGAGATGTGAGTGCCGGGCCGCACCCAGTCGGCCGAGATCACCGGCGCATAGGAATGCGTTGCCAGGCAGACGACGTCGGACGAACGCACCGCGGCCTCGATATCGGCGACGGCGACGACGCCGGGATGCTGCGCGGCAAGCGCCTGCGCATCGGCGAATTCCTTCGAGACGACGCGGATCTCGGTGAAGTCGCGCACCAGCGGCAGAAGATTGAGATGCTGGCCGGCCTGCACACCGGCGCCGACCACCGTCGCGACCTTGGCGTCGCGGCGGGCGAGTTCACGCACCGAGAGCACGGCGGAGCCGGAGGTGCGCACGGCGGTGATGTAGGTGCCGTCCATGACGCAGACCGGCATGCCGGTCTGCGGATCGAACAGATGGATGGTGGCGAGGTGGCTGGGGATGCCTCTGGCGACGTTGCCCTCGAAGACGTTGACGATCTTCACCGTCAGATGCATGCCTGCCATCCATGCCGACATCGCCAGCGAATAGCCGACCTGCGGAATGTCGAGCTGCGGCCGTGCCGGATTGACCACCTTGCCGCCGGACAAGGCCTTGAAGCCGCCGGCGAGCACGTCGAGAAGCTGGCGCAGGTCGATGCAGGTTTTCACCTCGGCCTCGCTCAGGATGAGTACGGGCGTGTCACCCTTGGCCTGGGCGCTGCGGGAGGTCGATATCGCTGATGTCATGGAATCCGCTTTCGTTATGGGTTGCACGACAACGGTATTGCGATCTATCAGCGTGATGAAATATGCTGTTTTCGTTATTTTGGCGTGACTATCACGCGTGCCCGGCTCACAAAGCGTGAATCCTGAAATGGACGATCTCGACCGTATCGACCGCTCGCTGCTGCGTTTGTTGCAGGAGGACGGCCGCCGCACGACGCTCGATCTGGCGCGGCGGGTCGGCCTGTCGCCGACCGGGGCGACGCAGCGCGTCAAGCGGCTGTTCGCCGAAGGCTTCATCCGCGCCGTGCGCGCGGTGCTCGATCCTGCTCGGATCGGGCAGGCGCAGCTCGTCTTCATCGAGGTGCGGCTCGACCACACGGCGCCGCATGTCTTCGACCGCTTCGCCGAGGCGGTTCTGCGGGCGCCCGAGATCATCGAATGCCACATGGTGGTCGGCGGCTTCGACTATCTGGTCAAGGCGCGCATCGCCGACATGGCGATGTTCCAGGATTTTTTGCAGCGGGTCATCCTGCCGCTGCCCGGGGTGCGGGAAACGCACACCTACGCCTCGATCGCCAATGTGAAGCCCGACGCCCTGCTGCCGATCTAGACCGGCGGCCGTTCCCCCGCATCCAGCAGCCATTGCCGCACCGCTTGCGTCGGCTCCGGGTGCCGCTGCTTTCTCGGCATCACGACATAAAAATCCTGCGTGCCGCGCATTTCGCCGCTGACGGGCTGAACCAGGCGGCCCGTGGCGAGATCAGCGGCGACGAGGAAGCGGCTGGCCAGCGCAATGCCCTGGCCGGCGACGGCGGCGTCGATGGCGAGGCCCGTCTGGTTGAAGCGCATCCGTTTCAATTCGGTCGTCATCTTCAAGCCGACCGCTTTCTCCATGAATTCCGGCCACAGATTGTGGGCATCGTGCAGCAGCACATGGTGCTGGATTTCGGAGGCTGCGATTTCAGCAGCATCTTCCTGCAGCAAGGCCGGGCTGCAGACGGCGATGATCTGCTGGGGAAACAGCAGGTCGACGACCAGACCGGCGCCGAAGGGTGGGCGGCCCTGGCGCACCGCGATGTCGACGCCATCGGCCTGGAAGCTCGACAGGCTCTCGCTGGCCAGAACGCGCAGGTCGACAAGCGGGTTGTGCGCGACGAAGTCGTGCAGCCTCGGGATCAGCCATTTGGTGGCGAAGCTTGGCGTCACGCTGACCGTCAGCCGCGCCGGTTCGGGACGCAACAGCAGCGTCGCCTCGGAGATCAGGTCGAAGGCGCGGCGGATGTTGGGCACATAGGCGCGGCCCTCATCGGTCAGCGCCAGGCCGCGCGGCAGCCGCTCGAACAGCTTTGTGCCGAGATCGGCTTCCAACCCGCGAATGTGCTGGGCGACCGCCCCTTGAGTGACGTTCAGCTCCTCGGCCGCGATGCGGAAGTTGAGATGACGCGCCGAGGCTTCGAAGGCGCGCAGCGCATTCAATGGCGGCAGGCTGAGGAAGGCTTCGGGCATGCAGGAGTTTTTCTACAGGTTGATTTCAAGCATTCTGGTTCGAACCGGTGTGGAAAACCAGCTATATCGACGTTCAACTCCCGAAAACACCGTTTGCGGTGCCCGCCAACCCTGAGAGGAAAATCCGATGAGTGTAGAAAAAGTAGCTGTGGTGGTGGCCGGCGGCAGCGGCATGGGTGCGGCGGCGGCCAAGCGGCTGGCGGCGGACGGCTTCAAGGTCGCCATCCTTTCGTCTTCCGGAAAAGGCGAGGCGCTGGCTGGGGAATTGGGCGGGCTCGGCGTCACCGGCTCCAACCAATCCAATGAAGATTTACAGCGCCTCGTCGACCTGACGCTGGAGCGCTTTGGCCGCATCGACGTGCTGGTCAACAGCGGCGGCCACGGGCCGCGCGCGCCGATCCTCGAAATCACCGACGAGCAATGGCACACCGGCATGGATGTCTATCTGCTGAACGTCATCCGTCCGGTGCGCATCGTGGCGCCGCAGATGGTCAAGCAGAAGGGCGGCGCCATCATCAACATCTCGACCGCCTGGGTGGTCGAGCCGAGCCCGATGTTCCCGACGTCCGCCGTGTTCCGCGCCGGGCTTGCCGCCTACACCAAGATCTTCGCCAACACCTATGCCGCTGACAATGTACGCATGAACAATGTGCTGCCCGGCTGGATCGACAGCCTGCCGGCCACCGAGGAGCGCCGCGACAGCGTGCCGATGCAGCGCTACGGCACCTCGGAAGAGATCGCCGCGACCATCGCCTTCCTGGCTTCGGAAGGCGCCGGCTATATCACCGGCCAGAACATCCGGGTCGACGGCGGCATTATCCGCGCTATTTGAGGGCGTCGATCGGGAGGGGGACTCCGGCATCTCACCCCAAGGAGCAAAGAATGCGGCTTTTGATACTCGGCACCGGCTGGATGGCGCAGGAACATGCGCGGCGCTTCATCGCCATCGACGGCGTCGACATTGTCGGCGCGGTCGATGTCGATCCGGCCCGGGTCGGCGAGTTCGCCGACAGCTTTGACATTCCCAACCGCTTTACCGCGCTGGATGAGGCGCTGGCATGGGGCGAGTTCGACGCGGTGGCCAATGTCACGCCCGACCGCATCCATCACCCGACCACCATGACGCTGATCGCCGCCGGCAAGCCGGTGTTGTGCGAGAAGCCGCTGGCCGAAAACTTCGGCAAGGCGACCGAGATGGCCGACGCCGCCGAGGCCGCCGGCATCGTCAACATGGTGAACCTGACCTATCGCAACGTCGCCGCGCTGCAGAAGGCTCGCCAGATGGTGCAGGCGGGCGAGATCGGCATGGTCAGGCATGTCGAGGCGTCCTATCTGCAAAGTTGGCTGGTGTCGAAATTCTGGGGCGACTGGCGCACCGATCCGAAATGGCTGTGGCGCCTGTCGCGCGGCCACGGCTCGAATGGCGTGCTTGGCGATGTCGGCATCCACATCCTCGATTTCGCCAGCTATGGCGCCGCGGTCGACATCGACCATGTCTTCTGCCGGCTGCGCGCCTTCGACAAGGCGCCCGGCAACCGCATCGGCGACTACGGGCTCGACGCCAATGACAGCTTCGCCATGACGCTGGACTTTTCCAACGGCGCCTTCGGCGTGGTGCATGCCAGCCGCTGGGCAACAGGCCATCTCAACGAGCTGCGTCTGCGCATCTATGGCGAGAAGGGGGGCATCGAAGTGGTGCACAATCTCGATGGTTCGACGCTCAAGGCCTGCATCGGCGAAAACGTCGAGAACGCTATATGGGAAGAGCTCGACGCCGGCACGGTGCCGACCAACTACCAGCGTTTCACTGACGCAGTGCGATCCGGCGTGCAAGCCGAACCGTCCTTCCGCCATGCCGCCGAATTGCAGCAGGTGCTGGATCTGGCAGTGGTATCGGACGAGAAGCGCGCGGAGCTGCGGGCGAGTGCGGAAACGCGGTGAGCTGGGGCGAAGCGGCGGAGAGCGCGGGCGCCAGCGGTCGAGATAGCACTGCCGCCAACTTCGGATTGGAGGCTGCGCCAGTCAGGGGCCGGTCACGAGCGAAAAAACCAGTTTCTGCAAATTGCCGCCATCGCCGAATTCGACGCGGTCGAAATCTCGGCTTGCCTGCACACGCGCCTTCGAAATCGCGTCGAGCCGCTTGACCACCTCGGCCCTTGTCTTGCTGCATTTGGGATCGTCGGCGACGGTCAGGCCGTCCGTAGCGGCTTGGATATCGTGGACCATCTGGACCATGCTGGCGCCATGCACCTTCTCATGGGCGGCGACGCCGGCGATGAAGGTTTCCCAGTTCTTCTGGACGGCGGGCGGCAGGGAGCCGGAGGGTTTTGGCAAGGTGTAGGTGACGATCAGCTTCGGCCGCCCGGCCGTCAGCACGCAGTCCTTGCCCCTGGGCCGGTAGTCCCTTAACCCCCAGGTCAGCTTGAAATTGGTGTAGGCGATGGCACGGGCAATGCCGAGCTTTGGCCCTTTCTCGCCGATCGAGCGGTAGAGTTCGGCGCCGGACCGGCCCGAGATCGCGTAGGGCTCGATCTTCTCGACCGGCTTCCACTCGGCATGAGCGGTGAGCGGCGAGGCCAGCAGGGCGGCAAAGGACAGACACAGGCGAACGCAGGCTTTCAATCCAACTCTCCGCGAAACAGGACTGGTTGCCGCAACGGGCATGCCATCGGATCGCTTTTCCTATATGCTGCCGACGGGCGCTGCAAATGCCCTGGAGGCAGTCAATTGGGGGGAGTCATGAGAGCTGGACATCTCGTCGTCGTCGGTGCGGTTGCGGTCCTGCAGGCCGCGCAGCCGGCGTTTGCCGCGTCGTGCGGTGGCTGGAGCGCCAAGATGGAGGAAGACGAGGGCGGCAGCGTGCTGACCGCCTCGGTCTGCGGCGGGCCGAAAGGCGATGCGCATCTGATGCTGACCTGTTTCGACACGCCGGTGCTGAGCTACGATCTCGGTGCCACCGGCCAGCAACTGGAGCCTGGCATCAGCGGTTCGTTCGCGTTCAAGGCCGACGGCAAGACGGTAACGAAGACGCTGCAGCTGGAGGCCATGTACAACTACTTCGTGGTCAATCTGGCGAAAGCCGATCCGCTGCTCGACCTGCTGCGAGGGAAGGGCGATGTGTCGGTCAGTTCAGCCAAATATGGCGAGATCAGCTTTCCGCTGAAGGGCTCCAGTGCGGCCATCGGCAAGGTGCTGGCGCAGTGCGGCAAGGCCGGGCCAGCGGAGGGGGATTGAGGGGCTCTACAGTTCGATGCCGGCGCACCAATGAGGCGGTTCTCGTTGGCTCACCGGGCTTGCTGCCGAACCACCCCACCCAGTCGCACCGTCGCGGCCATCAACTCCTCGTCCGAAAACCCCGAAAAACCCAGCACCAGACCTTGCCGGGGCGCCCCGCCGATGAACATTGAGGACAAGGCCCTGGCGCCGACACCCGCCGCCTTCGCCGCCTCGACGATCGCGGTGTCCGGCCCGGCGTCCTTCAGCGTCGCCATCAAATGCAGCCCCTGTTCGGGCACGGTTACTTCGAGGGCATCGCCGCAATGCGCCTCGAGGCCGGCGACCAGGACGTCGCGCGCGGCCTGGACGCGGCGGCGCACGCGCCGGAGATGCGCGGCGAAATGGCCTTCGTTCAACAGGTCGGTCAGCGCGCCTTCGGCCAGCGTCGAGGGGAAGCGGTCGGAGCGCGCCCTGACCGCCATCACGGCATCGAGCAGCGCTTCGGGCACCACGACATAGCCGATGCGCAGGCCGGGGAAGAGGATTTTCGAGAAGGTGCCGAGATAGGCGACACGGTCTGAACCGTCCATGCCCTGCAGCGAGGTCAGCGGTGGGCCGGCATAGCGGAACTCGCTGTCGTAGTCGTCCTCGATGATCCAGGCATCGTTGCGCCGCGCCCAGTCGAGCAAAGCGAGACGGCGGCGCATCGTCATCGTCACGCCGAGCGGATATTGATGCGAGGGCGTGACATAGGCCGCGCGCGCCTTGGAGCACAGGCTTTCGCCGATCTCGGGATCGAGCCCTTCCGCGTCGACCGGTACCCCAAAAACCCTGGCGCCGCTGCCGGCCAGCACGGCCTGCGCCATCGGGTAACAGGGGTTTTCGATCCAGACGGCATCGCCGGGGCTGAGCGCGGCGCGCACCAGAAGATCCAGCCCCTGCTGCGTGCCCGAAGTCAGCACGATCTGGCCGGCGTCGCAGCGCACGCCGCGTGCGGTCCTGAGATAGGTGGCAATTGCCGTGCGCAGCGGCAGGCCGCCACGGGGATCGCCATAGCGGAAATGCTCCGGCCCGGGGCGAGCGAGGTGGCGCGACAGAAGGATGCGAAACAAATCAAGCGTGCGCGGATCGGACACCGCCACGCCAAGGCCGCAGGGCAGCGAGGTGGCTGCGTCGATCTCCGGCGGACGCGCCTTGACCAGTGTTGTCGGCAGATGCGGCACGTCAGGCGCGACGAAGGTTCCGGCACCGATCCTGGCGACGGCGAAGCCTTCCGAGACCAGGATTTCAAAACAGGCAACCGCCGCCGAACGCGACAGGCCGAAGCGCTGTGCGAGATCCCGGGTGGTCGGCAATTTGGCCCCGGCGGCCAGCGCGCCGGTCTCGATCAGCCGCCTGAGCGCCGCATAAAGCTCGCGGCTGCGCGGGCCGTCGCCCGGCAGGACCGGGATCAGCGCCGACCAATCCGGCAAATTGGTCTGTTTTTTCTTCATCGGATTGGTTCTTTTATCAACCAATGTCATGGCGCATGGTTGGCAGACAACAACCAAGGATGCAAGCCGTGAACGACACGCCAGCCAGCTTTCCGACCACCAGCCGCAACCGCGTCAAGCGCCTGCACGAGCGCGGCAGCTACGACCATGCGGCAGTCTTCGCGGTGCTGGATGCCGGGCTTCTGTGCCATGTCGCCTATACGTTCGACGGCCAGCCCTATTGCACGCCGACCATCCACTGGCGCGAGGACGACATGCTCTACTGGCACGGCTCGTCGGCCAGCCGCATGCTGCGCTATCTGCGCGGCGGCACGCCGGCGTGTCTGACGGTGTCGCATCTCGACGGGCTGGTGCTGGCGCGCTCGGGCTTCAACCATTCCGCCAATTACCGCTCGGCGATGTGTTTCGGCACGGCGCGGATCATCGACGAACCTGATGAGAAACTGAAGGCGCTGGCCGGAGTCGTCGACCGCTTCTATCCCGGCCGGAGCGAGACCTTGCGGCCGATCTCGGTGCAGGAGGCCAAGGCGACGATGGTGATCGGAATGCGCATCGAGGAGGCGTCGGCCAAAGTGCGCGCCAAGGGCGTCGGCGACGACGAGGAGGATTACGGGCATCCGGTGTGGGCCGGCGTCATCCCGGTGCGGATGGTGGTCGGCGCCACCGAGCCGTGTCCGAGGCTGCTGCCCGGTGTGGAGCGGCCGCAGAATCTGGCTAGATATGCCGAGGGTGCGAGACTTGATGACGCGCTGACGCAGGCGCAGCTGGCGTATGAGGGCGAAGTTTAGCCAGCGCCTAGTGGGAGCGTATTCAAATCTTGCCGCTGCCGCCGCCTCGCGATATCTCGACACCATGATCACCTTCCGCCGTGCGCAGGCCTCCGACCTGCCTGATATCGTCGCGATGCTGGCCGACGATCCGCTTGGCGCCGGCCGCGAGGACGCTTCCTTGCCGCTGGCGCAAGGCTATGTCGATGCTTTCAACGCCATCGACGCCGATCCCAGTCAACTGCTGGCGGTGGCTGTCGAGGGCGGCGAGGTGATTGGCACCTTGCAGATTTCTTTCCTTGCCGGGCTCTCGCGCAAGGGCGCGTGGCGCGGGCAGATCGAGGCGGTTCGGGTTGCCGGCCACCGGCGCTCGGGGGGCGTCGGCAGGCTGATGATCGAATGGGCGATCGATGCGTGCCGGGTGCGCGGCTGCGGCCTCGTCCAGTTGACCACCGACAGGTCGCGCGCTGACGCGCACCGCTTCTATGAGAGCCTCGGCTTCACCGGCAGCCATCTCGGCTATAAGAGAACCTTGTAGTTTCCCGCCCCGTCCCGCCCGGACAGCGGCTGGCGCATAGCGGACGGCTTTCAGCCCTATTCAAAGCGCCGGCAAAGACTGATATAGGTCAGCCAAGTTGACCTATATTGCAGCGTCTGGGGAGGCGTGTCGTGACCCTTATGAATCTGTTGGCTTCGCGCTCGTCGCGCATGAAAGCGTCGGAAATCCGCGAACTCTTGAAGCTGCTCGACCAGCCCGACATCATCTCGTTTGCTGGCGGCATTCCCGACCCGGCGCTGTTCCCGGCCGAGGCGATCCGCGACGCCTATGCTTCGGTGCTGGGCGGCGCCGAGGCGGGTGCGGCGCTGCAGTACCAGGTCTCGGAAGGCTATCTGCCGTTGCGGCGCTGGCTCGCCGGGCAGATGGGCAAGCTTGGCGTCGCCTGTGACGAGGCCAATATCTTCATCACCTCCGGCTCGCAGCAGGCGCTGGATTATCTCGGCAAACTGTTCCTGTCGCCGGGCGATACCGCGCTGGTGACGTGGCCGACCTATCTGGGCGCGCTGCAGGCTTTCAACGCCTATGAGCCTCGCTACGACCGCCTGACCCCGGCCGGCGGCAACATGACGCCCGATGCTTATCGCGCGGCGGCGGCTGCAAATGGCGGCAAGGCCAAATTCGCCTATCTGGTGCCGGATTTCGCCAACCCGACCGGCAACACGCTGAACCGTGAGCAGCGCGAGGCGGTGCTCGACCTCGCCGGCGAACTCGACATCGCCGTCATCGAGGATGCCGCCTATCGCGCGCTGCGCTATGACGGCGAAGGCGAGCCGCCGATCCTGGCGCTCGACTGCATCAGGTCCGGCGGTATCGACAAGGCGCGCACGCTCTATTGCGGCTCGTTCTCGAAGATCCTGTCGCCGGGCATGCGGGTCGGTTGGGTGTGCGCGCCGCGCCAAATCGTCGAGAAGCTGGTGCTGATGAAGCAGGCCTCCGACCTGCACAGCCCGTCGATCAACCAGGTGGTGATGCATCGCGTCGCCGAAGCCGTGTTCGACGGCCAGGTAGAAAAACTCATCGGCGCCTATCGCGAGCGCCGCGACGGGCTGCTCTCTGCACTGGAAGCCCACATGCCGGAAGGCGTGACCTGGAGCCATCCGGAAGGCGGCATGTTCGTCTGGGTGACGCTGCCGGAAGGGGCCGACGCCACCGAGCTTCTGGCGCGGGCGGTCAAGGAGGCGCGGGTGGCCTTCGTGCCGGGCAGCGCGTTTTATGCCGACGGCACCGGGCGCAACACGCTGCGGCTGTCCTTCACGCTCGCCGACCGGCGCGCGGTGAGCGAAGGCATTCCCAGGCTAGCCGCCATCCTGAAGGGATAGGCCGGCGCCGGAAGCCGGCTTTGCCTCCGCCATTACAGTCACCAGCCGCTCAAGCTTTGAAAGCCTGGTGCGAGCGAGCTTGCGGACCGGCTTTTCGAAACCTTCTTCGCCGTTTTCGACGACGAAGACCAACGTCATGAAATCGAGCATGAACTCATCTATGGCTGCCGCGACCTCGCGCGACCTGCCCTTGAACCGGCGCAGCAGAGCGGTTGCTTCCTCGATATCGTCGACACCGGCGCTGTCGACAAGCGCTTCGAGCCTCTGAAAACAATCCAATCGCAATTCCTCCCACCGCGCCACCAAACCCGGTTGCGAGCGGAAAGTTCCAAACTGAGAGTGGTCTCGCGAAAGAAATCGCCTCCACCGCTCGAATTCCGCGGTTTCGACCGGCCATCGGCAATTTTTTTGTTCGGGTGGAACCTCCGCGGCCAACAAAGGTTCTTACTAGGTCTGATCCCCCCTCAGACCTCTGAAGGCTAGACATGCTTTCCAAAGGCCCGCTGGATCCCCTCCCAGCGGGCCTTTTGTTTGCTGGACGGAAGGAGTATCCGCATTGACGACGCCCTGTCCGAACCTAAATTCGAACCCACACGAGGAGGCGTTTTCATGGAAACCCAGGAATTGCATCGCGGCCGGCTCATCGACCACATCCAACTGGTGGTCGGGGACCTTGCGGCCAGCCGGCGTTTCTACGAGGCGGTCCTGCAGGCGCTCGATGTCCCGATTGGCGGCAGCGGCGCCGACTTTTTCTGGGCCGACGAGCTGTTTGTCTCCACTGCCGACAGCCCGGCCGCACAGGGAAAACTCACCGGCCGCCATCACCTGGCTTTCCAGGCAAGGGATCACGCCATGGTCGATGTCTTCTACAAGGCCGGGCTTGCGGCTGGCGGCACGGACAATGGCGCACCGGGCGAACGGCCCTATCACCCCGGCTATTACGCCGCCTTCCTGCTCGATCCCGATGGCAACAACATCGAGGCCGTCCATCACGGCCCCCATAGTCGCAGCGCCGCTTCGGTGAAGATCACCTTCTAAGCTGCCGATATTCAGCCGGCCGGGATCGCGGGCGCATGGGGCGATGCTGGAGAGAGAGGCTGCTTTGCGTTGCCAGATTGGTGGCCACGATGCTAACCGTGCAAATGGCGAGCGGGAATCGGTATCGAAGCAACGCGCGCTGCAAAATCCTCAATAAAACTCCCCTTACCCCCGTGGAGATATATTTTTTATGCAAAACCCAACAAGGGCGATCTGTGCCGCCACGCTTTTATTTGCGATCGGGGCCGGTGGCCTCACAAGTATATCACCTTTTGCTTATGTTTCATCGGCGCAGGCGCAGGAGGAATATCTTCCGACCCAGAAGGATTTTGTCGGTAAATGGAAACTGAACGGTGGGGCCATCCGGCCGCCGCGCGATATGAAGGATGCGCCGACACCGGAACAGGAAGCGGCCGCCAATGAATTCCAGCAGACGGTGACCGCGTTTTACGGGGCGTTCGACTATCTGGAGATCACGGCGGACGGCCGCTACAATTTTCATCAGCCGGGTGATCCGACGTCGGGGCCTTGCGTCTGGTGCGGAACCTGGTCCTTCAGCAAGAGTTCGGCGTGGCTCAAGCTGGAGACGGCGCCCAGGCTGGATATCTACGCCAAGGACGGCGACATGCAGATGACCTACACTGTCGAACCCGACGAAAAATCGAAATATGCATGGCTGGTATTCGGTTGGGCGAAGGCCGAGTAGGCGGCGGCGCACGGCTCGCCAAACGGGCCTAAGCGGCTTTTCATCCATCTCGTATCCTCGTATACAAGAGGGAGCCAGCCGCCCGAGGAGACCGCATGAACCCGCTGCCTGAAACCGTGCCGTTTTTCAGCCAGTGGGAGACGCCCGACCTGACGCTGGACGTCCTCGCCGACGGCGCGGATGTTGCGCTCAGGCGCGATCCGCTGTGGCGGAGGTCGGGCGCGGAAACCCTCGATGAGTATGCGGTCTGGGCGGCCAACATCTGCGGCATGGCGTGCCTGAAGATGATCCTGGCCAGCCGCGGCGAGATCGTGCCGACGATCGAGCTTGCCAGGCGCTGCACCTTATATGGCGGCTATGTCGTCAACGGGGGATCGATCAAGGGGCTGATCTACGCGCCCTTCGTCAGCTTCGTGAAGGAAGCCTTCGGCCTGCGCGCCGAGGTGATGACCAATATCGCGACAGCGGAGATTCCGGCGATCATGCGGCGGACGCGCTTCTTCATCGCGTCGGTCAGCAGTTCGATCCGCTGGCCCGAGCGCGAGCCGCCCTCGAAGGGCGGTCATCTGGTGCTGGTCACGGCGGCGTCCAACCAGGGTTTCCGCTTCCACAACCCGTCCGGCCATGACCCCGCCACACAGGCAGACGCAGTGTTGGCGCCGGCCGATTTCGATCGCTTCTTCGCCAATCGCGGCATTGCCGTCGCCATTTGATTTTTTTGACAGTCGAGGGATTTCGATGACCGGTAAGACAAGAGTGGCCATCCTCTATGGCGGGCGTTCGGCCGAGCATGACGTGTCGCGCCTGTCGGCCGCCAATGTGCTGAAGGCGATCGACCGGACGCGCTACGACATCGTGCCGATCGCCATTTCGCGAGACGGCGGGTGGCTGCTGCAACAACTCGATGGCGCCGCCGCGATCGGCGATGGCGGGGCAGGGGCGCCGGTATCCGAGTATGTTGCAGAGGTCGCCCTGCTGCCCGGTGGCAAGGGCCGGCTGGTTGCCGTGTCGCCGGATGGTACGCGGCCTGACCTGCCCCCCATCGACGTCGTGTTCCCGGTGCTGCACGGGCCGTTCGGCGAGGACGGCTCGGTGCAGGGCTATGCCGAGGTCGCCGATGTCGCCTATGTCGGCTGCGGCATCCTCGCCTCGGCCGCCGCCATGGACAAGGATGTCGCCAAGCGGCTGATGCGCGAGGCGGGATTGGCGGTTGCCCGCTCCGTCACCGTGCATCGAAACGGCAAGCATTCCTTCCAGGAGATTGCCGGGATGCTCGGCCTGCCGTTCTTCGCCAAGCCGGCGCGCCAGGGCTCGTCCTTCGGGGTCAGCAAGGTGAATGACAGGGACGGCTTCGAGCAGGCCATCGACACGGCTTTCCGCTACGACGGCAAAGTGTTGATCGAGGAATTCGTCGAGGGCCGCGAGATCGAGTTCTCGGTGCTGGAGCGCGCCGACGGGTCGCTGACGGTGTCGCTGCCCGGCGAGATCATTCCGGCCGGCAAGCACGGCTTCTACACCTATGAGGCCAAATATCTCGATGCCGACGGCGCGCTGGTCAAGGTGCCCGCCGATATCCCGGCCGATGTGGCCGAGAAGGCCAGGGATATGGCGCGGCGGGCATTCCAGGCGCTTGGCTGCGAAGCCATGGCGCGCGTCGATTTCTTCCTGCGCGCCGATGGCAGCCTGCTCGTCAACGAGGTCAACACCATTCCCGGATTCACCGACATCTCGATGTACGCCAAGGCGCTGGCGGCATCAGGCATCGGCTACAGCCAAACCATCGACGTGCTGATCGAGCACGCGCTGGCCAGGCATGCGGCGCGCTGATCCGAACGAGCGAGCCTGACTTCCATTCCGCGCGTTGAGAGCGGCCGACGCGGGCCGGATCATTGCCTGTTGAGTGAGGTGTATTTCACCGTTGGCTAAAGTTGCACGTCGGCTCTATATGCCCGATCATGGCATTTGGCAGGGAGGCATCACGTGGCCAATCGTCGAAACGGCACGGCGTCTCCGGCTGATGGGCCGGGCGACGCCCTTTCAGCGGCCGCGCTTCATCCGCGAACCTCATTGCCCAATGTGGCGGCCATCGTCACGACAGTGGCGGCACTGTATTTCGGGCGCGAGGTTTTCCTGCCGATCGCGATCGCGCTGCTGCTGACCTTCGCCCTGGCGCCGCTTGTCTCAGCTCTTAAAAAGGTCGGTATCCCCCGGATTGCCGCCGTCATTGCCAGCGTGCTCGGCGCTTTCGCGGCCCTTGGCCTGTTCTCCTTCGTCGTCGCCACGCAGGTCAGCGAACTGGCGCAGAACATCCCGGTCTACCAGACCAACATCCTGACCAAGATCCGCTCGCTCAAGGAAACCGGGGTGGGGGGCGGGATCCTTGCCAGACTGAGCAAGGTGGTCGAGCGGGTCGGCCAGGAGATCGACAGGCAGGACCCCTCGCTGCCGGCTGCCACCCCGGAAAAGCCGCCGCGCGAGCCGGTGCCGGTCGAGATCGTCGCGCGCGAAAGGCCGCTCCAGGTTCTGCAGAACATCGTCGGGCCGCTGATCAGCCCGCTTGGCTCGGCCGGGCTGATCATTGTCGTCGTCATCTTCATGCTGCTCGAGCGGGAGGATCTGCGCGACCGCTTCATCCGGCTTGTCGGCTATGGCGACCTCCACCGGACCACCGAGGCGCTTCAGGATGCCGCCAAGCGGGTGGGCCGCTATCTCTTGATGCAATTGGTCGTCAACATCGTCTACGCCGTACCGATCGCGATCGGGCTCTGGGTCCTCGGTATTCCCAATGCGCTGCTGTGGGGGCTGCTGGCGCTGGCGCTGCGTTTCGTGCCCTATATCGGCCCGATCATAGGCATGCTTTTGCCGCTGTTCCTGGCGCTGGCCGTTGCGCCGGGCTGGTCGCTCGTGCTGTGGACGGCCGCCCTGTTCGTGGTGATGGAGCTGATCACCGGCAATGTCATCGAACCCTGGCTCTACGGTTCGCGGACAGGACTGTCGCCGCTGGCGATCATCGTCGCGGCGATTTTCTGGACGTGGCTTTGGGGGCCGCTCGGGCTGATCCTGTCGACACCGCTCACCGTCTGCCTGGTGGTGCTGGGCCGGCACGTGCCGCAGTTTGAATTCCTCGACGTTCTGTTCGGCAACGAGCCCGTGCTCGAACCCCATGCGCGCCTGTACCAGCGGTTGCTGGCCGGTGATCCGGAAGAAGCCACCGACCACGCCGAGGAGATGCTGGAGGAGAAATATCTGGTCGAATTCTACGACAAGGTTGCCATTCCGGCGCTTCTGCTGGGCGAACAAGACCGTGTGCGCGGCGTCATGGGCGATTTGCAAAGGCGGCAGGTGGCGGCCAGTGCCCTGATGCTGGTCGCCAATCTCGACGACAGCGCGCAGGAGGAGGCAGGCGAGGAGGAGGAGCCGCCCGTGGCCGCAGAGGCGAGCGACGATGGCGATCCCAACGGGGAGGACGAGACCGACCTGCCCGATGGCACGGATATGTCCGTGCTTTGCGCCGGTGGGCGTGGCGAGCTCGACGACGCCGCCGCCGCGATGCTGGCGCAGGTGCTGGAGGTTCAGGGCGCGACGGTATCGAAAGCCGGCTTTGCCGATATGGAGCCCGCCAGCATTCGCCGCCTTGAGCTCGAAACCGTCGACACCGTCGTGGTCGGATTCCTGAACCGGGATTCCGTCAAGCACGCCCGTTTCCTGGTTCGCCGGCTGAAGCGCGCGAAGGCCGCACTTCGGGTGGGAATCGTGTTCTGGTCGGAGGCCGCTGCTGAGGACAAGGAGACGGCCGACAAACTGGCCCGTGACATGAACGCGGATTTCGTGGCGCATGGCATGGTCGACGCCGTGCTGGGGGCGCTGTCAAACGAGCCGCCGGTCGCGCTCAAGCTTGTCGTCAAACGGCGCATGCGGCGACAGCGGGCCGCGTCCAAGAAGGTCACGGCAGCAGCGGCGGGTTAGGCCCTGCCTTCGCCTTCTTCGGCAATGTCGGGGACAAGCCAGGCACGAATTGCGGAAAATAGTTCAGACCGATGTCGATTTCCGGGAGGCCCATTCGTCTTGACGATAGGGAGCCGAAGAATTCACCCAATCAGGAACGATGCGATGACAATCACCATCACGGCATTTGAACGATCGCCCGATCGCGGCAAGGGACTGGCGCGCGATACGCGCGTTCGCTGGGCGCTCGAAGAAGCAGGGCAGCCTTATGCGGTTCGGTTTGTTTCCTTCGCGGAGATGAAGGCGCCTGGCCATCTGGCCCTCCAGCCCTTTGGTCAGATCCCCACCTATGAGGAGGGTTCTCTCTCACTGTTCGAGACCGGCTCGATCATCCTTCATCTTGCCGAGCAGCACGCGGGCCTGCTGCCCGGCGATCGCGATGCCCGCGCGCGTGCGATCACCTGGATGTTTGCCGCACTTAACACAGTCGAGCCGCCGATCCTCGAATTAACGACGGCAAAGATATTCGAAGCTGACAAGCCCTGGAGCGAGGAGCGTTTGCCATTGGTGAAGGATCGTGTTCGCGCCTGTCTCGACAGGCTCTCGGCTCGCCTGAGCGCCGCCGAGTGGCTCGACGATGCATTCAGCGCGGGCGATCTGTTGATGGTATCGGTGCTGCTGCGACTAAGAATGTCGGGCATTTTGGACGAATATCAAAACCTTGCTGCCTATGTGGCGCGCGGTGAAGCTCGGCCCGCTTACATCAGGGCTTTCGCTGCGCAATTTGCGGTCAACGCCCCGAGCACGCTGGACAGGCATGGGGCGCGAACGCTCTGAGATGTTCGCAAAGCCAGGGATGATGCAGCGGATTGTAATTCTTGGAAATGCCGGAAGCGGCAAATGACCCTGGCGCGGCAGATCCCAGACTTTTGCAGGCGGTGAGGAATGCTTGAAATTCGCCCAGCCCAAAAAGCCGACCGGCCAGCGATCGTGCAACTGTGGCACCAGGGCTGGCATGATGCCCATGCGCATCTGGTTCCGGCCGAAATCCTGGCGTACCGAACGCCCGCGCATTTTTCGCTGTGGCTGGAGCAATCCACCGATGCATTCCATGTGGCGGCAGCCGATGAACTGCTTGGCTTCGTCTCCATCAACGGGACGGAGCTGGTGAAACTCTATGTAAGCCCGCAAGCACGGGGAAGCGGAACCGGTCGCGATCTGCTGTCGCATGCCGAGCATCTCTTGTCCGAACAAGGCGTGGCGGAGGCCGAGCTTTTCTGCACGGCGGGGAATCTCCGCGCGCAGAGATTTTATGCCCGCGAAGGGTGGCGCTTGAGCCGCGCCTTCGAAGACGCACTTTGGCTGCCGGACGGTGTCGCCGGCAGGTTCACCGTGGAAACCCACTGCTATCGGAAGCATCTGGGCTTTCGGTAGCTTTGTCTATTCGGAACGACCTTGGCGAGACCGTCGCGGACGCTGGAGCAGGGCGTCCCTACCGGTCGACCATCGCCATGCCCCGCTCAGTGTAGCGCGGGCCGGAGATTTTTCCCGGCGCGAGCGCGTCGTCGAGCGCGGCCATCTCGGCGGCATCGAGTTTGATGGCGGCGGCGGCGACGTTCTCTTCCAGGTATTTTCTGCGCTTGGTGCCGGGGATCGGCGCGATGTCGATGCCAAAACCGTCGCCCTTCGCCAGCAGCCAGGCCAGCGCGACCTGGCCGGGCTTGACGCCGCGCGCAGCGGCGATGTCGCTCACCTTGGCGGCCGCCTCGACATTGGCGTCGTAGTTTTCGCCCTGGTAGCGCGGGTCGTTGCGGCGATAATCGCCGTCGGGATAGTCTTCCGCGCGCTTGACCTGGCCGGTGAGAAAACCTCGGCCGAGCGGCGAGAACGGCACCAGGCCGATGCCGAGTTCGCCAAGCAGCGGGATGATCTCCGGCTCCAGATTGCGCTCCCACAGCGAATACTCGCTCTGCACGGCCGACACCGGATGCACGGCATGCGCCCGGCGGATGTTGGCCGCACCCGCCTCCGACAGGCCGAAGAAGCGCACCTTGCCTTGCGCGATCATCTCGCCGACGGCGCCCGCGACATCCTCCATCGGCACCGCCGGGTCGACGCGGTGCTGGTAGAGGAGGTCGATATGGTCGGTTCCGAGGCGGCCGAGCGAGGCTTCCACGACCTCTCGAATGTGCTCGGGCCGGCTGTCGGTTCCGACCTGCTTGCCGTTTTCGATGCGAAAGCCGAATTTGGTGGCGATCGTCACCTGGTCGCGCTTGCCCGTCAGCGCCCGGCCAAGCAGGGCTTCGTTGTCGTAAGGGCCATAGACCTCGGCGGTGTCGAGGAAGGTGCAGCCGAGTTCGATGGCACGGTGCAGCGTGGCGATGGATTCGGCCTCGTCGGCCGGGCCGTAGGACTGGCTCATGCCCATGCAGCCGAGGCCGATGGCCGAGACCTGCAGCCCTTGGCTGCCGAGCTTGCGTGTGTTCAGGGTCATGGTGGGGTCTCCAAGGAGGGGATGCCGCGACTATAGCAGCCGCATCGACATTGGCCGATCAATCGACACTCTATTCGATCAGGATGTGGGCTTCACGCGCGGCCTCGACGAGCGCCGCCCTGGCGACGTCGGGGGCGACATCGCCGCTCGTTGCCCGCCGGCAGGCGCGCAGCGCGGACTGATGCTTCGGGCTGCCTGCGTCACGCCAATGTGTGGTGAGCAAATCAATGGCCTGCTGTGTGTTGGACAGATGGTGGATGGAACCGGTGACGCCGACCGAAACCGCCACAGGCTTCGAGAACCATGCCGTTTGCATTGGAACCACCTCGATAGGGCTGAAGCGATAAACGCCTATGGCCGCTCAAAGGTTTCGTCGATGCCAATCAATCCGGTGTGAGAGTTGCCGATACCTCCCAATGGCATTGGGCGACCCATCTTGTCCGCGCGGCTCACATGTTCGAGGAGACGTCGCGGGTGGACGGTGTTTTGGGTTTGTGGGCGGCACGTTGCCGCGGCGCCTGATGGGCGGGGCGGGGTTTGACTGTGTTCACGACAGTGGGCGCCTGCGCCTTGCGGCGCTTGAGCCAGCTGGCTGACAGTTCGGCAAGGAGACTGCGCAAGCCTTTCACGACGTCCTCCTCTTGTAAGGGTGACAGGTAATTTTCGTCGCCCCAACTTGTTCCGCCGGAAATCTTTCCGCGGAAAATAAAGGTTCTTGCCGGCGAAAGCGGCCGGGCATCACCTGCCGATATAGGCGGCCAGTTCGTCCGGCGTCCCATTCGGGAAGGCCTGTTTCAGAAAATCCAGGAACGCCGACACGCGCGCGCTGAGCAGCCGCCGGGAGGGGTAGAGCGTCCAAAGAGCGATCTCCGGGCCATCGATGTCCCCCCAATTCACCAGGGTGCCGTCAGCCAAATCGTGGCTCACCAGGGAAATTGGGAGACGTCCAACACCGACGCCGGCCCGCACCGCATCCCGCACCATGATCAGCGTCGACAGAGCAAGGACAGGCTCGACCGCAATCGTCGAGCGGCCACCATGGTCCTTTACGTGCCATGTCTGGCGTTCGCCTGTGCCGCGTGCAACGCCAGGAGCGGCCTGCCCACCGGTCGTACGAGGAAGGTCCGGGCTCGCCACAACGACCAGGCGGTCGCGGAGAAACGCCCGTCCGACCAGGCTTTCGTCGGGTTTCGGGTTGACCCGGATCACCAGGTCGTAACCTTCCTCGATCATGTCGACAGCCCTGTCCTCCGTCGTGACCTCAAGCCTCACCTCGGGATGCTTGAGGGTAAATCCCGCGGCGATCCTTCCCATCGCGGTCTGAGAAAAATGCAGAGGTGCGCTGATCCGCAGCCTGCCCTTGGGTCTTTGGCCGCCCGAGGCGATCTCGGCGGCCGTCTCGTCCAGCTCGGCGAGCAAGGTCCCCGTCCGCTCGAAGAGTGCTCGCCCTTCCTCGGTGAGCTTCAGGTTGCGCGCACCCCGTTCAAACAGGCGCAGGTCAAGGCTGCTCTCCAAGTCTCCAACCCGCCGCGACAAGGTTGCCTTGGGCCGGCCGGTGGCCCTTGCCGCTTTGCCGAAACCGCCATGGCGGGCAACGAGGTTGAAATCGGTGAGGGCCAGAAGATCCATGAGTGTTCCACCAGTGAGACGGTGCGTCTAAAATTTCGGCCTGTTTGACTGTTTGTGAGCCACACATATTGGGCCTGTCAAGCAACCCAACAGGAGAAATTCCATGACCATCCTCGTTACCGGCGCCACAGGCAATGTTGGCCGCCAAGTCGTCGAGCACCTCGTCAAGCGTGGCGCCGACGTCCGTGCTCTCGTCCGCGATCCGTCGAAAGCCAGCTTTCCGGCAGGCGTATCGGTCGCGCAAGGCGATTTTCTCGATGTCGATTCACTGCGCAAAGCCATGTCCGGCGTTTCCACCCTGTTCCTCTTGAACGCCGTGGTGCCGGACGAATTCACCCAGGCTTTGGTCGCGCTGAACGTCGCCCGATCGGCGGGCATCGAGCGGATCGTCTATCTCTCGGTGATCCATGCGGACGTCTATGTGAACGTGCCGCATTTCGCCGGCAAATTCGGCGTCGAGCGAATGATCGAGCAGATGGGCTTCCAGGCCACGATCCTGCGCCCGGCCTATTTCATCCAGAACGACCTGATGATCGAAGACGTCATCACCGGCTACGGCACCTACACAATGCCGGTCGGCGCCAAGGGGCTCGCCATGGTCGACGTGCGTGATATCGCCGAGATCGCCGCTCTCGAGCTGCTGCGCCGCGAACGGTCCGCGGAGCCGCTTGCGCTCGAGCGGATCAACCTCGTCGGTCCGCAGACACTGACCGGGACGGATATCGCCGCCATCTGGTCCGACGTGCTTGCCCGCCCGATCAGCTACGGCGGCGACAACACCGAAGGTTTCGAGCAGAATCTCAAGCAGTTCCTGCCTGCCTGGATGGCGTACGACATGCGCTTGATGGGCGAACGGTTCCTGACCGACGGCATGCTGCCCGAGGCCGGCGACGTCGAGCGCCTGACCACGCTTCTGGGCCGCCCGCTGCGTCCCTATCGCGACTTCGCCTCACAAATCGCCGGCTCCGCCTGAGGAACTGCTCTGGTCATCACCAAGGTACGGAAACAGCAGGGCGGCCTTTTGAGGAGGCCGCCCTGGCTGGCACGGGACAAATGCGCGTTCAGCCTGAACCGCCCTACTGCAGGGTGGCCTCACCAGGTCTGTCGAGTTGGGCGTTGACGCGCTCACCATCGTCGCCACCGAGGCCATCCACGAACAGACCAGCTACGCCGTCGAAATTGGTGAGCCCGTCGAATTCAATTGCCGCGCCGATCAGCTGGGCTGCCTGGAAGACAAGGTATTCGACGTCCTCGAGGGCGACGTTTTCGGCCAGATTCCTGACCCTTACATGCTCCGCCACCGCCGTGATGCTGACGATGCCGGTCTTCCTGAAGGCGACCTGGACTGCTGAACGGACGTCATCGCGCAGTCGCGCCGAGTAATCATACCGCATCGAAACCTCCCAAAGGGAATGGTTTTCTGTTCAGGTTGCACAATGCGGCAGGGGCTTGGGCTTGGCAAGTCACTAATTAAATAATACCCAAACAAATCAAACAGTTAGCATAGTTGTGCAACTGTGTGTGTTACGCCGAATACGCATCAGGCTCTTCATGAGCATGACAAGCGGTTCACCCATCGCGAGGTCTTGACGCGCTAGGAGCGGTTTTCTAACTATGAGTTGAGTAAGTTGAATACTCATTCTACGTATTCATGGTGCGGAGCGAGGGAAGCGCGATGACTGAACTGGAACGCCCGGAACGGTTGCAGATCATGCTGACGTCAGACGAACTGGCGGCGCTGGAAAACTGGCGCTTCGACAAGCGCATGCCGAGCCGTTCGGCCGCCGTGAGGGAATTGCTGCGGCGCGGTCTTGCCTCGGATGGCTTCCTGACGGCGGAGCAAGGGACGAAGTCGCAAGACTTCGGCATCCTGCCAACCGCCGGCGGCAACGGCATTTCCGACGGCGGCAAGGAGTAGGGCGGTTCACCGCGCCTGAGCCGCCTGGTCCCGTAGGCCGGTCGGCAGTTGCCGCGACGCGGCGCCGGCTGGCGTACCGGGACGAGACTCTCGGTTCAGAGGATGTTGGTCGTCACTTCGACGATTATCGCGGCACCTTCCAGGCTGCCATTGGTGACGTGCACGACGCGCGATACCCGCAGATCCTGCGTGGTTCCGTCGATCGACAGCGCAACACTTTCGCCGATCCGGGGAACCGCCTGGAAAACGGCGTCCGTGGCCTCCGGCCGGTTGTCGATCGATATGCGGCAGTTGACGGTCATGAGATGTCTCCTGTGTCGGCCCGGTGGTCAACGCAGGGTCCGCGAAATGGTTTCAGGAGCCGGACGCAACTTAATGGCGCCTGGATTCGTAAAGCAGTAATTGCTCCATCGTTCATCGTAACGGAGCAACAGCTCGCTGGGGAGGGCGTTGGGGCTGCCCCGGCGAGCTTGATCCGATTTGCCCAGGGGCGTGGCGTCACCGAGGCATGGAGACGAGTTTCGGAGCCCGCAATTCCCCGGCCATCCTTGCCGCCTGGAAGATTGTCATCAAAACCAGGATGGGCTCACCCTCGGTCGGGTTGATGGTCAGGACGACGCGGCCGAGCTCGTCGCTCATGCCGCAAGACCAATCCTTGACGGCTATCACTTTTCTCGCGGCCATATGCCTTCTCCTGAACCGGAGATCCCCTGCGGGCTACGCCGTCTGGAGTTGGTCGACAGAACCTTTGCCTGACATTGCAACCAGCCGAAGTGCGGCAAATGCGGTCAATATTATGAAAACCGCCGTGACGTTCAGGGACATCGTCGATGCAAGGACGCCCCCGTCAAAGCAACTCAGTTCCATGGCGCTGCACCCCTTCAATCCACTGACGGACTGGATGATGATCCTGCTTGGGGCGAAATACAAGCGTTCTCTAATACGCCGATGCGGCTGGCCAGCCCTGCGCGCTTTGAGCAGGCGAACGGTTGGTTGCTGGTTCCCGCTCAAGGGCTCGAACCTCGATTCACGCCTTCAAAGGGCGCTGTCCTACCATTAGACGAAGCGGGAAAATGCACGTTGCGCCCCACCCCTAGACGGTTCGCGCGCCGGGATCAACGCACGGGGGCGGCAAAGCCGATTGGAAGCGCGGTGTCAGTCCGGAAAGTTGGTGACAGGTTCCTCGCAGCGGTAGACCGGGCAGCTGCCGTCGCGGGTCGGGACATAGGCCGACATCGGCACCTCCGGCCAGTCGCATTCGTTGCCGAACTGCCTGACATAGCGGTCATAGGTGTTGGGTCCGGTGGTCAGCACCACGGCATGATGGCTTTGGAGCAGTTGCCGGAGTTGGTCGCAACTCATCGTGCGGGTGTCGGGCCTGGCTTCGGCAAGGCCGGTCGCGGCCAGCAGGATCGCTGCCGTCATCAAGGCAATTCGGCGCATCGGCATGGCTGTTCCCTCGAATGGATGTATCGGCCGAAACTCGCATCCCGGCGGGTGGTTCCGCAACCGCCGGCTGGCCGTCTGTGGCGGCGCAACCAAATGGTCCGTCGCGCATTGCTGGGGATGGATGGCAGGAAGCCCTACGAAACCCCGCAATGGCGGCCCGGAAACGGGGATCGCGAGGCCATGTGCTGTTCTTTCTGCGGCGGGCGCGACCACAGCTATGAGGACTGTCCGCAAAGGGATACTGACGCCGATCCAGTGCCGAATGCCCCTGACCCTCCCAAGCCAGACTGATCCGCGCCGGTATGCCGCCAGCAATATGTCAAATGCGACCCGCCGGCATTCGTACATCTGACTGATGTGGTGATTTTCAACGCCGTCCGGCTACATCCTGACCTTACCGGTGTCACCGATTTCCGGGCGGCTGTCGCTGACCGTTGCGGCCAGCATCTTCACATAGCTGACCACGGTGCCGGGGCTGTCCCAATACTGGGCGTCTTTCGGCGTCACCTTAAGCACGCGGATCGAAGGGTCATCGGCACTGTCCCACCAGGCCTTGGCAGGGGTCGACCACAACTCCCTGATTTTGGCGCGGTCGTTCGAAACCGCCGCCAGACCGCTGACGGAAACATATTTCTGGCCGCCTGAATCGGCGAAGGCGAGGCCGACATTGGGCTCGGCTTCGATCTCGTCATCCTTGTGACTGTCGACATCGGTGAGGAAGTAGATGGCGTTTTCGTCGCGCACCACATGCGCCGCCATCGGTCGCGAGCGGATGTCATCGCCTTCGCGAGTGGCGAGCATACAGAAACCGATCCTGTCCATCAGTTTCCAGACCCGGTCGAGATCGCTGTTGCCGTCGCTCATTGTGTGCCTCCTTATTGAGCCGTCCATGGGGGTGTCGGGTGCAACTCGCGCAGGCGCGCAAGGTTCCGGACATGAACTGCCCGGACTGTTCCTGGGAGGAATGTTGGAGGCGATTGCAACCAAAACGCACCGCGGCGCATTGGTGGCCATGCGCGAAATCCGCGCATGAGGGAGAAGGGGTCGACAGTGACAGATTTGGCGGGCCGTGATGCCTTGATCGCCATCACCGCCGATGCGCGTTTGGCGGCGATTGTCGATTCGTCCTTCGACGCCATCGTCAGCAAGGATCTGAACAGCATCATCACCAGTTGGAACGCGGCGGCGCAACGCATGTTCGGCTACACCGCCGAAGAGGCCGTCGGCCGCTCCGTGCTCATGCTCATCCCCGATCATCTCAAGGATGAAGAGACCGACATCATCAGCCGGGTTCGCAGGGGTGAACTCCTGGCCAGCTATGAGACGATCCGCCGGCACAAGGATGGCGGCCTCATCGCCGTGTCGCTGACCATTTCGCCGATCAGGAACGCGTCCGGCGAGATCATCGGCGCCTCGAAGATCGCCCGCGACATCACCGCCAGCAAGGAGAGCGAGCGCCGGATCAGGCTTTTGCTCCGCGAGGTGAACCATCGCGTCAAGAACCAGTTCGCGGTGATCCTCTCGATGATCCGGGAGACCAGCAAACGCTCGACCGATCCGCGCGAGTTCGAGGAGTTGATCCGCTCCCGCATCATGGCGCTGTCGCGGTCGCACGATCTGCTGGTGAACTCGGAATGGGCCGGCGCCAGCCTCTTCGACCTCGCCCAGGAGCAGCTCAAGCCGTTCGGTCACGAGGCGCGGGTATCGCTGTCGGGACCGCTTTTGACCTTGCAGCCGAATGCCGTGCAAAATCTCGGCATGGCGTTTCATGAGCTCGGCACCAACTCTTCCAAATATGGCGCGCTGGCGAGCGAGGCCGGGCGGCTGGAGATTACCTGGCGGATCGTCGAAGGCGCTTCGGACAAGCTGGAAATCCATCTGCTCTGGGACGAGACGATGCCGGTACGTGAGGGAGAGCGTCGGGACGAAAGCACGCGCAAGGGTTTCGGCACCGTCGTCCTGCAACGGGTCGCGCCGCAATCGCTGAACGGCCTGGCGGTGCTGGATCGCAGCCCGGGCCATCTCAGCTGGTCCCTGACGGCGCCGCTGGCTTCGATCATCGTTCCGCAGCTCGGCGCCGACCTGCCCGAAACCGAGCCTTCCTGAGCCCTTGAGGGTTGGTTCCATCAACCTCCCTTTGGCAGATGCGTTTTCAAAAGCGGCCGCATCCTTGCCGCACCCGGCCGTGGATTCAGGAACCGTGACCCGGCGGCCGCGTTGTGGCGTGAAGCTTTCGGAGGGGACATCATGGAACAGCTCGTCGAGGAATTCGGCCATTCCACCTACACCTCGTTTCCGGTCATCGCCGCGCGGCTGTTGCTGGCGACGCTCTATGGCGCGGTCATCGGTTTCGAACGCGAATGGCGCAATCGCCCGGCCGGACTTCGCACGCATATTCTCGTCTGCGTCGCCGCCGCCACCTTCGGCATCCTGACGGTCGAGATCGTGCACGCGCCGATGTTCGCGGGGGAATCGGTCAAGGTCGATCCGATCCGGGTGGTCGAGGCGGTGACCGCCGGCGTCGCTTTCCTCGCCGCCGGCTCGATCATGTTTTCGCGCGGCGAGGTGCATGGGCTGACGACCGGCGCCGGCATGTGGCTGGCGGGCGCGATCGGCGTCGCCTGCGGACTGGGTCTTTGGCAAGTGGCCGGGTTCGGCACGCTGATCGTGCTGATCGTTGCCGGCTTTCTGCGCCGGTTCGAACGCGGACCCGGCCTTGCCGCCGGTGATGAAGGAAGTCAGGCAAAGGCGGAGAAGGAGGGGGCTTCGGCCCGATCAAAGGAAGGGCGAAGGTAATTCCGATCGCCGGAAAACGCCGTGACTGGTTTCACCGAAGAAGCGGGCCAGCAGATCGGCCGTGCGCGCCGGGTTCTCCTCGGGAAAGAAGTGCCCGCCCGGCATCGCCTGGCCGCGCACATCGTCGGCCCAGCCGCGCCACAGCGCCAGCGGCCCGCCTTTGCCGGCATACCAATCCGCCAACGCGCCCTGACCGCTCCATAGCGCCAGCAGCGGGCAGCGAATGCGCCGGCCGGCTGCCTTGTCGGCATGGTCGTGCTCGCGATCGAGCGTGGCTGCCGCCCGATATTCCTCGCAGATGGCATGGGCGTGGGCAGGCGCGCGCAAGGCCTCGACATAGGCCTGACGCACTTCGGCTGGAAACGCCGATGACGACGAGCCCCAGCCGTTGAGCGCATTGTCGACGATCGCCTCGGCGGCGCCGGACAGGATCTTTTCCGGCAACGGCTCGGGCTGCGCCAGCAGCGACCATGGCCAATAACCCAGCGCCAGCCTGGCGTCGGCCCGGTCCCAGGCATCGGCGGTCGGCACGATGTCGAGAACGGCGAGCTTGTCGATGCTGCCCCGATGATCGAGCGCCATGCGGTAGGCGACACGCCCTCCGCGATCATGGCCGGCGACCATGAAGCTGCTGAAACCCAGCTTCTCCATCAGCCTCGTCATATCGGCGGCCATGGTGCGCTTGGCATAGGGGGCGTGGTCGGGAGTGGATGCCGGACACGAACTGCGGCCATAGCCGCGCAGGTCGGCGCAGACGACGCTGAACCGGCTGGCCAGAGCGGGGGCGATGTCGCGCCACATCAGATGCGTTTGCGGAAAGCCGTGCAGCAACAGCAGCGGTGGCCCGCCGCCGGCGCGCAGGCAGAATATGCCGGCATCGCCGGTGTCGATTTCCGCGCCTTGAAAACCTTCGAACATGATCGCCTCCGGCACGCGCAACGGCCGGCAAACGGGTTTGGTTGCAATGCCGCGCGGCGAGGCGGCCAACCTTTTTCATCGACAGGCGTTGTCCCTTTGAAAGGAAGGTCGCCGCGGGCGACCGTGAAAGAAAGAAGGAGGCAGTGATGAGAATTCTTGCCATCATGCCACTAGGCCTCATGCTGGCGCTGGCAGTGCCGGCCGCGGCCCAGCAGCAGAACGACAGCCAGGCACAGGCCGACAAATGCAGGGCTCAGACCGGGCAAGGGGCAAAACAGCAGCCTGGACAGCAGGCCGATGACGGCAATTTGACCGCGAAGCTCAACGATTGCGGCGGCGTGCTGAAACCGCCCCCGACGGGCGACCAGGGCATGGCGGCGCCGGCCCCCGAGGAAGGCAAGACGCCGGTGATCAAGCCGGGTGAAGTGCCGCCCCAGCCGCCGAAGCAATAAACGCCGCTGGCCGGTATTATCGCGCAAGCTAATGGAACCTCGTTATCTCAGGAGCGTTTCTCTCACGACTTGGAATTCGGAGAGATTATCGTGAGAGATATTGCGACCACGGCCACGTTGCTTGCCTCGATAGCCATCGTGATTGCCTTGATTCTTCTGGCGCCGAAGAGTTTTGGCTTCGAAACCTCTCAGCCGATTGTCCAGGGCGAGCTTCCAACGAAATGACAAAGCAGGCGAGGCACGACGCCCCGTCTGCTTCCTTTGACACCTACCGCACCAGCACGCCGGCATGGCTGCAGAGCGCTGCGAACGCTTCCTGCGCCTCGGCGGCGCCTGTCCCGGTTTCCAATGCGGCTTCGACCTTCTCGCGCGCCGCCTGGTAGAACGGGCCGCGTTTGGCCTGCGGCCAGTCGATCAGGATTTCGCTGGCATCCTTGAGCGTGGCGACGTCGCGGATCGTGTCCGACCCATGCGGCTTGATCCGCATCGGTGTGGGCAAAATGAGTTCGGACATGTCCTGTTTTCCAACTACTGGAGGAGTTTTGCTTCGCGCGCGGCGTCGATCATCGCCCGCATCGCTTTTTCCGCCGGCGTCCAGCCATCCAGCGCATCGCGGCAACTGCGCAACGCCGCCCGGTAGCGCCGTCCCTGGCCAGCCGGCCAGTCGCCGAGGCATTCCAGGCCTTCCCAGGCGCTGCGGATGATGCGCTCGCGCTCAGGCGCGAATTTTAGCCTGATGGGGCGGGGAAACATCTTGTCGTTCAATGGTCGTCTCCATGATTGCCGCAAGTCGCCGGGCGACATGCGTGAGAGGCGACCGGTAACGTCGGCGACAGGGCAGGGTTCCCTTCCCAAGAGATCAAATCTCAGCGTCGATGTCCGACAGCGATCTCGGCGTCGGCGCTTCGGCGCTGTGCTGCGCTGGGCGGTCATGCTCGAACTGTTCGGTGCCGGGCAGAGCGTGCAGCCAGGTCTCGCGCCTGGAGGTCCACAATTCATATTCGGGCACGAGATCGGTCGGCGCGATGTCGAGGCTGCCGATAGCCACCTCGGCCTCGTTGTCGTCGACCCAGGCGACGCGGCCGCCGCATGTCGGGCAAAAGCTGCGCGTGCCATAGGAGCTGACGAGGCCGGTGGTCTCGAAGGCTTCGCGCGGCCAGATGGCAAAGGCCGAGTAGACCGAACCGCCGGCCTTGCGGCAATCCTTGCAATGGCACAGGCCAACGCGCAGCGGCGGGCCGTGAACCTCGAACTGCACGCCGCCGCACAGGCAGCTGCCGGTCCTGCGTATGGTGTCGGACATGGCGACCTCCCTCAATGCGTGGCGCTGCGGGCCGGGTGGGACAGATGCTCGTCTGCCGTTTCGTTGGCCAGGATGAGAAACCGGGAAAAAGACATCCTGTTCACCGTACCACCAGGCCCGGTTGACACGGCCCGCAGCATCTTCAACGCCGCCCAGGCGAAATGGTTTCGGCTAGCCGCGGGCCGCCATATGGGCGTCGAGCTTCTTGCGCGAGGGGCCGTAGCGCTTGATGATAGTCTGTGCCTCGCTTGGCGGGATGCCGTATTTGCGGGCAAAGGCGGCAACCTCGTAGGGCTCTTCACTCGAGACCAGCTTGCGGTCCTGTTTCGTCTTCGACTTGTCGTCAGCCATCTCAGGCCTCGCTTTCTGTTGTCGGGGACGCGCAGCCTTCGGCGCCCGCGATCAACACGACATAACACAGATTGGCGCCGCCGGTTCCACCAGACGACACGGCCTGGGCTGCGATAGCCCTGTATCAGGCCGTGGGCCGCATGGGGTCGGCGGCGGCAGCGTGGTCGCCGTCACATTCGGAGCATGCCGCGCTGAGGCCGGGGCAGCCGCGCCGGTGCGTGCCGGCGGGGCAGCAATGGCCGTTGGAACTCGTCCAGCGGGGGCATTCGAAGACCTGGCCAGCGCCGCCGCAGCCGCTGCACTCCAGCGGTGCCGACCGCTCGCCATGAGATGTCGCCCCAAACCTGACGCTCGTGCGCAAATTTCAGCCCACCCAAAATCCCTGCACCGACACGCCGGTGCATTAGCCCCGACTAACGATATCACGTCCGTGATTACCAACAAGTTTCAACATCGCTATGCGCCGGAAAGCCGTCCGGGCCGGCGTGTCGTCAGGCCGGCTTCAGCCGCATCGCGGCGAGATACATGAGCGCCGAGGCGGCCTGCCCGCGGTCCCAGCCGGCGGCCTCGACCTTGCGGAGCAGGGCGTCGAGATGCGGAACCAGCATATCCCTGCATTCCTGTTCGTAGGCGGTGCTCGTCGCCGGATGCCGCGGTGAGCCGATGGTCAATGCCTTGGCCATGTCCGATTCCCCCTTGGAGCGAGCAATAATATGCCGTCAGCCGGCAAACCGAAAATCGCTCTTGCCGTACGGTGTGACGCTTCGAAACCCCTCTGCGATCCTGTCGAAAAAAATTGGCCTGATGTGTCGGATCTGACGCCGGTCGCGCGTCCTAGGAGCGAGCAACCTGCAAAGCTGGAGAACGAGCATGTCGTCGCAAATCATTCAATCGCCGTGGCAGACCGGGGCCCTTCTCGTCGCCCGGCTGATCTTCGCCGGCGTCTTCCTGATGGCCGTGACCTTCAAATTCATGGGCATGGACGCCACCGCCGGTTATATCGCCGCCGCCGGCTTTCCGTTTCCGCTGTTCCTGGCCTGGTGCGCGGCGATCCTGGAAGTCGCGCTGGTGCTGTGCTTCCTGACCGGCGCCTTCTTCTCGCAGGCAGCCCTGGTCGCCGCCGCCTATGTGCTGTTCCTCGGCTTCGCCTTTCACGGACCCAGCCACTGGGCCGGCAACCAGGCCGAGTTCGGCTTCTTCGTCGACCATTTTTCGTTCCTGGCCGGACTGCTGTTTGCGGCCGTGCATGGACCGGGCAAGGTGCTTTCGCTCAATTCGGGATGGCCGGGCAGGGCTTGAGGCGAGGGCAGCGGGCCACCGCGGACGCACGCCGGCCGCTCACAGCTGGTCGTTGTAGGGTTCCTTTATCTTGCCGACCATGCGGGCCAGCTTCGAAAAAGACGGCATCTCCGCCTCCGGCTGGCACTGGTTGGCGAGTTCCAGCAGCCGGATCGGAAAGTTGACGGCGTCGCGGCTGGACGCGGACATGCCTTCGGACCGCTCCTGGTTGGTTTCGCCGGCCTCGGTCTTGCGCAAGGCCAGGTCGATCTCCTCCGCCGTCAGCACCCCCTTTTGAACCAGGAGGCGGTTGATCGAGGCGACGGCCATCAACAGGCCTTCGAGTTGCAGGTTGGCGACATTCATGGCGATTGCTCCCGTGGCTGGGGTTGAAACGCGCGAGCGGCATTTCCGCTCCAGAAAGGCTGCGGGCGAAACCTATTCCTGCGTCAGCCGTTCGCCATATTCGCGCCACAGCGCCTTGACCTCCAGGTTGCCGAGGCTGCTGATCGAAACATCCCCACAGCTGATGGCGACGGCGCTGATGTCGTATTGGGGGTAGGCGTTGGCGACGAAACGGATGGCTTCGCCCAGCGAACGCACGCGGATGACTGGATCGGCCTGACCCTGGCCGGTGCTGCGCACGCCGGAAACCGTGGCTTGTGCATGCCGCATCCTGAACACGGATGCCATGGCTGGTCTGTCCATCGTCCTCTCCCACAAGGCCGTGCGACGGGAATCATTCCATGAGCTTCGACGAATGATTTCACACCTGCCGGCTTATGACCAGCCGCCGGCAAAAGCAGGGTTTTACGCGCTTGCCAGCGTCGCTCCGAGTGGGAGTTCCGACCGGTCTAGGAATTTTTTCTCAAAAAACGGTTGACGGGGTGAGTGCAGCTATGCTACATTTTTGCCCATGGTGCTGAGTTGCGCCAACGACCCGCCGCCGAGGCGGGTTTTTTGTTTCTGGGCTAGACATGTCGGCAGGACAGAGGGGGGCCCCAAGGAATGCCATCCTTCGCCCGATGACTCATTTCGCAATCCGAGAGACACTCATGACCCGCTACGCCACCATCATCACCGATGCTGACGGCCAGGAAATCGTCAGCGCCATCGGCGAATTCGAAGGTGCTGCGCCGCAGCCAGGCCTGGGGCGTGTCGAGCAGGTCGCGCCCAGCGTAAAGATCGGCATGGTGCGGGATGCGGCCGGCGGGTTTGACCGAATTAGGAATTTTTTCTCAGAAAACGGTTGACGGGGTGAGTGCAGCTATGCTACATTTTTGTCCATGGTGCTGAGTTGCGCCAACGACCCGCCCCTGAGGCGGGTTTTTTGTTGCTGGGCTAGACATGTCGGCAGGACAGAGGGGGCGCCAAGGAATGCCATCCTTCGCCCGATGACTCATTTCGCAATCCGAGAGACACCCATGACCCGCTACGCCACCATCATCACCGATGCTGACGGCCAGGAAATCGTCAGCGCGATCGGCGAATTCGAAGGCATTGCGCCGCAGCCACGCCTGGGGCGTCTCGAGGAGGTCGCGCCCGGCATAAAGATCGGCATGGTGCGGGACGACGCTGGCGAGTTCGGGTTCTCGCAGGCCGGCATCGCCGGGCACCTTGTCGGTCTGGTCATGGCGCGTCTCAGGGCGCGGGCCGGTCTGGCAAGGCCTGCCCCGGCGGCGAAGCCTGCCGACGCGGCAAAGCCAAAGCGCGTCCAGGGAGCCAAGAAGCGCACCAGGAAGAAATCCGCTCGTTCAAAGAAACCGGCCAGCCGGGCCGGATCGATGCCGAAGGCCGGCATTCCCGCTGCCAACGCCGTGGGTGGTGACGTCCGTGACTGACAAGACCGCCGCCGGGCCAACGCGCCGCAAGCCGGCAAAGCGCAAACCCGCCGCCAAACCGGCCGCGCAAAAGCCGCGCCGCAAGCGCGCCAAGAAGACACTGGGCGACGATTTCCTGGCTGCCGTGCGGGCTGATTTCCGCGCCTATGGCGCCGGCGTGATCGCCCAGGTGCGAGCCGACAAGCCGGACCAGTATCTGAAGATCGTGCTGTCGGTGCTGCCCAAGGATTTCGATGCCAAGATCAACCAAATGGACAGCCTGAGCGATGACGAAATCCGCAGCCGCATCCGCGCCCTCGAGACGATCGTCAAACCGTTCCTCGAAGAACCCGGTGATGTCCGTGAAGATGGAATATCTGGCGCTGCTGGCCGAACTGGACAGACGGCGCCGGACCAATCAATTGGCGGCCTATAGACCGTACCTGACGCTGCCGGCGGTTTCCTACGCCAGGATCGCCGGCCTGCCGATGCCCGATCCCGCCGACGACACCACCACGCTGGCGGCTGCCTTCCTGATCGGCGTCTGCGCCATGTGGATTTCGGACGTGCTGTTCGAGTTTGTGGTGCGGAGATTCAAGCCGGGGGTGGAGGAGTAGCTATTGGCACCGCGTCGTCTGTTGGCTACTGCCTCGGAATTACCGAGGCAGGCAACCTGGCGCGGCGCTGCTCTCATTTCCAGAAACGACCGCTGCCCGCTTCGGCTCACGCCGGGGCGGCTTTTTTGTATTTCCGATCGGCTATTGCTGAGCGGCATTCGATCTGACCGGTCTCGTCATCGCCCGTTGTCACAAGCAAGTTAATCATGTCGGTTATGCATAATGATTATTGTTAATTTTTGATTGATGCACCGAAACCAGATAAAGACTTGAGCGGATGAAGTGTTCATATATTGTTAAACAAGAGGTAGACCACAGAAGACGGAAGCCATCTCCATCATCAAACGGGAGTAGCTTTCATGAACAAGTTCACTGTTATTTTAGCCGCTGTTGCAGTTGCATCGTCCGTTGGAGCCGCCGAGGCAGGTTGTGGGTGCGGAGGTTCGGGCGGCTGGGGAGGCAATTCGGGCAGCCTGATCAATGTTTCGCCATCCATCGACCTTGGCAAGATCACCGCGCTGAACGACGTGCTCAGCGGCAACAACATCCTGAGCGGGCTCGGCGTCAACCTGCTGGGCGGCAACAGCTACAGGCTGGGCAAGCGCCACTAGTTCGGCGCTGCATTCCAATCATCGAAGACAACCCAAAATAGCCCGTTCCGGTTCGCCGGGCGGGCTATTTTCGCGTGTCGGGCCGATCAAGCGAGGATGTTGACCGCGCGTGCCGCGACCAGCGCGATGGTCAGCAGCGAGATCATGGCCTCGGCCATCATCAGCAGCTTGGCGCGCTGGGAGAGTGGCAAGGTATCGGTGGGCGAAAATGCGGTCGCATTGGTGAAGGCGAGGAAGAAATAATCGACGAAGCCGGGCAGCCAATCTCGAAGCTCACGGTCGTTCAACGTCATCTGCGCGAACAGGAAATCGGCCTGTGCGAGCTTGACGAGGCCGCAGGTCGGCGGACCGCCGCGGTCGGTGCTCCAGAACCACAAGGCAAACACGATGACGTTGGTAACCCAGATGTTGAGTGCGTCGATCAGCAGCGTCGTACCGCTGTTGCCGGCATGGCCCTCCAGCAAGGCACGCACCAGCAGGACCAGCGAACCGCAATTCATGATGCTGATGATGGCGGTCATGGTCAGGGCTGTTCTGCGGATCATGACCCGAAACTGGCCGATCGCATGCCACTCGTGGTCCTCGACCGCCTTTCGGGTGGCGGCCTGTGTCCAGGCGGTGGCCACCGACAAGGGCAGCAGCAGGGCCGCCTCCAGCGCGGGCGCCACCCAGCGCGGCCCGAATGAGAGATTGTTGATGACCAGAAGCTGCAGGCAGATGATGACGAGAACGGCCGCACGGGCCATCCAGAAATCGAGCGCACGGTAATGAATGACGGCATGGTGGTGGCGCATTTTTCAAATCCTGGATGCTTTTTTGGGGACGGGAGCCGGTCAGGCGTAGGCGACACCTGCCGCGATCACGCCCAAGGCGCCATGCCCGGCATGTTCAGGGTGCTGCGGGATGGCGTGTTCCATTGTTGTCTTGCTGGCATGTGATGACGGGAGAGGCGGCATGGTGGCGCGAAACTCTGCCTCAATCTTGGTTTTGCCATGGTCGGCCAAGTATACATTTTCGTAAGCTTCAAGTTCTGGGCTGTTCGTAAAACCGTCCGGTGTGATTTATCCACCGCATGACGCGAATCGACGAACCCATGAACGGTTGGCTGCCGGTCGGCAGTTCTGTTCCAGGCGACTGGCGGCAGTCGTCGATCTGGCCGGGTCTGATGCGCTATCCAGAAGCCGGCCTGGCGCTTTTATGCCTGACGCAGATCCTGTGCTGGACCGTGGTTCCGGCGCTTGTCGATGCCGCCCCGCCCGGCGATGTCGTCGAGAGCTTCATGTGGGGCCGCGAATGGGTGCTTTTGACCTACAAGCATCCGCAGCTCCCCGGCTGGCTGCTCGAGATCAGCCATCTTCTGACCGGATCGTTCCGCTGGCCGCAATATCTGCTCGCCCAGCTTGTCGTCTCGGCGACCTTCGTCTTCGTCTACCTGCTGGCCCGCGACATGCTCGGGAGAACCCGCGCGCTGGCCGCCGTGCTTTTGATGCCGTCATTGTATTTCTTCGGCTGGCCGACACCGCAGTTCAATCATGATTACGCGCAGATGCCCTTCTGGGCCGCAATCTGCTGGCTGCTGTGGCGTGCGGGCCGTGGCGGTGGGCCGGGCTGGTGGCTGCCGCTCGGACTGGTGTCGGGCGTCGGGCTCTATGCCAAGTTTTCCACCGGGTTGCTGTTGCTCTTCGGGGCGATCTGGCTGTTGTCGGACACACGGGCACGCAACCGGCTCGCCACGCCCTGGCCCTGGCTTGGGCTCGCGGTTTTCCTCGCCGTCGCCGCGCCGCTGGCCGTCCAGCTCTACCGCATCGATTTCCTGCCGCTGACCTATGTCGCCGGCCGCGATGAATGGGTGTTGGTCCACCGCGCCCGCCTTTACTATATCGGTGTCCAAATGGCGGGGCTCTGCGGCTTATTGCTGGTGCTGTCGATATCGGGGCTGTTGCGGCGTTCGCCCGCGCCGGAACAGCCCATCGAGAGCGGCGCGCTGGCCTATCTCGTGTGGATGGGGCTTGGTCCGGCGGTGCTTGTCATGGTGGCTTCGCTGTTCACCGGCGCCGGCGAGGCGTGGGGCGCGCCGATGTACAATCTGGTCGGCGTTGTGGCGCTCGCCTTGCTGGGTCATCGGCTCGGCGCCGTCGAACTGCGACGGCTGGCGATCTGCGCGTTCGCCTGCATCCTCGGCATGTCCGGTGCCTATGCGGGCATCCGCTGGACGAGTTGCAATTTGCGCGGGCGCATGGATGCCGTCTGCTGGCCAGCGCGGCAGATTTCGGACGAAGCCGAGGCGGTCTGGCACGCGGCGGTGCCCGGTCGGCTCGACATCGTCGGCGGCGATACCCGCATCGCGTTGCTGGCGGGCCTCAACGCCTATGACAAGCCGTCGATCTTCACCGACCTCGACATGCGGCTCGCCCCCTGGATCACCAGCCAGCGGCTGCGCGATCACGGCATGCTCCTGGTCTGGCCCGGGAGCGGCGTGCCACCTCGGCTGCTGGCGTGGCTGGGCAACATCCCCGTCAAGACCGTTCTTTTCGACTGGTCGCTCAGGGCACCACCGGTGGCGATCAGCTTTGCCGCCATTCCGCCTGGCATGAAGCTACCGGGTTTGATCGACAGGCTCGCCCAAACGAGCAACTGAAGTAGATCCACCGCGTCCGCTGGACGAAGCAGGTGACAATGCCCATTTATTTCGAGACCACTTGCTTTTACGCAATTCCAGACGGAAAACCGCTACCTTTGAGGAGACGTGACATGGCGACTTCGACCGAACGTGCAGTCCTTGCCGGCGGCTGTTTCTGGGGCATGCAGGATTTGATACGGCGCTATCCCGGCGTCATCTCCACCCGTGTCGGCTACAGCGGCGGCGACGTGCTCAACGCCACCTACCGCAACCACGGCACCCACGCAGAAGCCATCGAGATCAATTTCGATCCGGCCATCATAAGCTTTCGCACGCTGCTGGAACGCTTTTTCCAGATCCACGATCCGACGACCCGCAACCGCCAGGGCAACGATGTCGGGACGAGTTATCGCTCGGCGATCTATTACACCAGCGACGAACAGAAGCGCGTCGCCGAGGACACCATCGCCGATGTCGATGCCTCGGGCCTGTGGCCGGGCAAGGTCGTCACCGAAGTCGCACCCGTTGGTCCATTCTGGGAAGCCGAGCCCGAGCATCAGGACTATCTGGAGAAATATCCCGACGGATACACCTGCCACTTCGTCAGGCCAGGCTGGAAGCTGCCGGTTCGCGAGACGGCGGTTTCGTAGATTTGCAACTGCGATTTGCCCTGCATTGCTGCTCGACGGTGTCGTCGAGCAGATCATCGCATCCAAACCCCTTTCGGTCAGCGCGGCTTGTCGCGTCGGTGAAGCCATCGAGCTTTCACCAATGTGCGAAAGCGCCCTTCGAACACCTTCGTCAACGGCGAATGCGGATGCGGTAGGCAAACACGGTCAGGCGGTTGACAGCCTGCCGTATCGCGGTCCAACTGCGCAGGAAGAGTTGATTTCGGGAGACGGGCCGTGAAAAAAGTTTACGAAAAGCCAGTGTTTGTAAAACGCGAGCGTCTTTCGGTTGTCACTGCCTTGGCATCGCCTTCCACTCAGCCGACCTGACAAGCTCGCCCTGACCTGTCGGCCCGTTTGAGCCGCCGAAGATGAGGCCGATCGAATCGACCGATCACTCGGAGCCGATCACAGCCGTTTTTGTCCTCGATATCTCTAACTATACGGGGCCTCTGCTCGCCGGCTGGCTAGAGGCTGGAAATGCAATTGGCGCGATCATCGTGCCCGGGTTCCGGCGTCGTCCCACCGGTTTCAGCATTGGCAATTTCCGGCGAAGGCTTCAACGCAAGCTGCTGCTCAGGCGGTTTATCGGTAACACGCCTGTCAAGTTGATCGAATTTGGCCGCCCTTACGATTGGAATGCGCTTGGTCGGCAATTGTCTGACGTCCGCGCCGATGTGCTGGTCTGCTACACTTTGCCTGTCTTGATCCCTCAAGAGGTTCTTGGCCATTTTTCCAAAGGCGGGGTCAACCTCCACCCGGCGCTGCTCCCCGACTATCGAGGGCCCCACCCGATCCAGCGCTTGGCCGTGGACGGCCGGCATGCGGCTCATGGCGGCGTCACGCTCCACAAGATGTCCGCCGGTTTTGACGAGGGTGACATTCTCGGGCAGGTGCCGTTTTCCGAAGCTGACTGGACATCGAGAGAAGCCCTGGTCGACAGCACGGCAACCGCTATGCGGATTCTGGTGAGCGAGGCGGTGCCGACCTACTGCCGGGGGCTGTTGTCAGGAATGCCGCAACCGAAAGGCGATTTCGTCTGGGCGCGGCTTCAGCCCAGCCACCTGATAATCTCGCCGGCCATGTCGGTCGAGCATGTTGTACGGCTATGGCATGTGCTTGGCCTTCTGCCAGGCATCTATCTTGAAATCGGAACGCGCAAAGTCAGGCTGGGATTCCAGATCAGAAGGCTGGGGCCCTGCACAGGAAAGGCCCCGGTCAGGCGGTGGGGAACAGTGGAATTTGATCTCGCCAACGGTCGGGTCCTGTATTTTACCTACGGTAGAGTGCTCAAACGGCTGCTCAATTCGAAACACCTATTTTCGCGCCCGCCCGCCGGGAGACCCGCTCCAGAAATCCGGCTGTTCGGCAAAGCGAGTGCTGCGGACCAGAAAAACGGATGAAGTCGCTGGGCGATGCCCAGCGGCTTCATCCGTTTGCGACGTGGTTACTTGCCACAATGATTATCGTTTACCGTTGGCGCCGTCGCGTTACCATCGGCGTCCGGCTGCGCGCCTTGCGGGTTGGTCGGGCAATTCTGATCCGCGTTCGAATTCATGTCCCCTACCGTGCCAGTCGTGCTGTTGGTCGTGCCCGGGTCGACAGTGTCCGGCTCGATCGTATTCGGGGAAGCCGGCGTGTTCGGCTCAACCGTCACCGACTTGCCGCTGCCGCTTCCATTTGCGTTGTTGCTGCCGGCGCTTTGCGCCATGGCTGACGTGGCCAGACCAATGGTGAGAACCGAAGCTGCGAGGATTTTCATGAACATGGTTTGTCTCCATTTCTGTGAAGTCGTCGCTTATTTTCTACGAAAGTGATCGCGTTGCGACTGTGGGGACAACCGGTCGCGGCGGCGAAGGTTCCCGACAAAATTCCGCTCAGGCGCACCGTGACTGGCGCAATGCTTTTGGCGCAGTGCTCTGAAAAAACGGCTTTCCCTTGAACTCGAATGATGCTTTAAGGCGCACATCCACAGGGGTGCTCCGTACGGTCGGGGCTGAGACGGGGGCGGCAAGCCCACAGACCCTAGAAGCTGATCTGGGTAATACCAGCGGAGCGAGGCGGGCGATGTTTTCAGGCGCACAGATTTCCCTATACCCCATGACCGACGATTTCGTCGGTGTCATTCTTGGCGCGCTCGGTGCGCTCGATCCCTGGCGCGACAAGCTCAGGATCGAGACCGACGACATCTCGACCTTGCTGGTCGGGTCGCCCGAAGTGCTGTTTCCCGCCATGCGCGACCTCTTCGTGGCGGCGGCACGTAGCGGCAAACATTGCGTGTTGTCGGCCACCATCTCGCGCGGGTGCCCTGGCGAGCCGGATGATCCGATCTGCCGCTCCGATGCACTTGGCGGGCCTGTCGGGCCACTCGGCCCGCGCAAGGATGCGGCCATCGCGGCGGTGCGCAATGCTGCTGCCACCGGCCAGCCGGCGGCGGCGCAGTTCTCGCTCTATGTGATGGGCACCGACGACCACATGGACGAGATCTACGGCTGCATCGATTTTCTCAAGCAGTCCGGCGTCTATGAGCGTTCCAAGCATTTCTGCACGAAACTGCGCGGTGATGCCGGTGCGATCTTTTCGGCGCTGGACGAGGCCTTCTGCCGCTTCGGACCAGGCGCCGGCCACGTAACCCTCGACGTCACGGTCTCGGCCAACAGCCCGTCGGCTGTCTGAAGCTGCCGCCGCCTCCGCGCGGCCGTCAAAGGTTATCTCCCGTGGTCTCATCATCATTCGCTTCGCGCCCGATCGCGGGCCTTCTTGTCAAGGCAATGCCGGCCATGATCTCGGTCGGTTTGCTCCTAGTGGCGTGGGAGCTTTATGCCACCTATTCCGGCATCAGGCCGACGATACTGCCGGCGCCGTCGCGCGTTTTCGAGCAAGCGCTGCTCAATCGCCAGGCGCTGGCCGACAACGCCATTCCGACCATCGGCGCCACGCTGCTCGGCTTTGCCTGTTCGCTCAGCGCCGCCTTCGTGCTGTCGATGCTGGTCGACTTCTTCCAGCCGCTGCGGCGTGCGCTGTTTCCCGTCTTAATCGTCAGCCAGACCTTGCCGCTGGTGGCCATCGCGCCGCTGGTGGTGCTGTGGTTCGGCTTCGGGCTGGCGCCCAAGATCATGCTGGTGGCGCTGGTTACCTTCTTTCCGATGCTGGTTGCATTGGTCGAGGGTTATGAGTCGACCGAGGCCGAGATCGGGCAAATGCTGCGCGCCATGGGGGCAGGGCGCTGGCGCATCTTCGTGCTGGCACGGCTGCCTTCGGCGCTGCCCTATTTCTTCGCTGGCTTGAGGATCTCCATCACCTACGCCGTGGTCGGCGCGATCTTCGCCGAATATGCGGGGGCCGCGAAGGGGCTGGGCATCTACATGCTCAACGTCAAGAACAATTTCCGTCCTGACCTGGTTCTTGCCGCCGTCGGAGTGAGCGCTGCCCTGACCCTTGTCCTGTTCGGGTTGACTGTACTGCTGCAGCGCCTTGCGATGCCCTGGGAGCGGGCCGGCAAGGAAACCGCCGGGAAGGGAGCCTGGCGATGAGCCGGCTGGAACTGCGGTATGTGCGCAAGGCGTTCGGTGGGCTCGACGTGCTGGCCGATATTTCGCTTAGCGTCGGCGCTGGTGAATTCGTCTCGATCCTTGGACCCTCGGGCGCCGGCAAATCGACGCTCTTCCAGCTTCTGACCGGCGCCGAGCATGGCGAGGGCGAGATGTTGTTCGACGGCGCGCCGCTCGACGACCACGGCAGGCATTTCGCCTTCATGCCGCAGCGTGACGCGCTGATGCCGTGGCGGCGCATCCTCGACAACGCGACGCTCGGGCTCGAAGTCCAAGGCATGAGGAGACAGGCGGCGCGGGTGCGCGTTGCGCCGTTGTTTGCCGAATTCGGGCTTGCCGGCTTCGAGCGGCATTTTCCAGCGCAACTGTCCGGCGGTATGCGCCAGCGCGCGGCCTTGCTGCGCACGGTGGTGCAGCAACGCGACATGCTTTTGCTCGACGAGCCGTTCGGCGCGCTCGACGCGCTGACCCGCACGGCCATGCAGCGCTGGCTGGAACAGATGTGGCGGCATCATCGCTGGACGGCGCTCCTGATCACCCATGACGTGCGCGAAGCCGTGTTCCTGTCCGACCGCATCTATGTGCTGTCGGCGCGCCCGGCCCGCATCGTGCGTGAAATCAAGGTGCCGCTGCCGCGCCCGCGCAGCCTTGGCGGCGATGCCGCGCGCCAGGCAAGTGCGCTCGAGGCCGAGATTCTCGACATCATCCTCAACGCCACCCCATCCAAAGGACACGATCATGATTGACTTGACGCGCCGGCAGGCCTTGTTGCTGACCCTTGCCACAGGCCTTCCGCTCATTGCCGGATCGGGGCGAGCCCAAGCACAATCGGCACAAAAGGTCACCGTTGCCCTCGACTGGACGGTCAACACCAACCACATCGGACTGTTCGTCGCCCGCGACAAGGGCTTCTATCGCGAGGCCGGGCTCGAGGTCGACATCCTGCCTTACAGCGATACCGGTGCGGGCACGCTGGTTGCAAATCGCGTCGCCGATTTCGGCATCAACGGCACCATCAGCCTGTTCACCCAGAGAACCGCCGGAGCGGACCTGAAGGGCGTCTATGCGGTGGTGCAATCGGAAACCGGCCGCGTGGTCTTCAATGCGGCCCGCAGCGAGATAGTAAGCCCGAGAAACCTCGACGGCCTGACCTATGGCGGCTTCGGCAGCGCCTGGGAAAACGCCCTGATATCGACCATCATCCGCCATGATGGCGGCAAGGGCAATTTCGAGACGGTGACGCTCGGCACCTCAGCCTATGAGGCGCTGGCCAATGGTTCGGTCGATTTCACGCTCGAAGTCTCGACCTGGGAGGGTGTCGACGCCGAGCTCAAGGGCGTCAAACAACGCAGCTTCGTCTATGCCGATTACGGCGTGCCTGACGAGCACACGACACTGATCTCTTCGAGCGAAGCCTATCTCCAGGCAAACTCCAAGCCTGCGGCCGCCTTTGTCCAGGCGACGCGGCGCGGCTACCAGTTCGCGGTCGATCACCCCGAAGATGCGGCAGCCCTGCTGATCGCGGCCAACAAGGATGCGTTGACCAATCCGGCGCTGATCCACGCCTCGCTGAAGGCGCTGATCGACGGCCATTATCTGCGCAGCCAAAGCGGCGCCATCGGGACGATGGATCCAGCCAAGATGGAAGCGATCGGCGGCTATCTCTTCGCGTCCGGCATTTTGCGTGATGCCGACGGCAAGCTGGTTGCTCAACGCCCGGATTTCGGGAGCTATTTCCGCAACGACTATCTGAGCTAGTCTGGCAAAACCAAATGAAATGGGTCGCCAGTCTATTTCTGGACGACCGCGTGGAGCAGGGTCGTCTGGATGTGGCACCCTGGCTCCCCGACAGCCAGTTTAAACACCGATCTGATCTTGTTGATTAACTGCCCGGCAATGGTTGCGTGCAAAGGTCGCCTCGAGGGATCATCGGGGTGTTTGCATTGCTCATATCAAAAAGCGAGGCGCTTTCGCACGTCAGTGACGGCAGGATTTTGTCCGCAGCCCGAAAGCGCGAAATCGTGGTGGATTTGCGCGAAGGTTTCTTTCGGATCTGCGCGCTGGCCTTCGCGGGCATGTTCGTCTACCGCGGCGTATATCACCTGATGCTCGACCCGACCCGCATCAATGTGGCGCTGGTGGCAATTTCCGAGATCCTGACCTTTACCTGGCTGCTTCTGTCGCGGCGACCGCAGGTACGCGACTGGAACCCGCTGACGGTGGTTGTTTCGGTGGTCGCCAGCTTCGGTGTCGGCTTCATCGACCTGCAACCGGGCGTGGCCATCATCCCGGTCTATGCCGCTGCGCCGCTGCAAGTCCTGGCGTTGGGGTTCGTGATCTGGGGGAAGATATCGCTAGGGCGTTCTTTCGCCATTCTGCCAGGCAATCGCGGCGTGATGACCGACGGTGCCTACCGCCTGGTGCGGCACCCGATCTATGCCGGATACCTTGCCGGTCATGTCCTGTTCCTGCTGTCGGCCTTTTCCTTCTACAATCTTGCTGTCTACGCCGCGATCACCTTCTTCCAGGTTCATCGCATCCTGCGCGAAGAGGCGCTGTTAGCCGCCACGCCGGAATACCGGGACTATATGAAGCGCGCCCACTACAGGCTGTTCTACGGGATCGTCTGACAAGCGGGCCGGCGCAGAATCGTTCGGCCTGCAATCACGCTTGCACTCTCTCACTCCCGCATCCGGCCGCCGATAGACTCTGGCCACTTGCAATCATCGCGGCGGTCTTGCTGATCTTGCGAGAGGCCTATCCATGTCCAGCGCGGTGTGCGGCATGGAGCAGAGTAACGTCCGATCGCCAATGCCTTACGAATTGTTCGTGTAAAGAACAATTATTCAAACTTTAATATCATTTTGTTTCAGAAATTTTGTTGATGTACACCACGCCTCAGGTTCAGTATTCTCTCTCTGAAACTGAAATTCACCACCTCGCGTAGTTGATCTTGCAATCGGCCTCTCGCCAATTGCTTTAGCGCAACGACAACAGGAGAGTGTTATGGCTCACACCATCAAGACAGTCGCCAATATGTTGGCGGGTAGTGCGGTAATTTTAGCTCTTTCCCTGCCCGCCAATGCTGCGGGAATCGGCCTTGGCGTTGGTGCCTCGGTGGGTGGTAGCGGCGGCGTCAATGCCGGTGTCGGGGCTTCCGTTGGCGGCAGTGGCGGCATCAGTGCCGGAGTGGGCGCCTCGGTCGGCGGCAGCGGTGGTGTAAATGCCGGTGCCGGTGCCAATGTTGGCGGCTCGAGCGGTGTCAATGCTGGTCTCGGCGCTTCGGTCGGCGGCAGCAACGGCATCAATGCCGGCGCGGGCGCCAACATCGGAGGGTCTGGCGGCATTACGGCCGGCCTTGGCGCCAATGTAGGCGGGACGAGCGGCGTCGGCGTGGGTATTGGTGGCGGCATCAATCCAGGCAATCCGTCGAACCCGAGCAATCCGTCCAATCCGTCAAACCCCAGCAGGCCGAGCCTGCCGGGTGTCGTGGCCCAGATGTCGGATAGCAACGTGGCGCGAATGAAGAAGCGCTGCGTCGACGTGCTCAGCAGCGAAGGCGCCTACGACCGCGATCTACGGCAACTCTGCCTCCTGATCGCTCGTCGCTGATACTGAAGGGGCCGGGGATTGGAAGTGCCGAATCAGCCGTGAGGCTCGACCGCACTCTCCTGGCCTCCGGCCGGTAGGAAAGCCCGCCACGCTGGCGGGCTTTCTGCGTCCACAGGCGTGCCGGAATCAAATTCTGGTTGCCATCATCTGGATGGCCGCTTCTGTTGCCGGCAGACCTCTTCCGCACGCGATGCCCGCCACAATCGCGCGGAACGGTAGAGCCTTTGGAGCGCTCGTCTTTGAACATCGCTATGAGTCTTGGAACCATACCGATCATCATTGCGCTGCTTGGCGGCCTCAGCGGCCTCGGTGGCGGTCCGTTCTACGGCACCGGCTACTATGGCGGCGGCGGCCTTGGGCTCGTGCTGCTCATCGCCATCGTGCTTGTCGTGCTCGGGCGTATCTAGCCGGGTTATCGCAACTGATCGCAATCTCGTGAGCGCCCCCAATATCGGCGTGCACCGGATTGTGATGCAGGCAAGCCGGCTTGTGATCCTGCACTCTGCAAAACTTTCGTATGGTCATTGCGGTCCACACCCCCCCGTGGAAACAAGAGGAGAGGGTCCCACCCCTTGTCCTCCTCCAAGGCCCGCTCCGGTTCACCGTAGCGGGCTTTTGCTTGCTGGCGAGGGGAAACCGGCTCGCATCAAACCCTATGGGCAAGGCATCCAGAAGCTGACGCCAGTCGACTATTCCATGTCAGGTACGTCGCCGCTGACGAAGAGCGTGTTCGGCGGGCCGTATTCGCCCAGCGTCGGATCGGCCTCGCGGCTCCAGGCGATGACGCCGGCATGCTTTGCCGCTAGAGCCCTGGCGGTGCGTATGGCGCGGTCTTCGCTCTGCTGGTCGGCGGGTCCAAAGGCTGGGAACAACTCGCCATCCTCACCGCGATCGAACGCGACCACGACGATCAGCCTGGGATTTTTCTGGCCACTGGAATCGGACATCTTGCACCTTTGTCGCGGAACCTATCACATTGCGCGGGGTTGAAGGCCGCGAATCGATGAATGCCGACTTTGGGGAGTGGCATCGTGCAAGATCAGCGTTTCGATGAGCCGGTCAGGATTGCGCTCGGCCGATCGCGAAACTCGATCTTCAACGTGGAGCGGGTCGCTCAGGCTGCCGACATCCTGCTGAACCGCTGGCCGGTTGCAACCGGGCAAAAGCATATGGTTGCCCGTAAGGTCTGTCTGGCCGTGCTAGAGGGAAAGAAAGAAGTCTCGGCGGCAAGGGCGGCGTTCATCAACGCCGCTATCGAGGCGGACATTCTCGTTGAGCCGCGTGAGGTGTCGATCCCGTAGCCTGCCCGGTGAAATTGAATCAAGGATCGGCTCTATCCTCTTGGTTGATCTCGGTCTTTCACCGGCTTTTCCGGGCCATGGCAACCGGCCAGTTCGGCGCGCTCTGCGGACAATCCGAAATTCGGGGTTCATTGGGCCTGTTTCCGGCATCTGTTGACACGGCATTTCTATCCAGATATTGAACAGGACTATACAGGTTCACTGAACAGGTACCTATATGAAGCGGCGCGCGGTTCAACTGTCTCCCGGTACGGGCAAACCCGAGCAGATCGCCACCGTTCTCGAACATGAAATCCGCTCCGGTGTTCTCGGCTTCGGCGACCGCCTGCAAAGCGAGAATGAACTTGTCCAGCGCTTCTCCGTCAGTCGCAATACGGTCCGCAAGGGCCTCGAAGAACTGTCCAGCCGCGGGCTGATCACGACCAGGGTTGGTATTGGCTCGTTCGTCACCTTCGACGGCAAGCCGGTCGATGACTCCATCGGTTGGTCGCGCGCGCTGGCCGATGCCGGCGCCAATGCCGAGACGCGGACGCTGCGGCTGGAGGTCATCGAAGACCCCGATCTGGCTGCGCTGCTTGGTATCGAAAGCCCGTTCTTCATTGCCGTTGACCGGGTGCGCACCAACGCCAGCGACGGCCATGCGATCTCCATCGAGCGCAGCCGGCTGCCATTGTCCTCCGAGCTTGAGGACGTACCGTTGCGCGGACTGCGCGAGGGCTCGCTGCACCAGACGCTGCGCGCCGCCGGCCTCATTCCCGACCATGGCGAGGAATGGGTCGAGATCGAGATGCTCAATGCCGAGGATGCGGCCATCCTCGGTTGCCCACAAGGCACGCCCTTCCTGCGCGGCCGCCGGCTGACGCGTGCGGCTGACGATCGGCCGATCGAGTATGTCACCAGCCTGCTCAACCCGGCACATTTTGCGCTGCATATGAGGTTCTGAGCGATGTCGGATGCAACCAGCAAGGCCATCGATCGCGCCATGGGCGCGCTTGTCGGCGGAGCGCTGGGAGATGCGCTCGGCATGCCGACGCAGCTTTTGTCGCCGGTTCGCATTGCCGAACTCCACGGCCATGTCGAGGATTTCATCGAGCCTTTCGCCGATCATCCGGTGTCGAAGGGACTGGCTGCCGGCACCATCACCGACGACACCGAACAGGCGCTGCTGCTCGGCCGCATCCTGGTCGAATCCGGCGACCGTTTCGACCACGCGCGCTGGGTCAATGCGCTGCTCGACTGGGAGCGCGAGGTCAAGGCGCGCGGCAGCTATGATCTCTTGGGGCCGTCGACCAAACGGGCCATCGACGCCATCAACAATGGCGTACCGGCCGAGGAAGCGGGACGCAGCGGCGACACCAATGGCGCGGCCATGCGCATCGGGCCTGTCGGCATCATGATGCCGCTCGAACCATTGGAGGCGTTCGTCGCCAAGGTGGCGGAGACCTGCCGGGCGACGCACAACACCTCGATCGCAATCGCTTCCGCTGCTGCCGTTGCCGCTGCCGTCAGCCGCGGCATCGCCGGCGGTGGCTGGCGCGATGCTTCCGCCAGCGCCGTCGCGGCGGCGAGGCGAGGGGCGACGCTTGGTCATTGGGTCACCGGCGGCGACATCGCCGCGCGTATCGTCTGGGCGCAGGACATCGTGCGCGGCAAGGCGATCAGGGATGCCATTCGGCTGATCACCGATCTGGTGGGTACCGGCGTCGCCAGCCAGGAATCCGTCCCGGCGGCCTTCGCCGTGCTGGAAGTCGCCCGTGGCGACCCATGGCAAGCAGCTATCATCAGCGCCAATATCGGCGGCGACACCGATACGATCGGCGCCATCGCCGCCGGCATGGCCGGCGCCTGCAGCGGTTTTTCCCGATTGCCGCAACAGCATATCGCCCGGCTTGTCGGCCTCGACATGTCAGAGGTTCGCGCGCTTGCCGCCGACCTCGTGGCAGCAAGGGTGGCGAAAATCGGTTCCGGCAAGGACGCGGCGGAATGAGCGGCCGTCTCGTCCATGTCGGCAGTGCCGTGGTCGACTATGTCTACCGCATCGACGCCCTGCCGGCGCCCGGCATGGAAAAGACGGCGTCGAGCTTCGCCCAGGTCGCCGGCGGCGGCTTCAACATGATGGTCGCGGCCAGCCGCACCGGCATGCAGGTGGTGTTCGGCGGCCAACTCGGCAGCGGACCCAATGGCGATTTCCTGCGTGCCGCTTTCGCCGCCGAGGGCATCGCGACGCTGACGCCGCCATCGCCATTGACGGACAGCGGCAACTGCGTCGCCATGATTTCGAGCGACGCCGAACGCACCTTCGTGTCGTGGCCAGGGGCGGAGAGCGTGCTCAGCCGCGACCTGATGGCGCCGGTCGCGGTGGCGCCGGGAGACTGGGTGTTCACCTCCGGCTACACGCTAAGCTATCCCAAGAGCCGCGATGCGCTCACCGATTGGATCGAGGCACTTCCGGCAGATATTCCCTTCGTCTTCGATCCGACGCCGGTCATCTCGGACATTCCGCGTCCCATCCTGTCGCGGGTGCTTGCCCGCACCACATGGCTGAGCTGTAACACGACGGAAGCCGCCGAGATTGCCGGCCCAGGCGATGTCGAGGGACTCGCGGCACGACTTCTCGCCGACCACTGCCCCAAGGCTGCTGGCGTGATCATTCGCGCTGGCGCGAAGGGTTGCCATATCAGGCTGGCCGACGGCACAGCGCAGACCATTGCCGGCTTCAACGTCAGCGCCATCGACACCAATGGCGCCGGCGACACCCATATCGGCGGTTTCGTCAGCGCGCTGGCGCACGGCATCCCGCCCTTCGAGGCAGCGCGCTATGCCAATGCTGCAGCGGCCATTTCGGTCACCCGCCATGGCGGCTCGTCGGCGCCGACGAACCGCGAAATCCAGACATTCCTGAGCCATGCCGCCGACCCATCGGGAGCAGGCCGGACACAGAAGGCCAATGCATAACAGCTGGAAAGCCTGACAAGCCCGGGAAGCGGGCAAACCCACAGAGAGGAACCAACCATGCGCATGCCTGACTTGACTGCTCTGCTGACGGCGACCGCCGTCTTTACCTCCGCACTCACGTTCGCCGCCAAGGCCGACGAAGTGCATGTGCTCAACTGGAAGGGCTACGGCGCCGACGAGCCGTGGGCCGTCGAGGCTTTCGAAAAGGCGACCGGCAACAAGGTCGTCAACGATTTCTTCAATTCCGAACAGGAAATGCTGACCAAGATCCGGACCAATCCCGGCCTCTACGACGTCGTCATGATCAACGCCGCCTTCAACGACCAGGCGATGGACGGCAAGCTGATCCAGCCGATCGACGTTTCCAAGCTGCCGAACTACGCCGACATCAGCAAGGACAAGGCGGGATCGCCGATGCTCGTCCACGACGGCAAGGTCTATGGCGTGCCGTGGGTATGGGGCCTGACGGCGCTCGCCATCAACGAAAAATCCTTCGACAAGCCGCCGACGAGCATCGCCGAGATGTGGGATGCCGCGCACAAGGGCCGTGTCGTCATTCGCGACGACGCCGTTGAAGCGGTGCAGTTCGGCGCCATCGCCACTGGCCAGAACATCAACGACATCAAGGATATGGATGCGGTCAAGACGAAGCTGACCTCGCTGATGCCGCAGATCAAGACCTTCTGGAGCTCGGAGAACGACTGGAACCAGATGGTCGCCTCCAACCAGATCGACATCGGCACCTACTGGAGCGGCTCGGCCGATCGCGCCAAGACGCATTTCAAGCTGCCGGTCTCGCTGGTCGTGCCGCAGGAAGGCGCCGTCGCCTGGCTCGACGCGTTTTCCATTCCGGTCGGCGCCAAGAACGTCGCCGGCGCCGAGGCCTTCATCAACTACATGATCGACCCGAAATTCTACGTCGAATGGGTCACCAAGGTCGGTGCTCCCGTCTCCGCCAACACCAAGGCGGTGGAAGCGCTGCCCGAGGATGCCTTCAACCGCAAGGTCATGGGTGATCCCGAAGTGGCCAAGCGCATCCAGTTCCAGGCGCCGATCACCGACGCCCAGCGCGAAGCCTATCTGGCGCTCTGGCAGCAGCTTAAGGTCGACGTGAAGTAATCACAGCCAGGCCAGCCGGCGGTTCGCGTCGGCTGGTTCTTCCAATACTGGGAGGAGGGTACCATGGCAGCTGCGACAGCGTCGCGAAGCGGGCTGAGATCGGCATTGCCGCTGCTGGCGCCAGCCTATCTCTGGCTGACGGTGGCGATCTTCCTGCCGCTGTCGGCCATGGTCTTTTTCTCGTTCATGACCGAGCTGCCGCTGTCGGGAAAACCGTGGGCGTTCACGCTTGGCAACTATGCCGCCTTCTTCTCGCAAAGCCTCTATCTGACGCTGCTGCTGGCCTCGCTGCGGCTTGGCCTCGAAGTGACGCTGTGGTGCGTCGTCATCGGCTATCCCGCGGCTTACGTGCTCGCCAAGGTGCTGAAGGGGCGCAGCCGCGAGGCGATCTTCCTGCTCGTCATCCTGCCGTTCTGGTCGAACGGGCTGGTGCGCATCTTCTCCTGGGCGATGGTTTTGCGCGAAGGTGGCATCCTTGACACCGCGCTCAACGCGGTGCTGCCGTTCAAGATCAACATCGACCTGATGTATTCCTATCCGGCCGTCATCATCGGGCTGGTGCATTCCTATGTGCCGTACATGGTGCTGACCTGTTATCTCACGCTGCAGGCGATCGACGACTCGTTGATCGAGGCCGGGCGTTCGCTTGGAGCCTCGCGGTTGCAGGTGCTGAAGCGGGTGATCATCCCGCTGTCGATGCCGGGGTTGGTCGCGGGTGCGGCGCTGATCTTCGTGCCGGTCGTCGGCTCGTTCATGGAACCGCGCATCCTCGGCGGCCGCACCGGCACCTTCTACGGCACGGTCATCGAGGACCAGTTCGTCGCCGTGTTCAACTGGCCGCTCGGTGCAGCGCTCTCCTTCATCCTGCTGGCGGTGGTGCTGGTCATCCTGGCGGTGGCGTCGCCGGTGCTGCGGAGGGCCGCGTGATGGCGACGACCCGCATCCTCGAATGGCTCGGCCGTCTCTACATCTTTATGCTGCTCGCCTTTCTTTATCTGCCGATCATCATCATGGCGCTGATGTCGTTCAATGTCTCGCCCTTCTACCAACTGCCGTTCGAATGGACGACCGAATGGTACGCCTCGCTGTGGCAGAACGACCAGCTGATCGCGGCCACCTGGAACAGCGTCGAGATCGCGGTCATCACCACAATCATCTGCGTCGTGCTCGGCTCGGCTGCATCATTGGCGCTCTACCGCTATGAGTTTCGTGGCAAGAAATTCCTGCAGGCGCTGCTGTTTCCGCCGATCGCCATACCGTGGCTGATCACCGGCACGGCGATGCTGATCTTTTTCTTCGGCGTTGGCATCGGCCGTGGCCTGCATGCCATCCTGCTCGGCCATGTCGCACTGGCGCTGCCCTATGTCATCGTCGTCGTCTCGGCCCGGCTGCAGACCTTCGCGCCGGAGCTGGAAGAGGCGGCGCGCTCGCTCGGCGCCAACCAGTGGCAGGTGACGAGGCGCGTTACGCTGCCCTGGATCATGCCCGGCGTCATCGCCGGCGGGCTGTTTGCGTTTGCCGTTTCGTTCGATCAGTTCGTCGTGTCCTATTTCCTGGCGACGCCGGGCCAGACGACGCTGCCGGTCGAAATCTACGCCGCGATCCGCAAGGGTTTTACGCCCGAGATCAACGCGGTCTCGACCATCATCATTGTCGTGTCGATGGCGCTGATGCTGCTGACAGCGCGGTTCTTCAAATTCGGCGGAGAGAAATAATGGCCGGCGTGCAGGTATCTGATGTCTCGCGCAGTTTCGGCGCGCACAAGGCACTGGACGATGTCTCTATCGATTTCGCCGATGGCGGCTTCTATGCGCTGCTCGGGCCATCGGGCAGCGGCAAGACCACGCTGCTCAGGCAGATCGCGGGGTTCGATTTTCCCGATTCCGGCCGCATCACCATCGGCGGCGAAAGCGTTGAGCGGGTGCCGGTCGAAAAGCGGCGCATCGGCATGGTGTTTCAGAACTATGCGCTGTTTCCCAATATGAGCGTCGCCGACAATGTCGCCTTCGGCCTGTCGGTGCGCGGCGAGGCCAGGGCGATCATCGCTACCGAGGTGCAGCGCGCGCTCGATCTGGTGCAACTCGGCAAGCTCGGTGGGCGGCGGCCGCATCAGCTGTCGGGCGGCCAGCGCCAGCGCGTGGCGCTCGCCCGCGCCATCGTCACCAAGCCGCGCGTGCTGCTGCTCGACGAGCCGCTCGGCGCGCTCGACAAGGCGCTGCGCGTCGATATGCAGATCGAGCTCAAGCGCATCCAGCGCGAGATCGGCATCACCACCATCTTCGTTACCCATGACCAGGAAGAAGCGCTGACGATGAGCGACCGCATCGGCATATTGCGCGACGGCAGGCTGGTGCAGGAAGGACCACCGGAGGAGATCTACGACCGGCCTAAGAGCGAATTCGCCGCCACCTTCCTCGGCGACGCCAACATTTTTCGCGGCGATACGACGGGCGATGGCATCCGGCTGCCGGACGGCACGGCGATTGCCGCCGGCGCGGGTGCTCGCCTTGCTGCTGGTGCCAAGGCGAGTTGTGCGGTGCGGCCCGAACGCATCCGTATTGCTATTGATGGCGGGGCTTCGGATGGCAACGCCAACATGCTCAAGGGGCAGGTCTCCAAGCGCATTTTCGCCGGCAACAACAGCACATACTTCGTCGACCGTGCCGGCCAGACGCTGAAGGTGATCGTGCAGAACACCGGTGCCGACAGACTGGCGGAGGGCCAGGAGGTGGTGCTGCGCTGGTCGCCTGAGAGTACGGTGCTGATTGCGCCGGGGTAGTCGACGCGGTTCGATAGATGGGGCTGTTGGCGTTCCTTCGCACCCCCCTCTGCCCTGCCGGGCATCTCCCCCGCAAGGGGGGAGATCGGCTGCTTCAGCGCCGATGCTCTTCCCGAAGCGTTGGGAATTTGCGAAGGCGGATATGAGGGCCAATCTCCCCCCTTGCGGGGGAGATGCCCGGCAGGGCAGAGGGGGGTGCTGTCCCGCCACAAGATCAAGTAAGGTCCGGAGCACACCCATGACGTTGGAATTGACCGCGCGCGACCGATCCATGCTCGACGGCGAGCAGGGCCCGTCCGCCGCCGCTGCCATGAAAATCCTCGTCGCATTTTCCAATGCGGTTGGGGCGCGCGGTCTGCTCGACATCACTGGCGCCCATATCGATGGCTGTCTCTACCACGGCAAGGCAGGGCTCGATTTCGTCGAGCGGCTGGTCGAAGGCGGTGGCCGGGTCCAGGTGCCGACGACATTGAATGTCGGCTCATTCGACCTCATCCATCCCGGCATGGTGAAGATGCCGGCAGCGGAAGAGGTGCCGGCGCGGCGGCTGATGAAGGCGCATCTGGAGCTCGGCTGCCAGGCGACCTTCACTTGCGCACCTTACCAGACGCGGTTCAGGCCGGAGTTCGGCGAGCAGATCGCCTGGGGCGAATCCAACGCCATCGTCTTTGCCAATTCGGTGATCGGCGCGCGCACCAACCGCTATGGCGATTTCATCGATCTGTGCTGCGCCATGACCGGCCGCGCGCCGGCCTGGGGTCTGCATCTGAGCGAGAACCGGCGCGGCCGGATCCTATTTGAGCTGGATGTTCCGGACGGCGAGCCGAGCGACAGCCTTTTCGTCGGCGTCGGGCTATTCATCGGGCAAGCGAGCGGCGACCGCGTTCCGGTGATTGCCGGTCTGCCGCAGCCGCGCGATGAGGACCAGCTAAAGGCGCTGGGCGCGGCGGCTGCAACGACGGGTGCTGTGGCGCTGTTCCATGCGGTCGGCATCACGCCGGAAGCGATGACGCTCGATGAGGCGTTCCAGGGTCATGCGCCTGACGAAACGATCCGCATCACCCGCGCCGATATCGACCATGCGCTGGCCAGGCTATCGAGCGTACGGGATGGCGCGCCGGTGGCGGCCGTGTCGCTCGGCACGCCGCATTTTTCGTATGAGGAGTGGATGCGACTGTTGCCGTTGCTGCGCGAGGCAGCACCCGGAAGGCGCATCCCGATCTACGTCAACACGGGCCGTGCGACCTTGGCGCGACTGCAGGAGGAGGGCGCGCTGGCGGGGATGGAGGCGTTTGGTCTGGTCCCGGTCGCCGACACCTGCACCTATGTCACATCGATCCTGGAACGCCTCGACGGCGTCGTGATGACCAATTCCGGCAAATGGGCGCATTATGCACCGGGCAATATCGGCGTGTCCGTCGCCTTTGCCGAGATGGAGGATTGCATCCGCTCCGCTGCCGTCGGGCATGTCGTGCGGAGCGCCTCATGACGCGACCGGTGGCACGAACCGGCACCTTCCAGTTGGCCGGCGAAGCCAAGGGCCAGGCGCTGGTGTTCTCGCAACCCCTCAGCTTCTGGGGCGGTATCGATGCCGAGACCGGCGACATAACAGACCATTCGCATCCCGGCCTCGGCCAAAATGTCGCCGGCAGGATTTTGGTCATGCCGAGCGGGCGCGGCTCATCGTCTTCATCCTCGGTGCTGGCCGAGGCGATCCGCAGAGGCACGGCGCCGGCCGGTCTTCTTCTGGAGCGGCCGGACCCGATCCTGGCGGTGGGCGCCATCGTTGCCGAGTTTCTTTATGACATCCGCATGCCGCTGGTGGTGTGCGATATTTCGAACCTTGTCTCCGGTGATCAAATTGATATCGGCATCGGCAAAGACGGCGGGCCGATCATCAGAGTTCACCCCGCCATCAATCCGGCAGAGCCACGCCGCCAATAGGCAGCCGCCAGCGTCTGATCGCGACCAAGTCCCAGCGTGTCGCGCCAATATTCGCGCACGATCTTGGCGGCAGCGGCTTCCGCCGCGAACCAGCCGAAGGCCGAACCGTCCTGCGGCCACGCCACCGAGCGGACAGCCTCGGCCAGCCGTCTGTCCTCGCCCGCCGCCACGCCATCCCGTGTCAGCCAATGCACTTCGATGCGGGTGGGGTTGGCGATCTTCTGCCGTTCACCGTCATTGGCGATCTCGACGAAGGCAACGCCTTTTGTCTCGGCCGGCAGCGTCTCCAGCAGCCGCGCCAGCGCCGGCAGGCCGGTTTCATCGGCACCCAAGACATACCATTCTGCCTGCCGCACCGGACGGCCGACCGGTCCCATGATGCCGACCTTCATGCCGGGCGCTGCCTGCATGGCCCAGGTGGAGCCGACGCTCTCGCCGGTATGAATCAGGAAGTCGACATCGATGATGCCCTTTTCCACGTCGAGCGCGCGGATGGTGTAGACGCGCGCCACCGGGCGCCGGTCATCGGCGGGCCAGACCGGCAAGCCATTGCCGCCGAGCACCGGCCACAGCGGATCGGGCACCTCCCTGGTCGGAAACAGCATGCGGATATGCATGCCGCCGAATTTGGCGAAACGGCTGAGATCCTCGCCGGCCAGCCGGATGCGGCGCATATGCGGGGTGAGGTCGCGAATATCCGTCACCACCATCTCGCGGAACTGAGCGAGGCTGGTTTCGCCTGAGAGATCGCCGGTCCAGACGATCTCGGGATTTTCGTCCTTGGCGTAGACCTGTACGGCCGTGGCCAGCAGGTCCTTGATACGGGCCAGCCCGTCGCGGTCGGCGGCATTGGCCCGCATCACCAGCCGTTCCATGTCGAAAGAGGCGCCACCGAAGGCAAAGCGGAAATCGATGCGCTGTCCCTGATGCGAAGCATCGGCCTCGAAGCTCTGCAGTCTGTCGCTGATGCTGTCCATGAAATCGGGCAGATGTCGCAGGTTGAGCTGTGCCTCACAGGCCAGTTCACGCACCGATGCTTGGCTCATTGTCAGCCTCCGATCCTGCCGGTGAGCGCCACCTTGAAGGTGCGGCCCTTGCCCTGTTCGGTTGCCGCCGAGGTCGACCATGCGCTTTGCGGGTCGGTGTAGGCGGTGTTGAAGATGTTATCGACGCCGAAGTCGAGCTTGAGGTTGTCATTGACGCGCCAGTTGGCGAAGACGTTGACCAGATCGAAACCGTCATCGACGACCGGCACGGCGTTGGGATTGGTGCGGCTGGTGCGGGTGATCTTGCCGACGCTGAGATATTGCGCGCCGACGGTGAGCTGGTCCTCCAGCATGCGGAAGCCGATGGTGGCCGAGAAGCGGTCGAGCGGCGTGTTGTTCAGCGCCTGGCCGGAATAGACGCCGCTGACGACCTTGGCGTCGATCAACGCGCCGGCAAGGTTCACAAAACCCCAGTTGTAATCATAGACCATCTCGGCCTCGATGCCCTTCAGCCGGGCGTCGCCGATGTTGATCGCGGTGCGCGGCAGGACGGTCAGGTCGACGTCGATGTAATCCTCGACGGCAGTGTGGAAGACGTTGAGCTTGGCGCGCAACCGGTCGCCCGCCGTCAGAACATCGTCATACTTGACGTTGATGCCGGCCTCCCAGTTCTTCGCCGTCTCGGGCTGCAGCAGAAGATTGGGCCGGTATGTATCGCCGCCGCCATGCGCGCCGCCGCCGCGGAAGACATCCTGCAGGCCCGGCGCCCGATAGCCTTCGGAATAGGTGCCATAGAGCTGGAAGCCATCGAATGGCGTGACGCCGACGGTGAGGCGCGGCGACCAACGATCGCCGGAGATCGAGGCTTCCTGCGGCGACGGGATGCGCGTTTCGCCATCGAGCTGGTAGCCGTCATACCGCATCGCAGTGATGACCTGCAGCCAGTCCTCGTAATCGCCCTGCCACTGCAGGAAGCCGCCATAGCCCTGCTGCTCGCCGGCGCCGAAATGCGCCGCTTCCGAGGAGGCCTCGAGATAGTAGTAGTCGAGTCCGTAGGTCAGCGTGTGGGCAAGCCCCCAGGCGTCGAAGCGCGAGGAGTTCTTCACATTGAAACCTGTCGTGGCCACGTCGTAGAAGCGGAAATTGCCGATCCCTGAGGCAGGCGCGACCTGCGTCTGCTCGGTGCGGGTGCGGTTGTGGTAGGCATTGGCGCTGAAGTCGATCAGCTCGTTGTCGTCTGGCTTCCAGGTGTAGGCGGCGGTGTAGGTCTGGTTGGTGGTGTTGGTGTCGTAGCGGCTCAGCGTCGGCGAGGTCGAGCCGCTGGATCCGGTGATCTGGTCGTTGTAGCGCTGCAGGATGGCGCCGAGCTTCAGCTCATGGTCATCGGCCGGCCGCAGCGTCGTCTTCAGATAGCCGCTGGTCACCCGCTCGCCGGTCCATGGCACGGTCTCGCCATTGCCGTCGGTGTAGCTGTCGCGGTCGCGGTAGATGAGGTTGCCGATGATGTCGGCATCGCCGCTAAAGCGGTAGGCACCGGTGGTGCTGGTGGTGAAGCCGTCGCCATTGTCCTCGTAGCCGAGCTTCTCGCTCAGCGCCCAGCGCTCGTCCTTCTTGAGGAAATCGCCGGCGTCCTTGGTCTCGAAGGAGACGACGCCGCCGATGCCGCCTGACCCATAGGCATTCGACACCGGGCCACGAATGACGGTGGCTTCCTTGATCAGGTCCGGTTCGACATAGAACGAGCCAGAGCCATGACCGACGCGCCAATAGTCCTGACGGGCGCCGTCGAGCGTCACGACGACGCGGCCATATTGCTCCAGGCCGCGAATGTTGATGGCGGTTGCGGGATCGTCGCCATTCATCGAGGCAGCGACGCCGGGCGTGGTGCGGAAGATATCGGCCGCTGTGTCGGGCTGAATGCGGTCGAGTTCGTCCTGATCGACGGCGCTGATGGCGGCCATCGATTCGATCACCGCCGTTTTGATCATCGTCGCCGAGATGGTGATCACGTCGAGCATCGTCGCCGGCTGGTTCTGCGCGACACTGGCCGACGCCAGGCGGCCGGTCTTGGCGGCGGCCTTTTTCTCCCGGTCCTGTTCCTGCGCGCTGGCAAGAGGCACGGCGCAGAGGCCGAGCACGAAGGCGAGCGCGGTGCTCGCCCTCAATGTCGTGTTTGTTGTAGTTGTCATGCTGCCCCCGAGCAAAAGCAAAACTGCTGGCGGTGGCTGAACGGCCTTGGCTGGCATGATTAAAAATCCCTCGACCAGGTCAGGGCATGGGTCACATATTAAAACATGATGACACAAGTCAACTTTAAATTTATAGCCAACCATCATCGAGAAGCATCTGGCACGGGAACAGCGGCATGGTCGGCAGTTTAGGCGAAGGCAAGACGACCCACTGGTCGCAACCTGGCAGGATCGCGGCGGTGCTGCTTCTGGCACTGTCGGTGCTGGCGTCTTCCTGCGGCTTCAAGGCGCTGGCCGCCGAGACCGTTGTCGATGTGCTGGGGCGAACCGTCGTGCCGGGCGCGGCGACCCGAATCGTGACGCTCGGCTCCGACGTCACCGAGATCGTCCACGCGCTGGGCGCCGGCGAGCGGATCATCTCCGTCGATCGCGGCAGCAAATATCCGCCTGAAGTCGCGCAAAAACCCAATGTCGGCTACCGCCGCCAGCTTTCGGTCGAGGGGCTGGCCAGCCTGCGTCCCGACCTGATCCTGGCAGCCGAGGACAGCGGACCGCCGGAGGCGGTCGAGGTGCTGAAGTCGCTGGCAATCTCGATCGTCTTCGTCCCGCAGGACAACAGCCCGCAAGGCATCGAGCGCAAGATCACGCTGATCGCCGCCAGCCTTGGGCTCGAGGACAAGGGCAAGGCGGTTTCCGCCGAGGTGCTCACGGCCTTTCAGACGGCATCCGATCTGGCGGCAAAAATCCCGCCGGAGCGGCGCAAGAAGGTGGTGTTCTTCCATGGCCTCGTGAAGCTGAGCGCTGCCGGCGCCGGCACCTCTGCCGACGCCATCATTCGCTATGCCGGCGGCCTCAACCCGATGGATGTCGTGCATGGCTACAAGGCGGCATCGGAGGAAAAGCTGATCGAGATGGCGCCTGACGTCATCCTGATGATGAGCGACGGCAAGGGCGGGCCGACGCCCGAGCAGGTGTTCGGCAACCGCGCGCTGGCGGCAACGCCGGCGGCGGCCAACAAGGCGCTGGTCGTGCTTGACGGCGCCTACATGATCGGCTTCGGGCCGCGCACATCAGATGCGATCCGCGATCTGGCGAAGGCGCTTTATCCGGAAGGGGGATGACGTCGTGAAAATCGCAAGGCGGTTCGGCTGGGCAGTACCAATTCGTCGGCGAACCAGTTGAGCTTGATAATCCTGTCCGTCCGGATTTCTCCGGATCGGCTTCCGCCCGAACAAACTTGGCGGCTCGGCCTGAAATATTGGCACGATATTCTAAGCCGCGCGGTTGACCGCGAATGCGCTATCCAGCCTATAATTATACTAAATTCATAGACTAACTGCGAACGTTCAGGGCGCTCGCACCTTGGCCTATGAAAATAGTTGCACAAGGGAGCGCATCGATGCCGAAGACAGAGTCCAATCCGATCGACCTCGGCACCAGGGCGGCCGATTTCCTGTTGCCCGACGCGCAAGGCGTGCTGCACCGCCTCGCCGATTTCGACGCCAAGCCGGCCTTGCTCGTCGTCTTTATTTCCAACCGCTGCCCGTTCGTCGTGCTGATCCGTGAGCAGCTTGCCGCTTTCGCCAGGGATTATGCGGGCAAGGGGCTGCAGGTGGTGGCGATCAACGCCAACGACCACGAAGCGCATCCGGAAGAAACGCTTGCCCGTATCGGCGAAGAGGCCGAAAAATTCGGCTATTCCTTCCCCTATCTCAAGGATGCGTCGCAGCAGACGGCGAAAGCCTATGGCGCGGCCTGCACGCCCGACTTCTTCCTGTTCGGCACTGACCGGCGGCTCGCCTATCACGGCCAGTTCGACGAGGCGCGGCCGGGCAATGCCAAGCCGGTGACGGGTGCCGATCTGCGAGCGGCGGTCGACACGGTGCTGGAGGGCGGCAGGCCCATTGCCAGCCAAGTGCCGTCGATCGGCTGCAACATCAAATGGAGTGCCGGCAACGAGCCGGTCTGGTCTTCCAGCGCGGTGCGCGCGGCCTAGCGCCGGCCTCGACGCATTCGCCAGGTGTCCATGCACAAGCCGCAAAAATCCGCTTCCGACAGCTTGCTGCTCCAGGCAGACGTGCTGGTGCTGGGCGGCGGTCCGTCGGCAGCCTGGGCAGCAGTCGCTGCGGCCGAGGGCGGCGCCAAGGTGGTGCTGGCCGACAAGGGCTATCTCGGCACCAGCGGCGCCACTGCGCCGTCCAATACCGGCACCTGGTGCGTACCTCCGGGCGACAACAGGCACGCCGTGGTCGAACGACGCTGGCAGCGCACCGGCGAACTCGCCGACCCGCGCTGGATGCTGCGCTGCGTCGACACCGCCTACCGCAACCTGCTCAGGCTGTCCGAATGGGGCTATCCCTTTCCGAGCGAGGATGACGGACGGCTCTACATCGCCAATCTGCGCGGCCCGGACTACATGCGCTTCATGCGCCGCCGGGTGCTTTTGGCCGGCGTCACCGTGCTCGACCATCATCCGGCGCTCGAACTTCTGTCCGACGGCGATGCCATTGTCGGCGCCGCTGGTGTTGCGAGACAGATCGGCCAGGACTGGCGCGTCGACGCCAACGCCGTGGTGCTGGCGACCGGCGGCTGCGCCTTTCGCGAACGCATCCTCGGCGCCACCGGGCTGACTGGCGACGGCTATCTGATGGCGGCCGAAGCCGGCGCCAGCCTGTCGGGTATGGAGTTCACCGGCAAATACACGCTGGCGCCCTATGGCTCATCGCTGAACAAGGGCCTGCCGTTCCGCTGGGCCTCGTTCCATCGCGAAGATGGCTCCCCGATCGTCCGACCGACCGGCGAGCCGTTGCGTAACGGCATCGGCGACCGCGAGGAGGAAGTGGCGCGCGCGCTGATCGACGGCCCGGTCTATGCGCGGCTCGATCAGGCCGAGCCGGCGCTGCAAGGCTGGCTGCGCCAGGGCCAGCCGAATTGCTTCGTGCCCTACGACCGCGCCGGCATCGATCCGTTCAGCGAGCTGTTCCGCGTCACCTTGCGCGCCGAAGGCACGGTGCGCGGCACCGGCGGCATCGACATCGTCTCCGACGATTGCGCCACCGGCGTGCCCGGCCTCTATGTCGCCGGCGACGCCGCCAGCCGCGAGATGATGACCGGGGCCGTGTCGGGCGGCGGCGCCGTCAATTCATCCTGGGCGCTGGCCAGCGGCTGGTGGGCCGGCAAGGGCGCCTCGACCCATGCCAAGCGCCGCACCGGCAAGGCCTTCCGCAGCGCGGTGCAATCGCTCGGCCAGGCTGGATTGCGTCCTGCATCTTCGCCGCGTGCCGACACCTCGGCAGGCGAAGTCATCGAGGCGGTGCGCAACGAGGTGACGCCGCTCGACAAGAATTTCTTCCGCACCGGCGAGGGCCTGGAGAAAAGCGGCGAGCGGCTGGAGAGTGTCTGGCGCGACGTGCGCGACCATCTGCAAGGCGAGGGGCTGGATCGGGTCCGTACCCGCGAGGCGGCATCGATCGCCGCTGCCGGGCGCTGGTCCGTGGCCGCAGCGCTGCACCGCACCGAGAGCCGCGGCATGCACCGCCGCACCGATCTGCAGGGCAAGAGCCCGGCCTTCGCGCACCGGCTGGTCATCACCGGTGTGGATGAGTTCCGCATCGCAGGTGCGCCTGAGCGGCTGGCGGAGCTGGCGTCATGATCGAGATCGTCTCGGCCACGCGCTGCGTCGAATGCGACATCTGCGTCAAGGTGTGCCCGGCCAATGTCTTCGACGCGACCGACAATGGCGTGCCGGTGATCGCTCGCCAGGAGGACTGCCAGACCTGCTTTCTCTGCGAGATCTATTGCCCGACCGACGCGCTTTATGTGGCCGAGTTCGCCGAAGGGCCGACCGGCATCACGGAAGCTCAGGCCGACGCCCGACGGCTGTTCGGCTCCTATGCCCGCGCGCTTGGCTGGAAGCGCGGCAAGGTGGGCGGCTCGGAATTCGACCCGACGCACCGCATCCGCGTGGCGCAGTGAACCGATCGGAGACAGATATGGACCGCCCGAACATGGACCGGATCGTCGTCAGCGACATCAGCAAGACGTTCCAGCTCAAGCCGGGGCAGTTCGTCACCGTCGATGGCGAGGCGACCGACCGCGTCACCGTGCTCGACGGCGTTTATCTCTCGATCCGCAAAGGCGAGTTCATCACGCTGGTCGGCCCGAGCGGCTCGGGCAAGTCGGTGCTGCTCGATATCATTGGCGGGCTGACGCAGGCGACCGGCGGCGACGTCCAGCTCGACGGCAGGCGCATCACCAGGCCCGATCCAAAGACCGGCTATGTCTTCCAGCAATATGCGTTGTTTCCCTGGCGCACGGCGCTCGCCAACATCGAATATGCGCTGGAAGTGCGCGGCGTGGCCAAGGCCGAGCGTACCGCCACAGCCCGCCATCTGTTGGCGCTGTTCGGCCTTGCTGGTTTCGAGGACCGTTTTCCCAACCAGCTGTCCGGCGGCATGCAGCAGCGTGTGGCAATCGCGCGTGCGCTGGCCAGCAACCCGGAAGTGCTGCTGATGGATGAGCCGTTCGCGGCGCTCGACCAGCAGACGCGTGAACTGCTGCAAGGCGAGCTGCTGCGGATCTGGGGCAAGATCAACACGACTGTCATTTTCGTCACCCACTCGATCGACGAGGCGATCTTCCTCGCCGATCGCGTGGTGGTGATGACGGCGCGGCCGGGCGCGGTGAAGGAGATCATCGATATCGACCTGCCACGGCCGCGCGACGGCGACATCCGCGCCAGCGCCGAATTCAACGCCTATCGCGCCCGCGTCTGGGACGTGCTGCGCGACGAGGTCAACAAGGCGCAGAAGGACTGGACCCTGTCGCCAGCCTTCAGTCACTGAGGAGCTGGACCCATGGCCTATCTGACCGAGAAGTTTGGCTCCGCTGGAGCGCTCCACCTGTTTGCCGGCGCTGGCGAAACGGTCGCTGCCGCCAGGGTCCCCGCCATCAAGGCCAGCGCCAAGAACCGGAGCAAGAAAGCGAGCCACGGCACGTTCCTCTATGGCTTGCCGCTGCTCGGCCTGTTCTTCCTGCTGTGGGAGATCGCGCCCCGGCTCGGCTGGCTGAACCGGATCTTCTTTCCGCCGCTGAGCGAGGTGCTGGTCGCCTGGTGGGCGCTGCTCGCCTCGGGCGTGCTGATCGAGCATATCGGCATAAGCCTGCAGCGCGCTGCGATCGGCTTCGCACTCGGCGTGGTGGTGGCCATCCCGCTCGGTCTGTTGATGGGGCGCTATTGGCTGTTCGAGAAGGTTTCCGACCTTCTGGTGCAGACGCTGCGCAACACATCGCAATTCGCACTGCTGCCGGTGTTCATCCTTTTGCTCGGCATTGGTGAGGAATCGAAGGTGGCGATCACCTTCTACTCCTCGGTTTTCTTTCTCCTCGTCAACACGATCAGCGGCGTCAAGTCGGTGGATCCGCTGCTGATCAAGGCGGCGCGCTCGATGGGCACGTCCGACTTCGATCTGTTCCGGAAAGTCATCCTGCCGGCCAGCATTCCCTCGATCGTCGCCGGCGCGCGGCTGGCGGTGAAATCCTCGCTGTTCGCGGTCATTGGCGCCGAGATGCTGGCGGCCAAATCCGGCCTCGGTTTCCTCATCCAGAACTCGCAGCTGATGATGGAAACGGCCGACATGTATGCCGGCATCCTGACGCTGACCGTCATCGGCCTGACCGTCAACTACCTGCTTGTCTGGTTCGAGCGCTGGGCGACAGCCTGGAAAGGCCAGTCCGAGACCTCGCTCATCTGAGCCGTCCATTCATTCCAATCAGGAAGGATTTTTCCCATGCCCAGCATTCCATTCGATGCACTTCGCCGACTGCTCCTGAAGGGCGCCATTGCCGTCGTCATCGGCCTTGGCGGCATGCCTGCCTTCGCCCAGGACAAGCCGGAAATCATCCGCATCGGCAGTACCGCGCCGGGGCATCTCAAATTCATCCTCGCCCAGAAGGACGGCTGGTGGGAGAAGGAATTCGCCAAGGACGGCATCAAGGTCGAACTGGTGACTTTCAATGGCGGTTCGGAGGCGACGACAGCGTTGGCCACCGGCGCGATCGAATTCACCTATACCGGCAACAATCCAGCGCTGCGGGTTGCTGCGTCCGGCGCCGACGTCAAGCTGATCGGCCTGTCGAGCTATGTGAAGGCCGGCGGTTCCTACATCGTCGTCAAGACCGACTCGCCGCTGAGGACACTGCAGGATCTCAAGGGTAAGAAGGTCGCCTATTTGACCGGCACGGTGCGGCATTCGAATTTCAGCAAGGCGCTGAACAGCGTCGGCCTGACCACCAATGATGTCGAAGGTCTGAACCTGCCTTTCGAGGCATCCGGCCCGGCGCTGCTGCGCGGCGATATCGACGCCATTGTCGAGACCGATTCGACGGCGGCCAAGCTGGTCGACACCGGCGAGGCGCGCGTCCTGTTCGACACCAGCACCCATCCGGAATGGAACGTGCCCAACGTCATCTCGGTCAACGGCGCCTTCGCGGCGAAATATCCCGATCTGGTCAAGCGGCTGCTGAAGGTCGATATCGAGATTTCGCGCTGGGCCGACGCCCATCCGGACCAGACGATCAAGACCTTTGTCGAGGCGACCAAGTCGTCGGAAAAATCCGTCCGCAAGACCTATGCCGACGGGGTGTTCCATCAGGATCCGAAACTCACGGACGACGCGATCGCCGCCTTGCAGGGCGAGGAGAAATTCATGGCCAGCGCCGGGCTCCTGAAGGGCTCGATCGACTATGGCAAATGGGTCGACAAGAGCTTTGTCGATGGCGCCGCGGCTGAAGTCGCTGCCGTCCAATAGGCCCGGAAAGATCGAGCGGGCGGCGCTTTGCGGCGCCGCCTCGTACAGGTCAAATCTCCGGAATGTTCTCCTTGAAGATCACCTGCAGCCTTGGCTGGTGCAATTCGTAGGGCAGCCCCCGGACCGCATGGATCAGGGTGTTGAGCGCTTCGCGGGCCTCGACGCGCGGGTTCTGGTCGATCACCGCGTCGAGCGTGCCGTCGAGCAGAAGGTCCTTGGTGCCGTCCGTCACTTCGTGGCCGAGGAAGACCATGGATTGGGCGCGGCCGCGCTCCTTGAGCGCGCGGGCGATGCCGGTGTTGCCGGCGCCGACATTGTAGATCGCGGCAAGGTCGGGGTGCCGCTCCAGCAGGGCCGATGCCTCCGAATAGGCCTTCTCGCGGTCGTCGAGCATTTCGCGCATCTCGACGATCTGCAGATTGGGTGATTCCTCGGTCAATACGTGGCGGAACCCCATCTCGCGTTCCTCGTGGCCGCGATAAGACAGCGAGCCGGCGAACAGCGCCACCTTGCCCGGACGCCCCGATCCCATGAAGCGGTTGAGCAGATAGCCGGCCAGCCGCCCGGCGGCGCGGTTGTCGATGCCGATATAGGCGACCCTGGGTACATGCAGGATGTCGGAGGCGATGGTCACCACCTTGATGTCGTTGGCCGACAGGGAGCGGATTGCTTCGCGCACCGTCGGATGGTCGAGCGCGATGACGCCGACGCCTTGCGTCTGTCCGCGCAGATCCTGCAACAGGCGAGCAAGCCGGTCAGGATTGAAGCCCTCGATGGTGGCGATATGAACATCGAGGTCGGGCCGCGCCAGAGCCTGTGCCTCGATCTGGCGGTGCAGCATCTTGATGAAGGAATTGGTGCCGGCCGGCAGGGCGAAGTCGAGCCGGATGACCTCGCCGGGCGAGGGTCGTGGCGGCGCGCCGTTCGGGCCTTCGGCGATGTAGCCGAGGCGCTGCGCCATTTCGAGCACGATTTCCCGTGTGCGCGCCCGTACGCCGGGTCGGTTGTTGAGCACGCGGTCGACGGTGGCGGCCGAGACGCCGGCCTCCCGGGCTATGTCAGTCAGGGTGGAACGCACCGTCTTTCATCTCCTGCATGCGTCAGATCGGCTGGTGACGGCTTCCCCGCCATCGGCGATTCTGATGGGAAATGATGTATCCGCCCTTGGCCGATGTGCAAGCCGCCGCGCTAAATCAAATCGTCCGGCAGGGCTGCGCAGGGCCGGTAAGGGCCGGGTGCCCTCAAATTGAGGCATTCGGCGTGACGCATGGATCCCGTTTTTGTGCATTTCCTTGCCTTGTTGCAACGTTATGAGGTGTTTTGATTATTTATGATGTTGACAGCCTTGCCATGCTGCCGTCAATATCCCTCATAAGGGCCGTGGAGGAAACGTGGCCCTGAGGGAGGAGTTTCAATGTCTGACTTGATCCGCATCTCGCGGCGCCGGCTGCTGGCATCCGGAGGAAAGGCGGCTGTGATCATGGCCGCCGCTGGTATCGCACCCCAATTCATTCGTCCCGGACGTGCCTATGCGGCCGACGCGCTGGCGCCCGGCATGATCGGCGGCCCGACGGGCTTCGAAGGGGCCGAGCGCTACCAGTATGGCGCCGATACGCCGGAAGGCCGCGCCATCGAGGCGGCCAAGGCGCTGAAGGGCGCCGGCAAGGCGCCGGCCAAGATCGTGCTCGGCCTGTCCGACGGCTCGATCGGCCAGCTCACGCAGCCGTTCCCGGCCGGTGCGCCGTCGATCAAGGAGCTGTGGGAAAAGGAAACCGGCATCGCGATCGAAATCGTCGGTTTGCCGAACGGCCAGGAATTCACCAAGACGATGCAGGACATCTCCACCAAGGGTGGGGCCTACGACATCTACTCGACCGAATGGAACCGTCTTGGCGACCTCGCCGAAACCGGCGGCATCGCCAAGCTCGACGACTTTGTCGCGCAGCATAAGCCTGAATGGGACGATCCGGTCAGCGGCTATGTCAACGGCGCCAAGGGCGTGTCGCTGCTCAACAAATACCGCGGCTCGAACTATGGCGTGTCGCTGGACGGCGACTTCCAGACTTGGGTCTACCGCGCCGACCTGTTCGGCGACGAAGCCGAGAAGAAGGCCTTCAAGGACAAATACGGCTACGATCTGGCGCCGCCGAAGACCTGGAAGCAGCATGGCGACATAGCCGCCTTCTTCCAGCGACCGGACAAGGGCCTGTTCGGCTCGACCGACCTGCGCAACCAGGGCTGGGGCTACACGAACTGGTACCAGCGCTATGTCTCGATGGCTTCGCCCAACCAATTCCTGTTTGGCGATGACGGCAAGCCGATGATCAATTCCGAGCAAGGTATTGCCGCCACCAACGAATATGTCGCTTCGCTCGCGCATCATTCGCCGGATGCGATCTCCTGGGGTTGGCCGGAGCAATACGGCAACTTCGCCAAGGGTGGTGCGGCGATGACCTGCGCCTTCTCCAACTTGCCGAAATTCCTCGACAATGCCGGCAACAAGGATTCAGCCGTCACCGGCAAGATCGGCTCGATGCTGCCGCCCGGCCGCGAGATCGGCGGCAAGCTGATCAGCCGTTCCGTGCTGTGGTTCTCGCTGACCGGCATGGTCTCGTCGCAGTCGAAAAACCAGGAGGTCGCCTATCTCCTGCTGCAATGGCTGGGCTCGGCCCGTATCTACGCATGGATGAGCGCCAACCCCGGCGGTTATCTGGACCCGTTCCGGCTTTCGGACTTCTCCGATCCGCTGGTGCGCCAGACCTATCATGCCTACCACATGGACGTCGTGCGCGAGACGGTCGCCCGCACCGTGCCAACCATCAACTATCCCGGCGCGACAGCCTTCCACAATGCGCTCGACGAGAACCTGATGGCGGCGCTGACCAAGGCCAAGACATCGGAGCAGGCGATGGCCGATACCGAGGCAGAGTGGAAAAAGATCGCCCGGCGCACCGGCGAGGACAAACTGCTCGAAGCCATCAAGACCAACAAGGAGGCCTGGCCGACAGTTCTCGATCCAATCGTCTGATCCTTCTCCCTGGATCATATCGAAGGAGGGGAGGAGCTTGCTTCTCCCCTCCGCCCACAACGCCACCAGCAAAGCCGCCAGATGAAGCGTTCCTTTCCTTTCCTGATATTCCGCTATGCCGCGATCTTCGCGGCCATGGCGGTTACGCTGGTGCCGATCCTGTGGATGGTATCGATGGCCTTCAAGCCGATCGCCGAATGGTCGGCGACCGGCGCCGACCTGACCTGGTGGCCGAAGAACCCGACGCTCAGCAATTTCCGTTTCGTCTTCGGCGAGTCGACCAACAATTTGATCGTCGCGCTCGACCGTAACGCGCTGAAGCCGATCCTCGCATCGCTGCTGTCGGCGGTTTTCGGCACGGTGATCGCCATGTCGGCGGGCACTGCCGCGGCTTATGGGCTGTCGCGTTTCGGCTCCGGCCAGAACCTGCCGCTGGCGCTGATCCAGCTCAGGATCTTTCCGCCGATGGCGGTCATGATCCCGGTGATGATCATGTGGGCTTTCCTCAACTTCACCGATAGCTGGTGGGGCCTGGCGCTAATCTACGGCATCGTCACCTTGCCGTTCGCCTTCTGGCTGATGAAGACCTTCTTCGACGACATGCCGCGCGAGATCGAGGAGGCGGCGCTTGTCGAAGGCTGTTCGCGGCTGCGCGTCTTCACGCGCATCACGCTGCCGATGATGCGCGCGCCGCTCGCCAGTGCCGCGCTCTTCGTCTTCATCCTCAACTGGTCGGACTATTTGATCGCGCTGCTTCTGACGACGCGCGAATGGGTGACCATCCCGGTCTACATGGCCTCTCTGTCCTCCTCGATGACTGGGCAGCTCTATGGCGCCAAGGCGGCGCTTGGGCTGATCGCGGCCGTGCCGCCGGTCATCATGGGCATCGCCATCCAACGCCATCTGGTGCGCGGGTTGACGTTCGGGGCGCTCAAGCAATGAGCGCGGTGACTGTCATGACTTCCAAGGATGAGATGAAAGCCGTCGGAACAAGGCCGGGTTCGCGTGACGAGGGCGCAAGGCTGGGTTTCCGGCTGACATTGCCCGCTCAGATCCTCGTGCTGTTCATCTCGGCCTTCCCGCTGTTGATGCAGCTCTACATCAGCGTCACCGACTGGTCGCCTCTGTCGGGCACCGGCTGGTGGAACGCCTGGTCGATGTGGAACAGCTTTGCCAACTACACCGATCTCGCCGCCGACGCGCGCTTCTGGAGCGCGCTGAAGCGTACGGCCATCGTCATGATCGTCTGCGTGCCGGCGGAATTCCTGCTTGGCCTGGCACTGGCGACGCTGTTTGCCGACGATTTCCCGGGCAAGCGCGTCTTCTACTCGATCCTGCTGATGCCGATGATGGTGGTGCCGGCGGTGGCCGGCTACATGTTCTTCATGCTGTTCCAGTCAGGCGGCCCGGTGAACGACATCTTGTCGTCGCTGACCGGTTCTCCCGTCACCATCGCCTGGCTGTCGGATCCGACGCTGGCGCTGATCGCGGTGATGGTCGCCGATATCTGGCAATGGACGCCGCTGATGTTCCTCATCCTGCTCGCCGGCCTGGTCGGCGTGCCGGAGGACCAGATCAAGGCGGCGACGCTGCTCGGCGCCAATCCCTGGCAGCGCTTCGTCACCATCGTGCTGCCGAAGATGAAGACGATCATCATCATCGCGCTGGCGATCCGGGTGATAGAGAACTTCAAGATCTTCGACACGCTCTACATCATGACCGGCGGCGGTCCAGGCGTCGCCACCGAAACCATCTCGGTCTACATCTACAAGCTCACCACGCAGGACCTGATCTGGGGCTATGTGGCGGCGATCGCGCTGGCCATTTTGGTCGTGCTGTCGATCGTCGCGGTGTTCGCCATGAAGCGCATGGCGCGGGCACGCGAGGTGGCGGCATGAGCGCAATTCACCTGCAAAACCTGGTCAAGAAATTCGGCGACTTCACCGCGCTGAAAACCATGGATTTGGCAATTGCCGATGGCGAGTTCATGGCGCTGCTCGGCCCGTCGGGCTGCGGCAAGTCGACGACGATGAACATGATCGCCGGCATGGAAGAGCCGACCGGCGGCAAGATCCTGTTCGGCGAGCGCGACATGGCCGGCGTACCGATGGGCCGGCGCGGCGTCGGCTTCGTCTTCCAGAACTACGCCATCTTCACGCATATGACGGTGCGCCAGAACCTTGCCTATGGACCAAAAATGCGAGGGGCTGCCAAAGCCGAGATCGATCGCCGTGTCGGCGCCATCGCCGAGATGCTGCAACTGACGCCGCTGCTCGACCGCAAGGCCGACAGGCTGTCAGTCAACATATTGCAGCGGGTGGCGATCGGCCGCTCGGCGATCATGGAGCCGGCGATCTTCCTGCTCGACGAGCCGCTGTCCAATGTCGACGCGGCTTTCCGGGCCGTCATGCGCACCGAACTGAAGCAGCTGCAGCGGCAGTTCCGCCAGACCATGGTCTATGTCACCCACGACCAGCTCGAGGCGATGACCATGGCCGACCGGATCGCGGTCATGGATCATGGCGTGTTGCAGCAGGTCGGCACGCCACTCGAGGTCTACAACGATCCCGCCAATGTCTTCGTCGCCCGCTTTATCGGTGCGCCGGGCATGAATCTGCTCAAGGGCAGGCCGGTGGAAAGCGACCGCGGACTGGTCGTCGATCTCGGACCGCTGGGCGTCACGCCGCCGCTGCCGGTCGAACTCGCGGCGGCCATGCGTGGTGCGCGCGGCGAGGTGCTTTACGGATTCCGTCCTGAACAGGCGACGTTGGTGCAGAATGGGCAGGGCCTCGCAATGCCGGTGACCTTCGTCGAACGGATCGGTGCGCGCACCATCGTTCATCTCGGCCAGGGCGAGGCGGCTGTGAAAACGGTGTTCGACAATGATGTCGGACTGGCTATCGGCGACACCGCTGTCATTGCCCCCACTACGTCGTCGGTGCGCGTCTTCGACGCCGCTACCGGCCTTGCGATAAAGGCAGGTTGAGATGGCCGATATCGTCTTTCGCAATGTGACCAAACGCTACGGCAATATACTCGCCGTCGACGACGCCTCGTTCACCGTCAACGACAATGAGTTCTTCTGCTTCTTCGGACCGCCGCTGTCAGGCAAGTCGACCATTCTGCGCCTGGTGCTCGGGCTGGAGACACCTGACACCGGTGAAGTCCTGATCGGAGGCAGGCCGGTCAACGCGATGTCGCCGGCCGAGCGCAACGTGGCGATGGTGTTCCAGAACCTGGCGCTGTTTCCGCATATGAGCGCGCTCGAAAATGTCCGCTTTCCCCTGGTCGAACGCCGGGTCGCCGAGGCCGAGATCAAGTGGCGGGTCACGGACGTCGCGGCGAAGCTGCATATCGGCCATATCCTGCACAAGCCGCCGGGACAGCTTTCGGGCGGGGAGCGGCAGCGCGTGGCGATCGCGCGGGCTCTGGTGCGCGATCCCAATGCCTATCTGATGGATGATCCGATCTCGGCGCTAGACGCCAGGCTGCGCGAGGAAACGCGCGTCGAGCTGAAGCGCATCCAGCGCGAACTCGGCAAGACGCTGATCTATGTCACGCATGACCAGGAAGAGGCGATGTCGGTCGCCGACCGCATCGCCATCCTGGAGGACGGCAAGATCAGGCAGATCGGCACGCCGGCAGAGATCTACGACCGCCCGGCCAGCACGTATGTGGCAAGGCTGCTTGGCTCGCCGATGATGAACATTCTCAGATCGGCGCGCAGCGAGGGCGGTGTCGAAGCGGCTGAAGGGACGATCCGCATCGAAGACAAGACAGCGCCCGCCGACGCCGTGGAGATCGGCCTGAGGCCGGAAGACATCAAGGTTAGACCGTGGGCGGATGGGGGCCCGGGCCGCCCGGCGCGAGTGTTCGAGGTCGAGCCGCTTGGCGGCTATACCGTGGTGACGCTCGCTGCCGGGCAGGCGCGGCTAAAGGCATTGCTGCGCGGCCAGCCCGACGTCCGGCCGGATGCCATGGTGGCGATATCCTGCGAGCCGGCCAGAGTGCATTATTTCGAACAGAGCGGCGGAGCGTTGGCACGATGACGGCCGCCGCAAGGAAAGAGTTTCGGGAGGAAGAGATGGCAAGCAAAGACTTCGAGCCGGACGTGAAGGTCCGCACGAAGGAATACAGGATCGGCTGCGTCGGCGCCGGCATGATCATGGCCGAGTGCCATCTCGCCGCCTACAAGGAAGCTGGATTCCCGGTGGTGGCGATCGCCTCGCGCACCAGGGCCAGCGCCGAGAAGGTGGCGACGCGCTGGAGCATCCCCACGGTCCACGACACGCCCGAAAAACTGATCGAGGACGAGAATGTCGAGATCATCGATCTTGCCTTCCCGCCCGACCTGCAGCCGGCGCTGATCCGTCACGCGCTGAAGCAGAAGCACATCAAGGCGATCCTGGCGCAGAAGCCATTGGCCTTGTCGGTTGAGGAAGCGGTCAAGCTGCGCGACGAGGCGGCCAAGGCCGGCAAGATCCTCTCGGTCAATCAGAACATGCGCTACGACCAGTCGATGCGCGTCTTGAAGCAGATCATCGACAGCGGCGCGCTGGGCGAGATCATCTTCGCCCAGATCGACATGCACGCCATCCCCCACTGGCAAAGCTTCCTCGAGGATTACGACCGGCTGACGCTGGCCAATATGAGCGTGCATCATCTCGATGTGCTGCGCTTCCTGTTCGGTGACCCCTCAGAGATCACCACGCTGACGCGGAAGGATCCGCGCACGACATTCGACCATTCCGACGGCATCACCGTGTCGACGCTGCGCTTCCCGTCCGGCGTGCTCGCCGTGTCGCTGGAGGATGTCTGGTCCGGTCCGCGCCAGGATGGCTACAAGGACGACCAGCACATCAACTGGCGCGTCGACGGCACCAAGGGCGTCGCGAAGGGCACCATCGGCTGGCCGACGGGCGCGGCCTCGACGCTGACCTATGCCTCGACCGAGACGACCGGCGGCGAATGGGTCAGCCCGAGTTGGGACACGATGTGGTTCCCGCATGCCTTTATCGGCGTGATGGAGCAGCTCCAGCATGCGGTGAAGACCGGCACGCCGCCGGCGCTGTCGGTGGCCGACAACGTCAAGACCATGGCGCTGGTCGAGGCGGGGTATCGCTCGATCGACGAGGGCCGCACTGTCAAGCTTTCCGAAATCGCTATCTGATCACCGCAACTGAAACACCAGACAACTGAATCGCTTACAGGGAGGAATTCACACCATGATGCAGGCAGGTATTTTCACGGGCTATTTCCCGTACGGCCTCGAAGAGACGGCGAAGAAGATCCGCGGGCTCGATTTCAACACGGTGCAGCTCGACCTGCATTTCAAGGACGTCGACCTGTCGGCGGGGCAGATCACCAAGGACAAGGCCAAGAAGGTGCGCGACGTCTTCCGCGATCATCACCTGCCGGTGTGCTGCATTTCCGGCTACACAAACATCATCCATCCCGACAAGGCCGAGCGCGACAAGCGTGTCGGCTATCTCAAGGAGATCATCCGCAACGCCCGCCATTTCGGCAGCCCGTATGTGATCTCGGAAACCGGCACCTACAACACCGAATCCGACTGGGTGCATCACCCCAAGAACAAGACCGAGGAAGGGTTCGAGGAGTGCCGCAAGGTGGTCGCCGAGCTCGCCCAGACGGCCTATGACCACGGCGCGGTCTTCCTGCTCGAAACCTACGTCAACAACGTCGTCGGCTCGGTCGAGGAGACGGTGAAGATGTTCGCGCAGGTCGACCATCCCGGCCTTGGTCTGCTGATGGACCCGACCAATTATTTCGAGACGCATAACATCGACAGGATGGACCAGATCCTGAACCAGGTGTTCGACACGCTGACCGACAAGATCAGAATAGCTCACGCCAAGGACGTCAAGCGTTCGGGCGGCGACAAGTCCGAGAAGCACGCCGATATCGGCGACGAGGACGCGCTGGAGAGCCACACCTTCCGTGGCGTCGGCGAGATCGAGCTGCCGGCACCGGGCCTCGGTTCGCTGAACTACGATCTCTACCTCCAGCGGCTGGCGGAAAAGCATCCGAACATTCCTGTGATCATCGAGCATCTCTCGGAAGACGACGTGCCGCGCGCCAAGAAATTCCTCGATGGGAAGTTCCGCGCCAACGGTCTGTGACGGTCACTGCGCGCTGTCGGTTCGCGGCGGCGCGGCCCAAAAGCAAGGGAGGAAAGAATGTTGAAGTTCGCATTGAAACTGGCGGCTGCCGCAACGCTGCTCGCCAGCGTCGCGCTAGGCTCGCCGGCAATGGCGCAGGATGGCCAGAAGACGTTTTACCTGCTGTCGCATGGCGGTCCCTCGGATGCGTTCTGGCTCGACTGGAATGCCGGCGCGACCAAAGCCTGCGACCAGCTCAAGGTGACCTGCAAGATCTCCTTCAGCGGCGGCGACATGGCGGCGCAGAAGGAGGCGTTCAATTCCGCGCTTGCGGCCAAGCCCGACGGCATCGCCACCACCTCGGCCCAGCCGGGCTTGTGGACCGAGGAAGTGAAGGTTGCCAAGGCGGCCGGGATCCCGATCGTGTTCTTCAACACAGACGATCCGGCGACCGGACGGCAGGCCTATGTCGGCGCCGATCTCAAGGAGGCGGGCGTCATCTGGGCCAAGTATCTCGTCGACCGCAAGATGGTGAAGCAGGGCGACAAGGTGTTCCTGCCGGTGGAAGTGCCCGGCGCCAGCTATCAGCAGCTGGAGACCGAAGGCATCGCCAGCGTCTTCGATCCGTTGGGGATCAAATATGATGTGGTCGATTGCGGCACCGACCCGGCCGGCATCATTGCCAAGATGACCGACTATATGGTGGCCAACAATCCGCCGGCGATCATCGCGCTCGGCGATTCCGTGGCGGCCAGCGTCAAACGGGTGTTCGACGGCGCAGGTGTGCCGGCCGGCAAGATCCCGGTCGTCGGCTGGGGCAATTCGAAGGAAACCGCCGAGGCCGTCAAATCCGGCTTCGTCAACGCGGCCGCCTGGCAGTTTCCGTCTGCGCAGGGCTTCATGCCGGTGGCGCTGCTCGGGCTCGCCGCGTCGGGCGAACCGATCGGCTACGACATCCATACTTTCAGCCTTTACGACGCCTCAAGCGTCGAACCGATCCTGAAACTCTACGACACGAAGTGAAAACCGGTGCCCGCGGCGCAGGCCGCGGGCACCACTTCAAAGCATGGTTCAAGCAGTCATGATGATCGCCGCAGAAGACGAAATGCCTGTCGGGAAACGCAGATCGAGCCTTATACGCTCGCCGCAATTCTCCTCGCTCGTCATCCTCATTGTCCTGCTCGCGATTTTCGCCATCGCCGATGCCAATTTCCTGTCGCCGCTCAACATCTCCAACATGATGGCGTTCCTCCCCGAGCTCGGCATCATCGCGCTCGGCATGACGCTGCTTCTGACGGCGGGCGAATTCGACCTGTCGGTTGGTGCCGTGTTCGGGCTGGCGCCGGTCGTCGTCATGCTTCTGGTGCAGAACGGAGGCGTCGATATCGGCTTCGCGCTTCTGGCCGGGCTTCTGCTGTGCGTCGCCATCGGCGCGATCAACGGGTTGATCGTCACCAAGATCGGCATTTCGTCCTTCCTGGTCACGCTGTCCATGCTGCTCGTGGTGCGCGGGGCGGCGCTCTACATCACGCAGGGCTTTCCGCTGAAATCCTGGGACCAGCCAGGCTTTTTCGTCACGCTGCTGGCCGGCAGCTTCAATGTCGGTTCGTTCAGGTTCTACACCTCGCTGTGGTGGTTCATCGGTCTCTCGCTGCTGGCGATCTACGTGCTGCGCTATGCCAAGCTCGGCAACTGGATCAGCGCCATCGGCTCCAACCGGAACGCGGCGGTGGCGCGCGGCGTGCCGGCGGACGCAGTCAAGGTGTGGCTGTTCATCCTGACTTCGGTCCTGGCGGGACTGGCCGGCATGATCAGCGCTTTCCGCATCTCGGCCGCCTCACCGGTGGCCGGCACCGGCTACGAGCTCGAAGTGATCGCCATGGTGGTGGTCGGCGGCACGGCGCTGACCGGCGGACGCGGCACGATCCTCGGCACCATCGTCGGCGCGCTGATGCTGCGCGCGATCCGCAACGGCATCGTGCTGATCGGCGTGCCGGGCCTCGCCTACAACATCTTCGTCGGCCTCATCATCCTCGCCATGCTCATCCTGCACGCTTTGCTGCAGAAGAACGCTGCGAGGGGCTGATCATGGAAGTTCTCCGGCTGCAGAATCTGCAAAAATCCTTCGGCAGCGTTCGGGCGCTGAAGAATGCGTCCTTTGCCCTCAAGGAGGGCGAGGTGGTGGCCTTGCTCGGAGACAATGGCGCCGGCAAATCGACGCTGATCAAGGCGATCTCGGGCGTGTTTCCAGCCGATCGGGGCGACATCTATGTGCGCGGCGAAAAGGTTTCGATCCGCTCGACGCGCGATGCGATGGACCTCGGCATAGAGACCATCCACCAGGACACGTCGCTGGCGCCGGATCTCAGCATTGCGCGCAATCTTTTCCTTGGGCGCGAACCGGTCAAGCTGAAATGGCTGGGCGTGTTCGCGCCGCTCGATTTCGCCAAATTGCGCGACGCGGCGTCGGCGCTGTTGAAGCGCGTCGGCATCTCGAAGAAACTCGACGCCGATGCGCTGGTCTTAACGCTGTCGGGCGGCGAGCGCCAGTCGATTGCGATTTCTCGCGCCATGCAGTTCGCCGCCAAGGTCATTATCCTCGACGAACCGACCAACAATCTCGGTGTCGAGGAAACCCATGGCGTGCTGCGCTTCGTCAAGGAGGTGCGTGACGCCGGCCATTCGGTGCTCTTGATCACCCACAACATCCATCACGTGTTCCAGGTCGCCGACCGTATCATCGTCATGCGCCGCGGCGAGATCGTCGCCGAGCAGACGGTTGCCGATACCGATCTCCTGACCGTGGAAAGCATCATCACCGGCGCCGACATGTCGGCCCTGCTGAAAGAGACGAGAGCGAAGTGAAGAAGTTGGCCGTCACATGGTAGAACTTTACGGCAAGACGCTTTCGCGCCGGCAGGTGTCGGAACGTTCGGGCATGCTGTCGCAATTTGCCGGCGTGCGGCTGATGACGCTTGGCGACGGGGTGGAACGCGGCATTCGCATGCTGGAGTTCCGTACTGGCACGGGGCTGCGCTTCACCGCGCTGGTCGACCGGGCGCTCGACATCGCCGACTGCGACTTCAAGGGCCAGGCGATCGGCTGGCATTCGCCGAGCGGCTTTCGTCATCCCGGCCTGCACGATTACGAGGGGGAGGGCGGGCTCGCCTGGGCACGCTCGTTTTCTGGGCTGCTTGTCACCTGCGGCCTCGACCACATATTGGGCCGCGAAGAGGTGCCTGCCGATAGCTACAACTACCCGGGCAAGAAGACCGTGATCCATTCGCTGCATGGCCGCGTGGGCACCATTCCAGCGCGGCTGACCGGTTATGGCGAGGCCTGGGATGGCGACCGCTGCGTGCTTTGGGCCGAAGGCATCGTTCAGCAATCGGCGGTGTTCGGCGAGGATTTGCATCTGATCCGGCGTATCGAGGCCGATGTCGGCGGCAACGAGATCCGGCTGTCGGACCGCGTCGTCAACCATGGCTTCAATCGCACGCCGCATATGTATTTTTACCACGTCAATGTCAGCCACCCCTTGCTCGACGAGGGTTCGCGCTATCTGGCGCCGATCCGCGACGTCGTCTGGGCTGGCCATGCAGGCGAACGCTACAAGGCGCAGAAGGTCGGTTACCGCACCGTGCCGGCGCCGCGACTGGGCTTCAGCGAGCAGGTCTGGCAGCACGAGATGGCGGCGGACGCCAATGGCGAGGTGCCGGTGGCGGTGGTCAATGACGGCATAGGGCTTGGCCTGGAAGTGATCACGCGCAAGGACCAGCTGCCTTGCGCCTATCAATGGCAGAATTTCCAGGCGGGGCAGTATGCGTTGGGCATCGAGCCCTCGACGCACCATGTGCTCGGCAATCTCGCCGCACGTGAGCGCGGCGAAATGATCTGGCTGGAGCATGGCGAAAGCCGTTCCTACGACGCGATGTTCCGAGTGCTCGACGGTGCCGGCGAGATCGCCGCGACGGAAGAGAGGATCGCTTCGATCGCCAGGCAACCGCAACAGGATTATCCTGCGCCGTCGGGCAATTTTCCGGGATTGGCGGACAGGGCATGATGCGAAACGAATGCTCCGGCTGGCGGGCCGGAAATCGGAGGTCGATGTGATGGCGAAAAAGCGCGACTACAGCCTGGTCGGGGAAAGCACGCGCACCGCGATCGAGACCGGGCTGGCCTCGGCCGAGTGGTATCACACCGATGTGCCGCGCAAGGCGATGAAAGAGCTGATGCAACGCTCGGACGGGCCGGCGATCCGCGACACGATCATCTGGATCGTTGCCATATTGGGCTCTGCCGCCGGGATCGCCTGGTTCTGGGGCACGTGGTGGGTGGTGCCGTTCCTGCTCGTCTATGGCGTGCTCTACGGCTCGTCCAGCGACTCGCGCTGGCACGAGTGCGGCCACGGCACCGCTTTCCGCACGCGCTGGATGAACGATGCCGTCTACCAGATCGCCAGCTTCATGCTGATGCGCAACCCGGTGACCTGGCGCTGGAGCCATGCGCGCCATCACACCGACACGATCATCGTCGGCCGCGACGCCGAGATCGCGGTGATGCGTCCGCCGGACCTGCTGCGCGCCGCACTCGCCTTCACCGGCATTCTCGATTTCCGCTATTCGCTGCCGACGCTGGTGCGCAATGCGTTCGGCAGCATCTCGCCCGACGAGAAAAGCTTTATCCCCGAGATGGAGCTTCACAAGGTGGTCACCGCCGCGCGCTGGCATGTCGCCATCTATGTCGCGGCGATCGTGCTGGCGCTCTATCTGTGGTCGTTCCTGCCGCTGGTGCTGATCGGCCTGCCGCGCCTCTATGGCAGCTGGCACATGGTGCTGACCGGCCTGCTGCAGCATATCGGCCTGGCCGATAATGTCACCGACCACCGGCTGAACACGCGCACCGTCTACATGAACCCGATCAGCCGCTTCATCTACTGGAACATGAACTACCATGTCGAACATCACATGTTCCCGATGGTGCCGTATCACGCGCTGCCGAGGCTGCATGAATTGATCAAGCATGATCTGCCCGCGCCGAACCCTTCGATGTGGCATGCCTACCGCGAGGTCTGGCCGGTGCTGCTGAAGCAGCTTCAGTACGAGGACTATTTCCTCAAGCGTGAATTGCCGCCGACGGCCAGGCCGTACCGGGACGAGTTCCATGCGCTGACCGTTCCGGCGGCGGCGGAATAGGGGAGAAGCAGATGGCCGACTGGGTTGAAGCGTGTGGCGTCGACGATGTCGAGGAAGAGGATGTCATCCGCTTCGATCATGGCGGCCGTACCTTCGCCATCTATCGCAGTCCCGATGACGAGTACTTCGCAACCGACGGATACTGCACGCATGAGAAGGCGCATCTGGCCGATGGGCTGGTGATGGACGACATCATCGAATGCCCCAAGCACAATGGCCGCTTCAACTACAAGACGGGTGTGGCCCGAGGCGCACCGGTATGCGTCAATCTCGCCACCTATCCGGTGAAGGTCGAGGCTGGCAAAGTGATGATCCAGATCGGCTGACCTGCCGCCGAATGCAACTGAGGGAACCCATTTGATGAGCCGAAAAAGACCAACGGTGGCGGATTTGCGCGCCATGAAGGGCAAGCGACAGCTGACCATGCTGCGCGTGCTGACGATGGACGAGGCCGAGGCCGCCGAGCGCGCGGGGGTCGACATCGTCTCGGTGCCGCCCGAACTGGTGCTCAACCCGCAATACCGGGACGCCGCACCCAGCCTGTTCACCATGCCGGGCGACAATTTCTACGAGATCGGCACGGCGGACGATTTCGTGCGCTGGGCTTTCCTGCTCTACAAGGCCGGCGCCGACGCGGTCTATTGCAGCGCCGGTTACGCCACGATCAAGCGGATGGCCGATGACAATATCCCGGTGATCGGCCATGTCGGGCTGATCCCGTCACGGGCCACCTGGACCGGCGGCTTCAAGGCGGTCGGCAAGACCGCCGACACCGCCATGGAGGTCTTCGCGGCGGTGAAGCAGCTGGAAACTGTCGGCGCCATCGGCGCCGAGATCGAGGTCGTACCGGTCGAGGTGGCCAAGGCGATCTCTGAACGGACATCGTTGATCATGCTGTCGATGGGAGCGGGCACCGGTTGCGATGCGCAATATCTGTTCGCTGACGACATCCTCGGCCAGAACCGTGGCCACATGCCCCGTCACTCCAAGGTCTACCGCAACTTCGCCGCCGAGTATGATCGTTTGCAGGCCGAGCGTATCGCCGCGTTCTCGGAATATGTTGCCGATGTCAACAGTCTTGCCTATCCCGAAGACAAGCATGTGGTGCATATGGATCCGGCTGAGCTCAGCCTGTTCATGAAAAGGGTCGACAGGGCGTGAAATCTCAAGGCAATGATGCGACGGACGACGCCGCGCCGGTTCATATTCTTACGCTTTCTTGCGAGGACCAGCCGGGGATCGTCGCCGCGGTCACGGCGGAGCTTGCCGCGAACGGCGCCAACATCGCCGAAAGCAGCCAGTTCTGGGACCGGCAGACCAATCGCTTTTTCATGCGGATCGCCTTCATCAGCCCGCCAGGCTCGACCAGGGACAGTCTGGAACGGGCCTTGAAATCAAGTGTCGACCGGTTCGGCATGAAGACCGCGCTCGTCGATCAGGGGCGCCGCCCGAAGATCATCGTCATGGTCTCCAGGTTCGACCACGCGCTTCTGCATCTGCTGTACCAGATCAGGGTCGGCTGGCTGAACGCGGAGGTTGCCGCCGTCGTCTCCAACCACGAGGATGCCCGCCGCTTCGCCGAGCTGGAGGGCATTCCCTACCACCATTGGCCGACCACCAGGGAGAACAAGGCCGAGCAGGAACAGAAGCTGCTGGACCTGGTGCAGCAAACAGGGGCCGAACTGGTCATCCTGGCGCGCTACATGCAGGTGTTCTCGAAAAGCCTGTCGGACCGGCTGTTCGGACGGGCGATCAACATCCACCATTCCTTCCTGCCGAGCTTCAAGGGCGCCAAGCCTTATCACCAGGCCTTCGACCGCGGCGTCAAGCTGATCGGTGCGACGGCGCATTACGTCACGTCCGACCTCGACGAGGGCCCGATCATCGATCAGGAGACCGAACGCGTCACCCATGCGATGAGCGCCGAGGATTTCGTTGCCGTCGGGCGCGACATCGAAAGCCGGGTGCTGGCGCGCGCGGTCAAGCTGCATCTCGAAGCCCGCGTCATGCTCAACGGCCACAAGACCGTCGTTTTCTGAGCGAAGCCGCGTCAGGCCGGCCAGCTTCCGCCGGCGAGCGCAGCGTAAAGTGCCTCGGCGTCGATACCGAGCGGCCGGTCCTCTTTCAGCATGGGGACGAGAGCGCGTATCGCCGCGTGAAGTGCGGCGGTGCCTGGCGCCAATGTGAAGCCGTCGCGCAGGTCTATGGCCTGTGCGGCGGCCATCAGTTCGAAGGCGATCAGCCGCCGCCACAGCTCGATCATCCCGGCGCATTTCGCAACCGCCAGAGGCGTCTGCGTGGCGTGATCCTCGACGCCTTCCGACACGGCCAGGAAGTCGAGCATCACCGGATTAGCCTTGTGGCGGATGGCGGCCAGGATCGAGGTCACTGTCTTCTGCAGCGGCACGAAGCCGGCCGAGGCGCCGCCGACCGGCGACAGATATTTCGGCAGGCCATTGCGGCCCGAGCCAGTGAGCTGGATAAAGCGGGCGGCACTGGCCGCGGCACATTGGGCGATCGCCAGGCCGAGCGTCTCGAAGGCGAGCGCCAGTGCGGCGGTGTGGAAATTGCCGGTCGACAGCACCAACTCATCATCGCCCAGCACCAGCGGATTGTCGGCGGCGGCGTTGAGTTCGATCTCGACAGCCTGTCTCGCCTGACCGATCGCCTCGATCAGCGCGCCATGGATCGACGGCATGCAGCGGATCGACAGCGGGTCCTGCAAGGTGGTCGGCACCAGCGCCTCGTCGCGGACGAGCAGATCGTGCAGCACCTTGGCTGCTTCCTGCTGGCCGGCCGCCGGGCGCGCCATGTGCAAGCGCGGATCGAGGATGGTGCGGTTGGCACCAAAACCTTCCATGGTCAGCGCCCCGGTCTGCTGTTGCTGGGCAAGAGCCGACAGCGCATCCGTCACCGCAAGCGCGCCGCTGCCGGCGGACACCGCCGAGGCATTGATCAGCGACAGCCCATCCTTGGGCGCCAGGCTGATGGGGGCGAGGCGCGCCATCATCAGTGCCTTGGCCGCCGGCATGCGACGGCCCTGATAGTCTGCTTCGCCTTCGCCGGTGAGCATGCGGGCGAGTGCCGTCATCAGCACCAGATCGCCGGCGCCGATCGAGCCGAGTGACGGCATGACGGGATGGACGCCGGCGTTGAGCGCGTCGACCAAAGCGACGAAGACGGAGGGCGAAAGGCCGGAGCCGCCAACCGACAGCATCGCGGCGCGGGCAAGCATAGTAGCGCGCACGGCTTCAACCGGCAGCACCTCGCCGACGGCGCCGCTGCGTCCTTCAAGCAATTGGCGCTGGAAGGCGCCGGCGTCGCCGTCGACAGCAGTGCCGAGATTGGCGCCGAGTCCGGTGTTCAGGCCATAGATCTGCTGGCCGGATGCGGCGGCCTGGTCGAGCACTTTTCGCGCCTTCTGCAGCCTGCCGATGACATCGGGTCCGATCTCCACCTTGCGACCATCGCGGGCCACGGCGGCGACATCGCCAATGCCGACGCCGGCTCCGGAGAGGACGAGCACGGTCATGCGAAGCGCAGCCGCTGGCCAATGCCTTGCACTTGCGCCTTGGCCAGCATCGCCTTGCCCAGCGCAATGTCGGACAGCGACAGGCCACGATGCCAGAATAGGATCGTTTCGTCGTCGCTTTCGCGCCCGACTTTCAGACCGGCGGCGATCTGGCCAAGCTCGGCGTGCAGCGTCTTCTCGCTCAGCCGCCCGGTCTCGACATGGGCGCGCAGCGAGCCGAACTTGCCGCCCTTGCACTGGCCCCAATCGTCGACGACCATTTTCTGCATGATCTCGGTCAGCGACAGTTCGACCGCGCTCATCGTGCCATAGGGCACGACCAGCGCGCCGGGCTTGATCCATTCGGTCTTCAGCAATGGCTGCGGCTCCGGCAGCCGCGAGGCTTCGACGACGATGTCGGCGCCCTCGATGCAGCTCTTCCAGTCGGCCACCGCAGTGACCGTCTTGCCGAGATCGGCGGAGAGTTTGGCGGCAAAACCGTCGCGGCTTTCCGGCCGGCGCGAATGGACGCGGATCTCGTCGAAGTCGAAGAGATGGTCGAGCAGGCGCACGTTCCAGTAGGCGGTGCCGCGCGCGCCGATATGGGCCAGTACCTTGGAATTCTTGCGCGCCAGATGTTTGGCGCCGATGGCGGTGACAGCGCCTGTGCGCATGTCGGTGATGACGGTGGCGTCGAGGATGGCGCGCGGCGTGCCGGTTCGCGGATCGAACAGATTGAGGATGCCGAATTCGGAAGGCAGGCCATGCAGGTAATTGTCGACATAGTCGCCGACGATTTTCACGCCCGCCGTGTCGAGCGGCGCGACGTAGCCACGCAAGACATTGAAATGACCGTGGAAGGACGGGTCCGGTTCGAGATGGACGCGCGGCTCGATCACCGTCTGGCCGTTGCCTTGCGCCACCAGGCCAGCCTCGACGGCGGCAATGATTTCACCATCGGTCATGGCAAGGGCATCGATGTCGAGGGCATTGAGGTAGTCGATATAGATGGGCTTCATTTTACGCAGACACTTTCCTCGGCCACCCCGTCCATCCCATAGCAGGCCATGGCGCGACCCGAAAGTTTCGCGACACGAAAGTTTGTTGCGCTATCTCTGGACGCGGCCGGCCAAATGCTGTTCAAACCGGTTCCGTCATGACTGCCATTCCCGATACCGAAATCTTACCCGAAACGGCCACCAATGCGCGGCGCGTGGCGCTGATCGTCGCCATCGCCTTCTTCATGCAGTTGCTGGATTCGACGATCATCTCGACCTCGCTGCCGCAGATGGGCGCGTCCTTCGGCGTGTCGCCGGTGGCAATGAGCATCGGCATCACCGTCTACATGCTGACCATGGCGGTGTTCGTGCCGCTGTCGGGCTGGCTCGCCGACCGGTTCGGGGCGCGCAACATCTTCCTGCTGGCGATCGTCCTGTTCACCCTGGCCTCGCTCGCCTGCGGCCTCTCGCAAACCCTGACCCAGTTCGTCGCCGCCCGTGTCGTGCAAGGGCTCGGCAGCGCGCTGATGACGCCGGTCGGGCGGATTCTCGTCCTGCGCAATGCGTCGAAATCCGAATTGCTCAACGCCACGGCGCTGATCACCTGGCCGGCACTGTTTGCGCCGGTGGTCGGGCCGGTACTCGGCGGCTTCATCACCACCTATCTGTCCTGGCACTGGAATTTCTTCATCAACATCCCGCTCGGCGTGATCGGGCTGGCGCTGGTCGCGCGCTTCATTCCGGGCGACCGTGTGGCTGACCCCAAGCCGCTCGACTGGCCGGGTTTTTTCCTGACATCGGCCGGACTTGCCCTGCTGCTCTATGGCCTTGAACGCATTGCTCATCCGGAGGACGGCGTGCTGCCGACAGCGCTGCTGATCGTTGCCGGCATCGTCATAGGCTGGCTGGCGGTACGGCATCTCCGGCGGGCGCCGCATCCGCTGCTCGATCTCTCCTCGTTCAATGTGCTGACCTTTGCCATCTCGACATTGGCCGCCGGTACCATTTTCAGGGTGGCGATCAATGCCACGCCGTTCCTGCTGCCACTGCTGTTCCAGGTCGGCTTTGGCCTCTCGCCCGTCGATGCCGGCTTGATGATCCTGGCCTATTTCCTCGGCAATCTCGGCATGAAGACGGTGACGACGCCAACGCTGCGGCGTTTCGGTTTCCGCTCGGTGATGGTCGTCAACGGCATCATCGCCTCGGCCTCGATCATGGCTTGCGGGGCGATCTCGCCGCAGACGCCACAGGCGCTGGTGGTGGCGCTGATGCTGATTGCCGGCCTGACGCGCTCGATGCAGTTCACCGCGCTCAACACACTGGCCTTCGCCGACATCGATGCGGCGCAACGAAGCTCGGCGGCGACCCTGTCCTCGATGCTGCAGCAGGTGGCGATGCTGTTCGGCGTCGCGGTGGCGGCGGCGATCCTCAATTTGTCGCAGATCGTCAGGGATCGCCCCGCTCTCGACCTTGTGGATTTTCGAATCGCCTTCCTGGCGATCGGCGCCATCGGGCTGGTGGCGGCGTTGCGTTTTCTCGTGCTGCCGCCAAGTGCGGGCGCGGAGGTTTCCGGCCACTCGCCGGGAAATTGAGATCGATTTTTCCGCCTGATGCGGAGATAAATTCCGTCTCGTCCTTTCGCCGTAGTGCAGCGCTTTCGCGAGCGGCCGCAATGGCGCAACCAATTGCCAAAGTGCAGGCTTTTCCATGCATTGCGCCAGCTTCGGCAATCGACGCGTCCACTCGGTAAATATCGCTGCCGGCCTGGGTTCCGAGCGCGGATTCATTTGACGAACCGGCGTTGGGCCGATTAGCGTTCTTTCCCAGGGATGGCAGCGCTGCCATCGGGGCAAACGCAGACATGAACACGATCGGCTGGCCGAATTACAGGAGCCTGAATCAGGAAGGCATTGTCTTTGCCATAGCGGTGGTGCTGTTCGTTGCAGCGGCCATAGGCCTGCCGGGCTTCATCGACCCCAACAACCTTGTCGCCATTGTCCGCTCGGTGTCGGTGCTCGGCATTCTGGCCCTTGGCATGGCTGTCGTCATCATCGGCCGCGGCATCGACCTCTCCGCCGTCGCGATCATGGCGATGTCTGTCGCCTGGTATCTGCAACTTCTGAATTCGGGGACGCCGGACGGGCTGGCCTTCGCCTATGTGCTGGCCGGTGTGCTGGCCATCGGCCTGCTCAATGGCTTTCTCGTCGCCTATGCCGACGTGCCGGCGATCTTCGTGACGCTGGCGACAGGCTCCTTCGTCTTCGGCTATGTGCGCTCGCAACTGATCACGCAGGATGCCGTGCCGGTGCCGCAGGGCCATTGGGTCGAGCTGCTCGGCGGCCTGCGCTTCCTCGATGTTCCCATCGAGGTGTTCGTCTTCGCCGGCCTGGCATTCCTGTTCTTCCTGTTCCTGCGCTACACCAAATGGGGACGCTACATCTATTTCGCCGGCGACAATCCGGTGGCGGCGCGCAACATCGGCATTCCGGTGCGGCCGATGCTGGTGCTGCGCTATGTGCTTTCCGCCCTGGTCGCACTGGTCGCCGGCCTGCTGACGGCGGCGAGCCTGCATTCGATCAACACCCGGGTCGTCAACTCAACGCTGCTCTACGATATCGTGCTGGTGGCGGTGATCGGCGGCATCGGCCTGTCCGGCGGGCGCGGCGGGGTGCGCAACGTGCTGGTCGGTGCGGCACTGATCGGCATCCTGCTCAACGCCATGACCATCATCGACATTCCGCTGCTCTACCAGAACCTGATCAAGGCAGCGATCCTGCTCGGCGCCATCATCGTCGACGGCATCATCAATCCACGTGACGAGCAGACCGCCCAGCAAGGCGATATCTAAACCTACCGCGGACGGTTGGGGCCGGCCGTGAACAGCAACAGCAAAAACAGAGGATCTGACATGAAACTGATCAAGACACTTATGGCCGCCGCCACGGCGCTTGCCGTTACCACTTTCGTGGCGCCAACCTTTGCCGCCGATGATCCCGGCCCGGCCGCCTATGCACAGGCGCTCAAAGGCAAGCGCGTCATGCTGGTGCCGCTGGCGATGGGCTTCGACCTGGCGCAGGGCTGGGCGCATTATCTGAAGACCGAAGTCGAGGCGTGGGGCGGCGTGTTCGAGACGCGCGATCCGAACTGGGTCGTCGACGCCGGCGCGCAGGCGATCACCGACGCCATCTCGTCGGACACCAGGCCGGATGTGCTGATCATCCATGCGCCGGACCTCAACTCCTATTCCAAGCTGATGAAGAAGGCGCAGGCCGCCGGCACCTACGTCATCCTGGTCGACAATCCCGCCAACTTCCCGGCCGACGCCTTTATCGGCAGTGACTGGGACCGGCTCGGCCAGCTCGAGGCCGAAGCGGCGATCAAGGGCTGCGGCCCGAACTCGTCAAAGAAGATCGGCCTTGTGCAGGGTGACCAGGCCAACTCCTCCAGCCTCTATCAGTATGCCGGCATCATGAAGGTGCTGGACAAGAATCCCGACTTCAAGGTGGTGGCAAAGCCCGATTCAAACTGGGATGCGACGACCTCGCGCAACGTGACGACGACGATGCTGCAGCAGAACCCGGACATCTGCTCGATCATCGATTTCTGGGATGGTGACGCCACCGGCGCTTCCGCCGCGATCCGCGACGCCAAGCTCGACGGCAAGGTGTTCCTAGTCACCACGGGCGGCGGCGAAAAGGCGGCCGATTGCGACAAGCTGCAGGACGGCACCTATGGCGCCGTGGTGATGACCGATCTTGCTCGCCAGTCGGGCGACATGAACGCGATCATCAAGTTCCTGCTGCAGAGCGGCCAGCCGGCCGGCACCTCGCACACCTACATCTACACGCTGGAAAAGGCGACGACCAAGGCCGACCTGAAGCCCGACAGCTGCTGGGACCTGAAGGCGCTGCAGGCGCAAGCGGCTGCGAAATAAGCCGATCCTTGCCAACACCGATCAACGAGGTGGCCGGATTGCCCGGCCACCTCTTTCTCATGGAATAGCAGCTGCCGATGTCCTTTCGCGAACGCCTCCAGTCCTGGCGCTACAATCTCGTGCCCGACCACGTCGTCGGCGAGATCCTGACCAAACGCTGGACCGACAACGCCATTCCGTTCCTGGCGCTGGTGGCGACGCTGGCAACCTTCGGCTCGATCATCCCGGGCTTCTTCAAGCTGACCGCGCTGCAGGAATCGACCCGGCAGCTCGGCGAGTTCTCGATGGTGGTCACCGGCATGACGGTGGTGATGCTGGGCGGCGGCATCGACCTGTCGGTCGGCTCGATCTTCGCGCTATCCTGCTTTTCCGCTGTCTATGTCTTCTTTATCCTCGAACAGTCGATCTGGCTGGCACTGGCCGCTTCGCTCGCCACCGGCCTCATCTTCGGCGCCATCAACGGCTATCTCGTCGGCTATCTCAGGCTGCGCGCCTTTCTCACCACGCTGGTCACCTTCATCTTCGGACGGGCACTGTTCGACATCCTGGTCACCACCTATGCCGCAGATGTGCAGCTCTCGACAGCCACATCGGATGTGCTCGACTTCATCGGCGACAGCACGTTCTGGGGGCTGTCGGTCTCGGTCTGGCTGGCGATCATCCTGGCCATCGTCACCCATATCGCGCTGACGCGCTCGCGGCCGGGCTGGCACGTGCTGGCGGTCGGCGGCTCCAGGCGCTCGGCGCACAATGCCGGCATCCGCGTGCGCCGCACGGTGTTCATGACCTATGTCTTCTCGGGCTTCTGCGCCTCGATCGGAGGCTTCCTTATCGCCTGCCGCCTAAGCGGGGCAGGGCCGGGCACCGGCCTCAACCTCGAGATCATGGTACTGACGGCGGCGGTGGTCGGCGGCGTCAGCCTCGGTGGCGGGCGCGGCTCGGTGATCAAGGGGCTGATGGGCGCGATCATCGTGCTGACCATGACCAACGGGCTGATCCGGCTGGGCTACGGCACCGGCACCAACCAGATGGTGCTGGGCATCATGCTGGCGGTGGCGGTGACCATCGACATCCGCTGGCTGAAGAACCGCCACAAGGTGCTGAACGAGGTCTATGTCGCGCCGGTCTATCTCAAGATGGGCGTGACACAGTCGGCCGCACCCGGCTCAGGCACGCCCTACGAGCTCGACAACAGGCTGTCGGCCGCCGACCATATCGGGCTTGGCGAGCTGGAAGGGCCGGAAGACGTCATCCTCGACCGCGACGACAACCTCTATTGCGGCACGCGCCACGGCGAGATCGTCCGCTTCTTCGCGCCGGATTATGTCAGGTCGGAAGTGTTTGCCCACATCGGCGGCTTTCCGCTGGGCCTCGCCTTCGACAAATCGGGCAATCTGATCAGCTGCGTCGGCGCCATGGGCCTCTATTCGGTCTCGCCGGATCGGGAGGTCAAACGCCTGTCAGCGGAGACATCGCGTTCGTGGACCTCGATCGTCGACGATGCGCGGCTGCGCGACCCCAACGACTGCGACATCGCACCCGATGGCCGCATCTATTTCACCGACTCGACCAAGCGCTATGACGCGCATGACTGGGCGCTGGACTCGATCGAGAACCGCGCCACCGGCCGGCTGCTGGTCTACGACCCGAAGGACGGTTCGACCAGGACGCTGCTCGACGGCTACCGCTACACCAATGGTGTGTGCATGGCGCATGACGGCAAGTCGCTGTTCTTCGCCGAAAGCTGGGCCTGCCGCGTGCATCGCTACTGGCTGGAAGGGCCGAAGGCCGGCACCGCCGAATGCGTTATCCGCGACATGCCGGGCTATCCCGACAACATCAACCGCGCCTCCGACGGCAATTACTGGATGGCGTGGCTGGGCATGCGCACGCCGAGCTTCGACCTGTCGTTGCGGCACCCCGATATGCGCAAGCGCATGACGCGCCGGCTGCCGCAGGATGAATGGCTGTTCCCCAACATCAACACCGGCGGCGTGGTGAAATTCAACGAGACCGGCGGCATCGTCGAGGCGATGGGCGACCTCACCGGCGACGCGCATCCGATGGTCACCTCGATGCGCGAGCATAAGGGGCTTCTGTTCGTTGGCGGTATCCTCAACAACCGCATCGGCCGCTACAAGATCGCTGGCGCCGATCCGAACTGGACCAGCCCCGCTTCCTATTGGGGGGCGAAATCATGATCCTCGATCCGGTGCTCGACCTGTTTCGCGGCAAGGCGGTGACCATCCCGCCGCTCGACGGTGCTTTTCGCCCCAATACGCGGTTGGACGATGCGCCGGCGTTCGCCGAGCTGACCGAGCCCGACAATCTGCTGGTGTCTGGCGAGCGGCTGCTGGCCTCCAGCGGCAACGCAATCTATTCGATTGCCGCCGGAACCGGACCCAAGGTCGTCGAAACTTTCCCGTCTCCCGTCACGGCGCTGGCGCTGTCGCCATCCGGCCAGCTGACGGTCGGGCTCGAAAGCGGCAAGCTGCTGATAGGCGACAAGGAGGTTCCGCTGCCGGCTGCTCTCAGCTGCATCACCGCACTTGCCTATGCGGATGACGGCACGCTGTGGCTGGCCAATGGCTCGGCCGAGCACGCGCCCTCGCAATGGGCCGCCGACCTGATGAAGAAGGGGGCGTCCGGTTCGCTTTGGAAGCGGGATGCGGTAGGTGGCGGCTTCCGCAAAGTGGCCGGCGACATCGCCTTCCCCTATGGGCTCTATCCCGTCGGCAGGGATGTTCTGGTCGGTGAAAGCTGGCGCCATCAGCTTGTCCGCTTCGATGGCGCGACGGGCAACCGTTCGACGGTGTTGATGCATCTGCCAGGCTATCCCGCGCGCCTGTCACCCTCCGCCGATGGTGGTGCCTGGCTGACCTTGTTTGCGCCGCGCAACCGGCTGATCGAATTCGTCTTGCAGGAGACGCACTACCGGCAGGACATGCTCGACCAGGTGCCGCCGGCCTACTGGATCGCGCCGGCGCTGGCGTCCAGCCGCAGTTTCCTCGAGCCGCTGCAATGCGGCGGCATCCGCACCATGGGCATCCACAAGCCGTGGTCGCCGAGCCGATCCTATGGGCTGGTGGTCAAGCTCGACCAAAACATGCAGCCGCAATTCAGCCTGCACAGCCGCGCCAACGGCACGCGCCACGGCATCTGCAGTGTTGCGGAAAAAGACGGCCTTCTGTTCGTCGCCTCCAAAGGGGGCGACTGCATCCTTTCCGTCGCCACGGGAGGTTTCTGATGGAACCGATCGTCCGTCTGGAGAATGTCACCAAGAACTATCGCGGCGTGCCCGCTGTGAAGAATGTCAGCTTTGAGCTGCGCAAGGGCGAGATCCACGCGCTGCTTGGCGAGAACGGCGCGGGAAAATCGACGCTGACCAAGATCATCGCCGGGGTGGTCGACGCCACTTCAGGCAAGATGTTCCACAAGGGACAAGAGATCGCCTACGCGTCGCCGCACGCAGCGCTTGAAGCCGGCATCGCCATGGTGTTCCAGGAGACGAGCCTGGTGCCGTCGATGACGGTGGCGCAGAACCTTTATCTCGGCACCGAAAAGTTCCTCAACCGGCTGCGCGGCACCTACATTTCGGCGCAGCAATTCCTGCAATCGCTGAACTTTCCCGTCGACCCGAACGCGATGGTGGCGACGCTGGGTGCTGCCAAGCGGCAGATGGTCGAGATCGCGCGCGCGGTGCACCACAATGCCGAGATCATCATCTTCGACGAGCCGACGGCGACGCTGACGCCGGAAGAAAAGCGGCACTTCTTCGCGTTGATCCGCCGGCTGAAGGCGAGCGGCGTGTCGATCGTCTTCATCAGCCATGCATTGGAAGAAGCGCTTGATATTGCCGACCGCATCACCATTCTGCGCGACGGCGAGCTGGTCATCACCGACGACACGTCCGCCTTCGACCGCGACAGGATCGTTTCCGCCATGGTCGGGCGCACTTTATCGGGGGAGATCTACCGCCAGCGCGACGAAGCAAAACTGCGCAAGGCCGGCAAGAAAGTGCTGTCGGTGCAGGACATTTCGATGAGCAATGTCGTGCGCAACACGTCCTTCTCGATCTTCGAGGGCCAGATCACCGGCGTGTTCGGGCTGATCGGCTCGGGCCGCACCGAGACCTTCAAGATCGTCTCCGGCATCTACAAGCGCGATTTTCTGCGCGGCGGCGCCATCGAGCTGGACGACAAGCCCGTGCGCTATCTCGTGCCGAGCGAAGCGGTGGCCGACGGCATCGTCTATGTCACCGAGGACCGCAAGAGCGAGGGTATTTTCGAGACGATGGGCATTGCCGAGAACCTGTTCGGCGGACTGCTGGCGGCGGGCCGCGAAAAGGCCTGGGTGATCAACGCGCAGGAGATGCGCGCACTGTCAGCCGAATGGACGAAGACGCTGAACATCAAGGCGATCAACGACAATGCGCGGGTGGTCGAACTGTCCGGCGGCAACCAGCAGAAGGTGGTGATCGGCAAGGGGTTGGTGCAGCAGCCGCGCATCGTCATCTTCGACGAGCCGACGCGCGGCGTCGATGTCGGCGCGATCGCCGAGATCCACCAGATCATCAACCGGCTGGCCGACGAGGGCCTGGCCGTCGTCGTCATCTCGTCCTACCTGCCGGAGATCATGAATTTGTCGGACCGGATTTTGGTTTGCCGGCAAGGGCGTATCGTCGAGGAATTTTCGCCGGCGGAGGCTACGGAGGAGAAGATCATGTATGCGGCCGTGCATTAGGTTTTTGGCTGGTGCCTACGTTGATAATTGGCCAGGACATCCATCCCTTCGTCATCCACGGGCGGAGCAAGGCGCGCAGCGACGCGGCGCAGACCCGAGGATCCATGCCGCGACTCGGAAGCGCCGCGACCGTGCAGAATTCTGCTCCGTTGCACTCCGCGGCTGACGTCACTGCATGGATCCTAGGGTCTCCGCGACGGCGCTTCGCGCCTGCTTCGCCCTAGGATGACGAAGTTTAGGTGCCTCGGCTAATCTTCAACGCTATTGCGGGCCAAAAACTGAGTCAAAGAAGCTGGTTAGCCGCCTTTGCTCGAAACTTGATTCAACGAGCCAGTTCGTCGGTCAAAACGAAAGGAAACACCATGGCCACCACAAGACTCCTCAGCGATGCCGAGGTGGAGAAAATCCCGGCCGTGAAGGCCGTCTTCGACGACATCCGCGCGACGCGCAAATCCGATTTCGTCAACAATTTCTGGCGCGGGTTAGCCAACGATCCGCCGGCGCTGAAGCGGATCTGGGAACAGCTGAAGGTGGTGATGGTCGCTGACAGCGCCGTCGATCCGCTGACCAAGGAGATGATCTACATCGCGGTGTCGACCGCCAATGGCTGCTCCTACTGCGTTCATTCGCACACGGCCGCCGCCCGCGCCAAGGGCATGACCGACGCGCAGCATGGCGAGTTGGTTTCGATCATAGGGTTGGCTGGACAGACCAACCATCTCGTGACGGCGATGCAGATCCCGGTCGATCCACAGTTCGAGGTGAAGTGAGGATTAGTGGCGAGCCAGTGCTCGTTCTGCGACGTTTCTAACGTGAGGAATTGGCAGCGACGCACCTAAGTCCAGCCAATGAACGCTGTTGTAAAAGCGATGCTCGGCCCTATCAACATAGCGGTCCAATAGCTTTGTCACCCGAGATTTCGGCAGCGCCAGAACGCACCTTAGAGCGAACACAACCCTGTATTCGTCATCCTTCCGATCAAGCTCGCGCAATAACACTTCATCTCTCAAATCAATAAAGACCTTCCTAGGTAATTTCTTCGCGAGCGATATCCTGATTTCGTTATCAAGATCGAGCGCCAGCAGATCAGCAACGCGACCCTTTCCTAAGGTAAGGATAGCCGCAGCCTTTTGGGACGGCAATTTTGTTTGGTAGAATTCGAGCAATCCTCTTCGACGACCAGTAGGGTAGTCGCCCAATTTCCTGATGCGCTCGATGTCGGACCAGTCTCCGAAACGGGCGAGATATTTCAAGATACCCTTTGTGGCATCAATCTCCGTATCCCTAATCACGTCCCGTACCAAGTCGAGGTCTTGGACCTTCGCCAGTCCGCAAAGAGCCGCTAGGGCGTCATTACAAAACCTTTTCAACATGAAGTTTTCAAGATTTCTTATTTTAGGTTCCTGGCCGGCGACGATGGTCCCTGCGCTCCTTTCTTCATCAATCTTCCTGTCGAAATAGCCTTTGAAGCGGTCCCTCAAATTCTGCCTAATTTCGTCGCTAAATTTGGATGCGAACCGCGAATATAGAACGGACAATTCCCTTTCGCTGAATACGCCAGCGCTATTCGCTCTGGACCGCAGTGTTGAGAAATCAAGTTCAAGTAACCGGTTCATACGATAGATCTCGTAGTAGGTGTCATCCGTTTCACGGCCTGCAAACAAGCCAATCAAACTGTTGGATGGTTTGGTAATACATAGCGCCTGTTTTGCGACGTCGTCGTCAAGCTTGACGCCGTTTTTCTTTAAGGTCTCCGCAGCCAGTAGCCGGATTTCATGGTTGCTGTCGGTTAGAAGCGTTTCCGCCGCCTCCAACGCAATCTCGCTACGCGCATACAGAAGTTGAACCGCGTGAAGCCTAATAGACTCGGATTTGGCCGCTAAACATGAAAGCACCGTTTCTGTCGCTAGTGATTGCGAATTGCTGAAAAGCACATCCGCCAATTTCTGACCGACCTTATCAACTTCCTTTTCAACAACACGCTTGAGCGCGCCGTCCAGGTTGGTCCGCGACAAGATGCTGACGATCGCTTCCTCCACTTTCGTCCGGCGCTGTGGCGAACATTGCGCCGCTGCTTCTTCGATAAGAGGTAGGTCATCGTCGGTCGCATTTGAGCCCAAGAATGATAGGGCTGCGTCAAAGATTTGGCTAGAAGTTGCATCAGATAACCATGACGCAAGAACACGCTTCTGATCGAAGTACTCGTGAAGCGAAGGGATTGATTGAGACCCAAGGTCCAAAATCTCAATGGCGTACCGCTGCTCGCTTTCACTCCCGACTGCAGCGAGTACTTCGACACGGCTCCAGATGCCGCCCTCATCTTCGTACCTAGCAAGCCAGCGCCACAGGGGGACATTCTGATATTGAAATCCCACAACACCGCTGTCTACTAACGCTCGGACCTCTTGCTTCGAAAGTGCAGCATTTCTAAACTTTTGAAAAATCAAGTTCGCATCGTGATTGCCAACGTAGAACTCATCATTCCCCGACCGGCTAACAGAGGTTCCTATCAACCGTAGACGGGCTACTTCGTGCGCCGAAGTGCTTTCCCAATTCGGTGGTCTCTGCATCAGGCCATGAAGAAAATCTCGTGCCCCTTGATCGATCAACCAAGAATCAGAGGTAGGCGGATCGCTCGACTTGTCCTGAATCGAAGGAGCATCCTTGGGTTGACTAGATTGCGGGTCTTCTACAGTAAATATTTCGGTTTCACGCCAGCCTATCTCCTCTAATTTATCCCGAATAGTGTCTCGGAAAACCTGATGATCAGAGAAATCTTTGAAAAAGATTTTGTTCTCGTCGATGCATTTTTGCCGAAATTTTAACACCTTTCCGAGACCTTCGCCCGGCTTCATGTTAGGTGGAACTTCGACCATTTTGAAATAGATGGCCATGTCTTTCATGAGGCCATTTTCAATGCGGGCTTTAGATCTGAAATATTCTTCTTCGAAACCAGACGAATAATCCGGACCTGTCTTTGAACCCCAATTGTCGCAGAGTACCCCGATAAAGTAATCGCACTTGTCGAGGTCGTCATTAATTTTGCTTTGGGCGCGGACGTAACCTGGGACTGCGTCTTCCCATCCCAACAGCTTAAACTGAAGCCTCCAGCGATCAGAATGGCTGCGGTTTACACTGTTAACAACGTCATGCGCTGCTCGCCGTTCGTCTTTCAAGCCGCCAGGTGAGCCAATAAAAATACGAACTATTTTCTGTTTATCCGACACAGTTTTGCCCGTCCGCCCGCAGTGCATTGGCCCGTTGAGTCCCTGTTGGAGAGCGTAACGTGACGGTTGAAACCCGTCTAGACGGCTGATCGGACTAGCCGGCCTGCGGCTGCAGTGATCTGCGAGTGAGCCGTTGGTGGACGGTATTGCTCATAATCAACAAAGCAGTTTGCGGAAGAGGTTGGCGCTAGCAATTTTCGAAGACTTTTTCATGTGGTTGAAAGCATAGCACATCAAACGAGTGGATCTCGCCGTGTTGACGGAAAATGAACAAGCTCTTCGCTTTTGGCAGGGACAAGGCTTCGAGCCGATGCGGACGGCGGGGCCAGTCAGTATCGGCGCCAAACGGCATATGGCCCAGGTTTTGGGCCGGCGGTTGTAAGCAGCTACACCGGCCGGTAAACCTTCTCCGCCGTGTTCCAGAAGATATCCGCCTCTGCCGCCGCACCATGCTCGGCTACCGCATGCCGGTGCGCCTTGATCAATTCGGCGTGGCTGGTCCACAATTTCTCGATCGGGAAGTTCGAGCCGAACATCAGATGGTCGGCGCCAAGGATGTCGATTGCGTTGTCGACGATGTAGGCGATCAGCGCCGGGTCGTTGCGGTGGACGAAGGTGCCGAGGCCGGAGAGCTTGGCGTAGAGGTTGGGGGCGGCTGCAAGCGTGCGCAAGCCTGCCTTCCAGGCTTCGGTGGTTTCCGGCTCCATGCCGGTCAGCATGCCGGCATGGGTGAGGATGAAATTCGTTTCGGGGTTCTCGCCGACCAGCGTCAGCCCGTCCTTCATCTGGGCGGGGAAAAGCTGCAGGTCGAAGGACAGGCCATAGTCCTTGAGCCGCGCCACATTGGCGCGCACCTTCGGGTCGATCACCTGGTCGGCCGAGGCGGCGAAACGGAAGGCCGGTGTCTCGTGCCAATGCAGCTGCATGCGCACGCCGCGCAGCAGCGGATATTTCTTCAAGCGATCGATCTGGGGCCTGATATCGTCGACGGTCATGTCGGTGTAGCCGACGATGGCATGCGGCCAGCCGGTTTCGTCGGATGTCTTCTGCAGGAAGGCGACTTCCTTCTCGAAATCCTCCTTGGCCCAGTTGGTCTGGACATAGACGGCCTTCTCGACGCCCGACCCCTTCTGGTCTTCGAGAAACTCCTCGATCGGATAGTCGCGGCGGATCGGCTCGTAGGGACCAAAAATACGCGGCACCATCGGCCCGACCAGCCAGGGCTGGTCCTTTTGGCGCCAGATGTGGAAATGCGCGTCGATGGTTTTCTGCATCATGAAACCCTCCTCCAGATTGTCGCCGCCGCCGGAGCAGGGCGGGCGAGCGACAGGATGAAATCGGTGAGGCCTTTCACCGACGAGCCGTCGACGAGGTCGTCCAGCACCGGCAGGATGGCGCGCAGTGCCGCCGTTGCCGGCCGGAAGCGCGGATCGCCGGCCAAGGGTGTGGCCAGCGACAGTCGGAAAGCGCGGGCGCTCAGCCGTCGCATGGCTGTCTCCAACTCGCCATGATCGCCGCGCTCCAGCGCGTCGGACAGGATCACGACCGTGGCACCGCGTGCAAACGACGAGAAGCGCGGCACCGAGAGGAAGGCGAGCAGCGTCGGCCCCATGCGGGTGCCGCCGTCCCAATCGTCAACCTGCGCGGCCGCGCGCGCCAATGCCTGATCGCGGTCGCGGATGCGCAATGCCGTGGTGATGCGGGTCAGCCGCGTGCCGAAGGTGAAGATCTCGGCGCGGTCCGCGCCTTGCACGGCGGCATGCGCCAGCTTGAGGTAATCCGACGTGTGCAGCTTCATCGAGCCGGACACGTCGATCAGCAGCAGCAGCTTTCGGGGGACGGTCTGGCGGCGGCGCAGCAGCGGCGAGGGCACGTCGCCATCGGCGCTGACGATTTCCCGCAGCGACCGGCGCAGATCGAGCTTGCCGCGCGAATGCGTGCGTACGGTGCGGAAGGAGCGGCGGGCGGGCAAGGCTGAAGCGAGTTTGCGGCGGAAAGCGGCAAGGCGGTCATCGTCACGCTGGAAGTCGCGGCTGCTCAACTGCTCCAGTGCCGAGGACAGCTCGCCGCCCTCTTGGGTTTGTTCGGCTTCGATCCGTTCGTCGTCGGCGCCGCCATCATCCTTGATGCGGGTTTCCTCGTCGGCGTCGCCTTCCACCACGGCGGATGTGTTGCCATAAAAGTGGCTCTGGAAATGCGCTTCGAATTCGTCGTGGCGGTCGGGCGGCGGCGCCAGCGTCGCGAGCGCCGCCTCGCGGATGTCTGCCATCGAGCGCGGCCCGAGCAATGTCACGGCCTGCATGAAGCTGGAGACCTGCTCGGGCGCTATGGCGAAGCCGTAGCGGCGCAGCAACCGGGCGAAGCTGAGCAAGGGCGCTGCCGCGCGGGGTAAGCTTGTTTCCCGCATCATTGCGTGGCGCCCCCCTCTGTCCTGCCGGACATCTCCCCCGCAAGGGGGGAGATCAGCAGCTTCGATGCTTCGCTCCGTTCTGCGACGCTGGAGATTGTCGAAAGCCGGAATGACAGCCAATCTCCCCCCTGTTTGGACCGGAGACATCGCGAACAGGTGTGCGAGGACATCGCGAACAGTTTTGTCACTTATCGTCTGCAGAGGTTGAGGTCGACTGTTTCTATTTTCTGAT
>NZ_JAMYQY010000011.1:0-224416 GCF_040321125.1 Mesorhizobium sp. M0518
ACACCGCAGACCGTTTATCAGGAAGTTTGGGGAGCCTTGCTGGCTTACAATCTGGTGCGGTTGGAAATGGCCGAGGTTGCCTCTGAAGCCGAGGTCAAGCCAATCGAATTGAGCTTCACCACAGCCCTGCACTACATTCGTCACGAATGGGGGTGGATGGCGATCGAAGCGCCAGCAAAACTACCCGCACACCTCATCCGATTAAGACAACGGCTGGGAGACCTCATCCTCCCAAAAACACGGGGGCGATCATGCCCCCGTGTCGTCAAAAAGCTACCAGCCAAATATCCTGTCAGAACACTGAAGGTGCCTAAGTGAACTGCATTACGGCCATGTGCCGCCCTTTTTCGTGAACTACGCAGAACTGCCGTCAAGCCGTGCCGAAGGCGCTGGCGCCATGATCGGCGCGGCCGACCAGTTGTCGAAAGCCGGCAAACAGCTCGCGGCCGAAACCGAACTCGTTGCCGATGAGATCGGCATCCGCCGTCCGGCGCAAAGCGAAGTCGCCGGCCGGCACCAGCACTTCGAGTGTGCCGGCTTCGGCGTCGAGCCGGATGATGTCGCCTTCGTGGATCCTGGCGATAGGACCCTCCTCGACCGCTTCCGGCGTGACATGGATCGCCGCCGGCACCTTGCCGGAGGCGCCCGACATGCGTCCGTCGGTGACCAGCGCCACGCGCTGGCCGCGATCCTGCAGGATGCCGAGCACGGTAGTCAGCTTGTGCAGCTCCGGCATGCCGTTGGCCTTGGGCCCCTGGAAGCGGATGACGGCGATGAAATCACCGATCAGCGTGCCGGCCTTGAACGCATCGTTCAGCCCTTGCTGGCTGTCGAAGACCTTGGCCGGCGCCTCGATGATACGCCGCTCCGGCTTCACCGCGGAAGTCTTGATGACGGCGTGGCCGAGATTGCCTGACAGCACCTTCAGGCCGCCGGTCGCCTGGAATGCCTTGTTGAACGGCGCCAGCACCTTTTCGTCGCCGCTTGCCTTCGGCGAGGCCTCGCGCACCACGCCTCCGTCGGCGCCGAGCTTTGCCTCGACCGCATAGGGCCGCAGGCCTTCGCCCCACACCGTCTGCACATCCTCATGCAAGATGCCTTCGTCGAGCAGCTCGCGGATCAGGAAGCCGAGCCCGCCGGCGGCGTGGAAATGGTTCACGTCGGCGAGGCCGTTCGGATAGACCCGCGCCAGCAGTGGCACCGCCTCTGACAGGTCGGAAATATCCTGCCAGGTGATGGCTATGCCGGCCGCCGCCGCCATGGCGATCAGGTGGATGGTGTGATTGGTCGAGCCGCCGGTGGCGTGCAGGCCGACGACGCCGTTGACGATCGAGCGTTCGTCGATCATCCGGCCGACAGGCGTATAGGCGTTGCCGAGCGCGGTGATCGCCAGCGCCCGCTTCGTCGCCTCGCGGGTCAACGCCTCGCGCAACGGCGTGCCAGGGTTGACGAAGGAAGCGCCCGGCGTGTGCAGGCCCATGATCTCCATCAGCATCTGGTTGGAATTCGCCGTGCCGTAGAAGGTGCAGGTCCCCGGCCCATGATAGGATTTGGACTCGGCCTCCAGCAGTTCGGCGCGTCCGACCTTGCCCTCGGCGAAGAGCTGGCGGACCTTGGCTTTTTCGTCATTGGGCAGGCCTGATGTCATCGGTCCGGCCGGAATGAACACCGCCGGCAGATGGCCGAAGGTGAGCGCTGCGATCACCAGCCCCGGCACGATCTTGTCGCAGACGCCGAGATAGACGGCGGCGTCGAACATGTTGTGCGACAGGCCGATCGCGGCGGCCATGGCGATGACATCGCGCGAAAACAGCGACAGCTCCATGCCGGGCTGGCCTTGCGTGACCCCATCGCACATTGCCGGTACGCCGCCGGCCACCTGGGCGATGCCGCCGGCTTCGCGGGCCGCGTCCTTGATCAGCGCCGGGAAGGTCTCGAACGGCTGATGCGCCGACAGCATGTCGTTGTAGGAGGTGATGATGCCCAGGTTCGGCACCTTGTCGGCGCCAAGCGCGAGCTTTTCCAAGGGGCTGCACACCGCAAAGCCGTGGGCGAGATTGCCGCACGACAGCACAGCCCGGTTGGCGGTGCGGTTCGATGCCTCGGCGATGCGGCCGAGATAACGCTCGCGGCCTGGCTTTGAGCGCTGGCGGATGCGTTCGGTGATGGCTTCGATGTCGCGTCTGGCGGTCATGGCGGTCGGTCCTTTCAGGCGAGGTCCCGGAAACATCCTCCCGCCGTTTGCCGGGACCAGAGTAAATCGAGATTCAGGGGGCCCAGAAAACCTCTACGGGCTTATGTGCTGCGTCGAGCACGGCACGGATTGGCTTTCGCGGCCCGGGCGCAACCGCGCCGTCGAAGGCGACACGCTTGTCCTCACCCTCTATGTGCAGCGCGATGAAGCCGGCTTCGACGATGCGCGCCAGCGACAGGGTCAGCCGCGGCTCGCCCGCACTTGCCGCATGAACCGGCAGCACGATCCTGTCGCAAGACGGGTCGAGCAGCGTTGCCAGATCGTCGGCATCGGGAAAGAACGAGGCGGTGTGGCCGTCCGGCCCCATGCCGAGCACGACGACATCGAGCGGCCATGGCAAGGACCGGAGCGCTGCATCGTCGGACGAGGCCGCATCCTCGATGCTGGTGGCTTCGTGATAGAGCGGCACGAAACGAGCCGCCTTGGCCGCGTTCTGCAACAGATTGGCGGCTACCAGCCCGGCATTGGAGCGTGGCGAAGAGGCCGGCACGAAACGCTCGTCGACCAGCGTCACGATCACCTTGTCCCAAGCGATGGGTATCGCCGAAAGGGCGGCGAAGAATTTTGCCGGCGTGGTGCCGCCGGAGACGGCGAGCAGCCCCGTGCCGCGCTCGGCGATCGCCTTGGTCAGTCTGCCTGCAACATGGCCGGCAAGGGCTGCCGCCAGTTCCTGGCGCTCAGCGAAGCCGTTCCAGCTATAGGCGGCGCTGTTCAATTGCTCTCGTGCCATGTCCGCCCGTCACGTTCGATCAGTGCTATCGAGGCCGATGGGCCCCAGGTGCCCGCCGTGTAGCCCTGCGCCTCCTGCCTGGCACTTTCCCAGGCATTCTGGATCGGGTCGATCCATTTCCACGCCGCCTCGACTTCGTCACGGCGCATGAACAGGGTCTGGTTGCCACGGATGACGTCCATGATCAGCCGCTCATAGGCGTCCGGCGCGCGGCCATCGAAGGACTGCGCAAAACTCATGTCGAGCGAGATCTGGCGCAACCGCATGCCGCCCGGACCCGGATCCTTGATCATGATGAACTGCTTGACGCCTTCGTCGGGCTGCAGCCGGATGACCAGCTGGTTGGCGAAGATCGGACCAGCGCTGTCGCCGAAGATCGAATGCGGGATCGGCTTGAATTCGATGACGATTTCCGAAACCCGGGTTGCCAGCCGCTTGCCGGTCCTGAGGTAGAACGGAACGCCCGCCCAGCGCCAGGTGCCGATCTCGGCCTTGATGGCGACGAAGGTCTCGGTATTGCTGTCGTGGGAAAGCTCCTCGACATAGCCCTTTACAGCTCCGCTGGCCGAGGCGCCTGCGCGGTACTGGCCGCGCACGGTGTGCTTTGGCGCCTCGTTGCCGTTGATGCGCTTCAGCGCCCGCAGCACCTTCAGCTTCTCGTCGCGCACGGCGTCGGCATCCATCGATGACGGCGCTTCCATGGCGACGAGACACAGCAGCTGCAGCATATGGTTCTGCACCATGTCGCGCAGCGCGCCGGCCTTGTCGTAATAGGTGACGCGGTCTTCCAGACCGACGGTCTCGGCCACTGTGATCTGGACATGGTCGATGTGGGCTGAATTCCACAACGGCTCGTAGAGCGCGTTGGCGAAGCGCAGCGCCATCAGGTTCTGCACCGTCTCCTTGCCTAGATAATGGTCGATGCGGAAGATCTGGCTTTCGTGGAAGTCGTCGCCGACCAGGTCGTTGAGCTTGCGTGCCGAATCGAGATCGCGGCCGATCGGCTTTTCCAGCACGATGCGCGAGTTCGGCGTGATCAGATTGTGCTCTTTCAGCTTGTGCGAGATGTCGCCGAACAGCGCCGGCGCCACCGCCAGGTAGAAGGCTCGGATGCGGTCGCTGTCTCCGATCGCCTTCTTAAGCTTGTCGAAGCCGGCGCCGCTCGTCGCATCGGCGGAGACGTAGGACAGCCGCGCCAGAAAAGTCTTCAGTTCCTTGGCGTCGATGTCGGCCGGTTTGACGTGCTCGGAGATCGCCTGTTTGGCGAAGGCCTGGAATTCTTCGTCGCTCATTTTCGAGCGCGACGTGCCGATGATGCGTGTCGGCTCCGAAAACTGATGGTCGCGCTGGCGATAATAGAGCGACGGCAGAAGCTTGCGTTCCGACAGATCGCCGGTGCCGCCGAAAATGATGAAGTCGAAAGGCTCGACGGGGATGATCTGGCTGGTCATGGTCTGTCCGCTTTGACGCCGGTCGCTGTGACGCGGCTGATATAATCTAATCGATTTAAATTTTCCAGTGCCATGGTGTCACATCTGGGTGTATGCGCCTGCCCCTTGACAGTCCGATGACCCGGAGGCTTGTCGAAGGCGCGGCTCCGGAAGCCTTCGCAGTTGCAGCATAGAGCGGGATCGACGCGAAAGCCAAAGGAGAAATCGGCGATGGACCCACATCTTTCGGCCAATCCGGTCAGAAGCCGTGGCTTGCGCGGATGAGCGCCAATGACGTGCCCGTTGATCGTCACCAATAGTGAGCGGAAAAAAATGCGTCTGGAAAACAAGGTTGCGATCATCACCGGCGCTGCGTCGGGCTTTGGCGAGGGCATTGCCAGGCGTTTTGCGCAGGAGGGCGCCAGGGTCGTTGTCGCCGATCTCAACGCCAGGGGCGCGGAGCGCGTCGCCGGCGAGATCGGAGAAGCGGCGATCTGGACCCAGACGGATGTCTCGCTACGCTCCGAATTCGACGAGATGATCTATGCCGCCAAAAGCGCCTTCGGCCGCATCGACATCATGGTCAACAATGCCGGCTACACCCATCGCAACGGCGACATGCTCAACGTCGACGAGGACACCTTCGACCTGATAACATCAGTCAACATGAAGGCGATCTATCACGCGGCACTGGCCGTGGTGCCGATCATGGAGCGGCAGGGCGGCGGCGTCATCCTGACCACGGCCTCCACCGCGGGTCTGCGGCCGCGCCCCGGCCTCACCTGGTACAATGCGTCGAAAGGCTGGGCGATCACCGCCACCAAATCGATGGCGGTGGAACTGGCGCCGAAGAACATCCGCGTCAACTGCCTCTGCCCGGTTGCCGGCGAGACCGGCATGCTGGAGAAATTCATGGGCGCCGACACGCCCGAGATCCGCGAGAAGTTCCGCGCATCGATCCCACTCGGCCGGCTTTCGACGCCGCTCGACATCGCCAACGCCGCACTCTGGCTGGCCTCGGACGAGGCCGCCTTCATCACCGGCGTGGCGCTGGAGGTCGATGGCGGCCGCTGCATCTGAAAGCCTGATGTATGTCGCTCGGAAGCGGCCCCGGTTTGGGAGAACGACATGCATCAGAACAACAGGCCTGCCTCACGCAGAGCGGGGTACGTCACGCGCCAGTCTTGATGTAACTCTTGTAGATCCAGCCGGTCTTGCCGTTGTAGGTGATCTGGCACCATTTCTTGCAGCTCATCACCTGCACCGAGGTTTTGGCTGGCACCGTACCGATGGCGGCGGCATTTTTCTTCGGGCCGCTTCGCATGGTCACGGCCCTCAGGATGCGCCCTGTTCCGGCGGCTGCGGCTTTCCTGGGCTTCGCCTTGGCCTGGCTGTCATCGCCTTCTGCCGCTGGCTCTTGAGCCGGCACTTGCGGCTGCACCTCGGGAATGGCGGCGGTTTGTGCGCCGTCGGGATGGTTGCCCGCGGCTGCGCTGGGCGCGGCTACCTTGGCAAGTTCGGTGGCGGCATCGGTAGCGGCTGCCGGCTGTGCGAATGCCGCAGCTTGCTTGTCCGCTGCCTGGCTGGGGGCAGTCGAATCGGAAGTGGCGGCGTCCTTCGGCTGCGAACCGGTCCAGCGCGGATCGTTGGCGGCGAGTGCGGGGATGTTGGCTAGCGCGGCCGCCACGGTTGTCGGAATAGCGTCGGACTTGCGCGCCTGCGGCACGGCTGCCGCGGCGACCGCGGCCCCAACCGGGGTTATTTTCGTCGTCTTCACCGGAACCGTTGGAATGGTCTGTTCGGGGCTCGCTGCCGCTTGTCTGTCGCTGGCCGGCAATGCCAGCCACAGCGCCACGGCGGCGACGCCAAGCAGCGCGGCAGTGCCGATCGCGGCGATCACCAGATGCGAGTTCGAACGGACTTCCTGCCAGAAGGAGGGCCGCATGTCGTATCCGAACTGCATGGCAAAGCGCCGACGTTCCGGCGTACCGAAACTGAAGGGCTCTCTCACTCTTGCCACCTCCATAAGCGGGCCGACGTTCTATCGGTCGGTGCCGGAAGTCCGGCGTCTGATCCGCATAGGTCAAAAAAACAACGCGGGCAGTCCCGCAACAATCCCCGAACAATCGCCCAGAACCGGCAGCTTTCGCCTGCGATTGTGGCATCAGTACGCCATTATAGGGGATTCTGCGCCTTGGCGGGAAATTGCGCAATGCGTCGCACGGGCAACAAATGTTACAATGAATATTACAATATTACATCAGGTCGGTCGGCTAGATCCTGTCCCGCAACGCAAACCAGTTGAGCGCCAGGAACAGCAGCGGCGTGCGGAAGCGCCGACCGCCGGGGAACGGCGGGATTTTCAGATCCTCGATCAGCTTCAGCCGGTCGCGGTTGCCGGCAACGGTTTCGGCATAGAGTTTACCGAAGTAGTTCGACAGCATGACGCCGTGGCCGGAATAGCCGCCGGCCGAGATCACATTGGGCATCACTTCGCGCACGAAAGGCTTTCTCGGCACCGTGATGCCGACATAGCCGCCCCAACCATGCGTGATCTCGACATCCCCGAGCGCCGGATAGAGTTCCGCGATCTGGCGGCGGATGTGAATGTGGATATCCTTCGGATCGTTGACGCCATAGACCTCGCGTCCGCCAAACAGCAGCCGTCCGTCCTTCGATCTGCGGAAATAGCGCACGACGAAGCGGGAATCGTCGACCGCCTCGCCACCCGGCAAAACGTTCGAGTCCGCTCCCAGAGGCACGGTCGCACCGATGAAGGAACCGATCGGCATGATGTGCGCCGCACTAACCGGCTCGAGCGCGCCGCCATAGGCGTTGACCGCTATCAGGCATTTCTGCGCCGTCACCGTCCCCCTCGGTGTCGAAACCTTGACCTTGCCGCCACTGGACATGATGCCGGTCGACGGCGTCCCCTCGAACAGCTGCGCACCTGCAAGCGCTGCCACCCGCGCCGTGCCGATCACCAGCTTCATCGGATGGATGTGGCCGGTGCCGGTGTCGCGCGTGCCGCCGAAATAGGCGGTCGAGCCCAACCGCTCCGCCGTCTCCCTGGCATCCATGAACGAGATATGCGGGTAGGAAAAACGGCTCGCCATGATCTCGGCATGCGCCTTGTAGTCGTCGACATAGCGCGGCTTGTGCGCCACCGAGAGCTGGCCCGGCATATAGTCGATATCGATCTGGTTGGCGGCAGTGAATTCGAGGAGATGCGCCTTGGCCTCTTCGGCAAGACCAAACAGCGCCTTGGCGCGGGCCAAGCCATACTCGGCTTCCAGGTCCTCGGCCCAGGCGCGCTGGCCGGTGCCGAGCTGCCCGCCATTGCGCCCGGAGGCGCCATCGCCGAAGCGGTAAGCGTCGATCAGCACGACATTGGTGCCTGCCTTGGCCAGGTGCGCCGCCGCCGACAGACCGGTAAAGCCGCCGCCGACGATGACGACATCGCATGCCCGGTCGCCATCCAGTCCGGGATATTCGGGCCTCGGTCCCGCCGTGTCCTCATACCAGGAACGGCCGGGGGAAATTGGGGATTGGTAGGGCATGAGAAGTCCTAGGGCAGTAGGGCAGTAGGTGGGGCTATTCCGGTGACAGTTTTCGGATCAGAAGCCGCAAGAGCGTTCCTACGCTCTCACTGCGGGTCATCAGTGGTTCGACCGTCTCGTGCGAGGCGATTCCGACGCGTTGCGCGATCAGCAGATGGGTCTCCAGTTCCTTGAGGGATCCCTGGGCGATCCTGAGAAATTGCTGATAGGAAGCTCGGCTTTCTCGCCCGTAACCTTCGGCAGTGTTGGCGGGAACGGAGGTGGCTGCACGGCGTACCTGAGTCGTCAGTCCGTAGAGCTCATCCCTTGGCCAAGCTCTGGTTGTTTCGTAGATCGATACCGCCAGATCCATAGCTTGCTGCCAGACAATTAAATCCCTGTACGATTCAATCTTGGCCGCCATCCTTGCCCTACTGCCCTACTGCCCTACTGCCTACTGCCCCCTTACTCCCCTACACATTCAGCAACAGATACTCCCGCTCCCACGGGCTGATCACTTCCATGAAGGTCTCGAACTCCGCCCGTTTGATCGCCGCGTAGGTAGCGGCGAAGGACTTGCCCAGATGCGCGCAGAGTTCCTCGTCGCCCTCGAACAGGTCGACGGCTTCGAGCAGGCCGCGCGGCAGGTCGATCTCGTCGGCATTGGCGGTGGTCAGCACGGGAGGCTCGGCCTTGATCTTGTTGGTGATGCCGATCAGCCCACAGGCAAGCGATGCCGCAAGCGCTAGATAGGGGTTAGCATCGGAGGACGGGATGCGGTTTTCGACGCGCCGAGCCGCCGGATCCGAACGTGGCACGCGAAATGCCGTGGTGCGGTTGTCATAGCCCCATTTGTTGTTGACCGGCGCCGACGCCGCCTGTGTCAGCCGGCGGTAGGAATTGACGTAGGGCGCGAACATCACCAGCGCGTTCGGCACATGCTTCTGCATGCCGCCGATAAAGTGGAAAAAATCGTCGGTTTCCGAGCCGTCAGCGGCCGAAAAGATGTTCTGTCCAGTCTTCTTGTCGATGATCGACTGATGGATGTGCATGGCGGAGCCGGGTTGCCCCTGGATCGGCTTGGCCATGAAGGTGGCGTAGATCTCGTGCTTCAGCGCCGCCTCGCGAATGGTGCGCTTGAACATGAACACCTGGTCGGCCAGTTCGATCGGGTCGCCGTGGCGCAGATTGATCTCCAACTGGCCGGCGCCTTCCTCGTGTATCAGCGTATCGATCTCCAGGCCCTGGCTTTCGGAGAAATGGTAGATGTCGTCGATCAGTTCGTCGAATTCGTTGACGCCGGCGATCGAATAGCCGGCGCCGCCGCCGATCGCGCGTCCCGACCGGCCGACAGGCGGGGTCAGCGGATAGTCCGGATCGGGATTCTTGCGCACCAGGTAGAACTCGATCTCGGGCGCCACCACTGGCTTCAGGCCGAGCTTGTCATAGGCAGCCACCACACGCTTCAACACGTTGCGCGGCGTGAACTCGACTGAGCGTCCGTCCTGGTGGACGAGATCGCAGATGACCGCGGCCGTCGGGTCTTCTTCCCAGGGCACCACCGTCAGCGTCGACAGGTCCGGCATCAGTTTGAGGTCGCCGTCGTCTTCCGGGTAATGGAAGCCGTTGCCATCCTCGGGGTAGCCGCCGGAAATCGTTGTCATGAAAACTGCCGACGGCAGCGCCAGCGAGGTGTTGGAGGTGAATTTCTTCGACGGCATCATCTTGCCACGCGCGACGCCGGCCTGATCAGGCGTGATGCACTCGATATCCTCGATGCCGCGCCACTCCAGCCAGGCGCTGACTTCCTTCCAGTTCTTGACGCCCCGTTGGTTTTTCACGAAGGCAGGCGTACGGACACGTCCTCCGCGGCTCGACGGACGGACTTCCTTTTTTGCAGGCGGCATCATTCACCAGATTGGGTTGCGGATTGTGGAGTATAGCCGTGCCCCCCTGTGGAAGGGAAGGGGAGCCGCGTCGGGCATTGGCCGGTGCGGTTGAAAATCACGCCAATCGGCCTAGTTTCGGCCGTTGCAATTCCAATCGAGGCCCAAATCTTAATCGAGAAATTGAATGCGGCCCAACGGCAAACTGACGACGATCGGATTCGATGCCGACGACACGCTGTGGCAGAACGAGCAGTTCTTCCGGCTGACGGAAAAGCGCTTTGCCGCCATGCTCGTCGACCATGGCGAAGCCGAGCATATCTCGGCACGATTGCTGGAGGCCGAAAGGCGCAACCTCGCCGTCTATGGCTTCGGCATCAAGGGATTTACCCTGTCGATGATCGAGACGGCGATCGAGGTCACGCAAGGCCGCGTACCGGCCTCGGTCATAGCAGAGATTCTCGATGCCGGCCGCGAAATGCTGAGTCATCCGATCGAGGCCTTGCCGCACGCCCGCGAGACGGTCGAAAAGCTTGCCGGCGCATTCCGGCTTGTGCTGATCACCAAGGGCGACCTCTTCGATCAGGAGCGCAAGCTGGCTGGCTCTGGCCTTGGCGATCTGTTCGACGCGGTCGAGATCGTCAGCGACAAGAATGCCGCCACCTATAGGAGGATCTTCAGCCGCCACGGCGATGGTGCCGCGAAAAGCATGATGGTCGGCAACTCGCTGAAGTCGGATGTGGTGCCGGCCATCGAGGCCGGCGGCTGGGGTGTCCATGTGCCGCACGAACTGACCTGGGTGCTGGAGCATGTCGAAGCGCCGGTAACCGAATCGAGGTTCCGCCAGATATCCGATCTCGGACAACTGCCCGGATTGATCGAAAGCATCATCGATCCGTGATTGCCGGGCCTTACCTAATTTGCTCAATTCCGGACGGAAAACCGTTACACACTTTCCCGCAATTAGCTTAGCGGCCGATGAGGCGATCGATCACCGGTTGCAACCGTTCGGGCGTGATCGGCTTGGCGACCACCACGTCGATGATACCAGACAGGCCCAGACTTTCCGTCGCGCCATTCTTGGTTGACAGCAGGATTACCGGTGGCAGCGATTTGCCCGAGGCGCGGCGCAACGCGGCGATGCTGGACATCAGGTTCTCGCAGTCCTTGTTGTCGGCGCCGCCGTCAAGGACAACCACACCGGGAATGAGGGACCGCAAGATCCTTGCCGCCGTGTCGGGAGATTCCGAAATCGGCTTGAGCCCGGATCGCTCGACGATCTTTGAAATCACCACGCGATTCATTGGCGATTTCCCGACGACAAGCACCTGCGACGGATCACGGATCGCCTCGGCGCTCGAGTCACGGGTCGCCAGATTCGGATGTCTTGGAGTCTCGCCTTCGCGGTTCACCGGGCACACAAGTCGGCCAAGAAGCTCGCCCCTATTTCAATGCAGAGTTGAATCCGGAGCGCAATTGGCGTGAGATCGGAGCCTATGTCAAGTTGAAATAAAAGTACCCTAAATCATCGCCGGGAGCAGTGAATTTCAAGCAACGCTACTGTACTCAACTGTCCACACGTGAGCTTGATGAAAAGAAAATTCACCTGCGTAGAGGCTGCGCAGGTGAAGGGTCGGTTGCATGGATTCGGTCAGCCGTGGCTCTGCTGCGTGACGATGACCGGGATCAGCAGATCGCCCCAGTTGCCGTCGCCGCCGTGATGTCGTGCCGAGCGCACGAGCTCGACCGAGACGCCCGCCTCGACCGCCTTCATCACCGACTGGTTGAGGCGGTGCAGGTCGTTGGCCAGCATGCGGATCGTCGCCTGCTGGTCGACGCTCATCGTCGTCGACTGTTCCTCGGCGCGTTCCTTGACGCGGCTTATCGATGCCATTGGTCTTCTCCTTGTGTTCCAAGCCCTGTTGGGCGTTCCCTCTGTATTTCTGCGGTCCGCTATTCCGCGGCTGGTTTGAACTGCGCGTGCTCGGTCGATTCATGCATGGCGGTGGTCGACGACTTGCCGCCGGTGATCGCCATAGACACGGCGTCGAAATAGCCGGTGCCGACCTCGCGCTGGTGCTTGGTCGCGGTGTAGCCATTGGCCTCGGCCGCGAACTCCGCTTCCTGCAACTCGGAATAGGCCGCCATCTGCCGTGCCTTGTAGCCGCGCGCCAGCTCGAACATGCCATAGTTGAGCTGGTGGAAGCCGGCGAGCGTGATGAACTGGAACTTGTAGCCCATGGCGCCGAGCTCCTTCTGGAATCTGGCGATCGTCGCGTCGTCGAGGTTCTTCTTCCAGTTGAACGAGGGCGAGCAATTGTAGGCGAGCAGCTTGTCGGGATGATGCTTGCGCACGCCCTCAGCGAATCTCCTGGCCTGTGCCAGGTCGGGTTTCGAGGTCTCGCACCAGATCAGATCCGCGTAAGGCGCATAGGCGATGGCGCGGGCGATGCAGGGCTCGATGCCGTTCCTGACATGGTAGAAACCTTCCACCGTGCGCCCGGCGTCGTAGTCGACGAAAGGCTGGTCGCGTTCGTCGATGTCGGAGGTGAGCAGCTTGGCGGCTTCCGCATCGGTGCGCGCGACGACCAGGGTCGGCGTGCCCATCACGTCCGCCGCCAGGCGCGCGGCATTGAGGTTGCGGATGTGCGCCGCGGTCGGGATCAGCACCTTGCCGCCGAGATGGCCGCATTTCTTTTCCGACGCAAGCTGATCCTCATAGTGGACGCCGGCGGCGCCCGCCTCGATGAAGGCCTTCATGATTTCGAAGGCGTTGAGCGGTCCGCCGAAGCCGGCTTCCGCGTCGGCAACGATCGGCGCGAACCAGGTCTCGACCGAAAGCCCGTTGCCTTCGGAGGTCTCGATCTGGTCGGCGCGCTGCAGCGTGCGGTTTATGCGCTTGACCAGTTCGGGCGCCGCATTGGCCGGGTAGAGCGATTGGTCCGGATACATCGCGCCAGCCGTGTTGGCGTCGGCGGCAACCTGCCAGCCCGACAGGTAGATTGCCTTCAGCCCGGCGCGCACCTGCTGCATCGCCTGATTGCCGGACATGGCGCCGAGCGCGTTGACGAAGTCCTCCTCGTGGATCAGCTTCCACAGCCGGTTGGCGCCCATTTCGGCGAGGCTCTGGCGGATCTGCACCGAACCGCGCAGGCGCTTCACATCCGCCGCGGAGTAGGGCCGTTCGATACCGTCGAAGCGACCTTCCGGGGCCGATGGGACGAGGTTGTAAAAATCAGTCATTGGTCACTCCGAGGGATTGCTGATCTGTGTCAAGGCGTCAAGAATTTGGGGTCGTTGGGTATGACTGGATTTACATTTCTGCGCGAAATCAGCCACATAAATCCACAAAGCCGGCAGAATATAAGAGAAAACCTGTGTTGTGTTTGACAGAGGTGCATTGTAAATTTGTCATTGTTGTAAAAGGCCAAAGCCCAGAAAATTCGTGTAAATGCTGTAAAGGACAGTCCGTGGCTGACCAGAAGATCTTCGCCGGGCCGCGCATCCGCCGCATCCGCAACGCCAAGGGCCTGACCCAGACGGCGATGGCCGAGGGTCTTGGCATTTCGCCATCCTATCTCAATCTGATCGAGCGCAACCAGCGGCCGCTGACGGTGCAGCTGATCCTCAGGCTGGCCTCCGTCTACAAGGTCGATCCACACGAGCTGCAGGGCGAGGCGAGGGGATCTGTCGCTGCCTTGAAGGAAGTGTTCACCGACCCTCTGCTGGTCGGCGAGTTGCCGGGTGATCAGGAACTGATCGAGCTTGCCGAGGCGGCGCCCAATGCGTCCGCGGCGGTGATAAAACTGTTCCGCGCCTATCGCGAGCAGGCCGAGCGCCTGTCCGATCTCAACGAGCTTTTGGCGCGCGAAGGTCGGGCGACGGCGCTTTCCGGCGCCCGCCTGCCGATCGACGAGGTGCACGAGATTTTCGAGCGCCGGCCGAACCATTTTGCTGCCCTCGAGGAGGAGGCCGCGGCGTTCACCTCGGTGCTCGATCCCGGCGACGATCTGTTCGGCGCGCTGAAGGCCTGGCTGAAGCGCGAATATGGCATCGTGGTCAAGGTGCTGCCGGTCGCGACCATGCCGAACTGGCGCCGCCGTTATGATCGTCATTCGCAGCGCCTGTTCCTGTCCGAACGGCTGTCGCCGTTCGACCAGTTGCGCGAAGTCGCTATGGAGGCCTGCCTGATCCGCATGACGGTCGCGGTCGCCGGCGAGATCCAGGCGCTCAAGCTGAGCACCGACGAGGCGCGCCGCCTGGCCCGCTTCGAACTTGGCCGTTATGCGGCGCATGCGCTGATGATGCCCTATCAGGCCTTTCATGCGGCTGCCGTGCGCGCCCGCTACGACATCGATGTCCTGCGTTCGCGCTTCGGGGTCTCCTTCGAACAGGCAGCCAACCGGCTGACCATGCTGCAGCGGCAGGGTGTCTCCGGCGTGCCGTTCTTCATGCTGGAGGTCGACAATGCAGGCAACCGCTTCCGCAAGGCCGGCAGCCAGGGGTTTCCACAAAGCCGCTTTGGCGGCGGCTGTCCCAAGCTGCCCGTGCATGTTGCCTTCACCCAACCCGGCCAGATATTTGTCGAGACGGTGGAAATGCCCGACGGCGCCGAGTTCCTGTGCATCGCCCGCACACTGGAAGGGCCGCAAGGCGCGTTCTCGGAACGCCCGCGCCGCACCGCATTGCTGCTTGGCTGCGACATCGGCTTTCGTGACGACATCGTCTATGGCGCGGCATTACCCGGTGCGGCAATCACCGCAAAGGCTGGCAGTATCGCGGCGACGCCGGTCGGGCCTGCCTGCCGGCTTTGCGAACGCGTCGGCTGCCTGGCGCGCGCCGAGCCGCCGGTGACGCGCCCGCTCGGCCTCGACGAGATGGTGACGGGCCTGAGTGCCTTCGATTTCCAGTAGCCGTGTTCCTCTGAAATAGGAGCAAGGTGCCACAATTGTCGCCGGCCGCTGGCTCAGTTCCGGCCTGCGCCTTTGCGTTACGCGAACAGAGCATCTTTTTGTCGTCCCTTGCGCATCGTCCCGTCCACAAAAGCCCGACAGTCGCGCTCATGATCGATACCGCATCGCCGATCGTCGCATCGCCAGCCGTCTCGCCGCGCGAGGAACGCGTCGGCATGCTTTTGGTCTTCCTGTCGGCGCTGATGTGGAGTTTCGGCGGCACCATCGCCCGCTTCATCACTGTCGGTGACAGCTGGACGGTCATTTTCTGGCGCTCCGTCTGGGCAGCCGCCTTCCTGGTCTGCTTCATGGTCTGGCGTGACGGCTGGCGTGGCACGCTGAAGCTGTTCCGCGACATGGGTCTGCCCGGCCTTGCCGTCGGGATCTGCTTCGCCACCGCATCCACAGCCTTTGTCGTCGCGCTGGCCTACACCACCGTCGCCAACATCCTGTTGATGCAGGCCGGCGTGCCGTTGCTGGCGGCGCTGTTTGCCTGGGCATTGTTTCGCGAAAGGGTTGGTGTCGCGACATGGGTGGCAATCGCCGCCGTCATCACCGGCGTCGCCATCATGGTGTCGGAATCGCTGGATGGCGCCGTCTCGCCCATAGGCGATGGGCTGGCGCTGTTGATCGCGGTCATGTTCTCGGTCGCCACCGTCATCACCCGGCGGTTTTCCGGCGTGCGCATGACGCCGGCGACGTGCCTCGGCACCATGCTCGCGGCCGGCTTTGCCGTCTCGCAGGCATCGACCTTCGCCGTGTCGGTCAGCGACATGGGCTTTCTGTTTGCCTTCGGCGTGGTCAATCTCGGCCTCGGCCTCGCCTTCTTCGCCACCGGAGCGCGGCTGATACCGGCGGCCATCGCGGCGCTGCTCGGCACGTTCGAACCGATCCTCGGTCCGATATGGGTCTGGCTCATCCATTCCGAGGTGCCGTCGGGGCGCACCATCATCGGTGGCGCGGTTGTGGTCACGGCGCTGCTCGTCCATATCGGGCTCGAATTCAAGCGCCAGGCACGGCCCGAACGCGCCGGGGTCACCGGGGTGCCGTCGCCTAATTGAAGCGGCCTGCAGCTTTGCCATTGACAACGTCGCTGCAGCACGGGCAGGCTGGGAATACGGCAACAACAAGACAGGCGTATCTTGCCAAGTCTCCCAGCCGGTCCGATCGAGACCGGACCATATCGTCGTATCTCTGCCCGCGCCACGGCGAAAGCCTATGACGGTATGCCTCCCAGGCCGCCTCAGGGGCATCGAGCCATCTCATCGAACCGCCTGCATGGTGTCGGCAGTTCGCGCTTGTCGCCCCTTGGAAAGCTCAATAGTCTGAAGAAAATGCCGGTCGCGCTGATATCGCGACGAGCCGGTGAAGGAACACTCATCAAAGGAGAATAGCATGATCCGCAAAGCGCTCTGGCTTTCGGCTACCTCGGCATTCCTGACACTTTTCACCGTCGGCGGTCACGCCGCGGATCGTGTCGTCAACGTCTTCAACTGGTCGGACTACATCGACAGTTCGATCATCGACGATTTCACCAAGGAAACCGGCATCAAGGTCGTCTATGACACCTTCGATTCCAACGAAATCCTGGAAACCAAGCTGCTTGCCGGCGGCAGCGGCTACGACGTCGTCGTGCCCAGCGGCAACTTCCTCGCGCGCCAGATCCAGGCCGGTGTGTTCCAGAAGCTCGACAAGTCGAAACTGCCCAACATTTCCAACATGTGGGATACGGTTACCGAGCGCACCGCCAAGTACGACCCCGGCAACGAATACTCCGTCAACTACATGTGGGGCACGGTTGGCATCGGCTACAACATCAAGAAGGTGCAGGCGGCACTCGGCACCGACAAGATCGACAGCTGGGATGTCTTCTTCAATCCCGATAGCCTGGCCAAATTGAAGGACTGCGGTGTCTACGTGCTGGACTCGCCGGCAGATATCATCCCGGCGGCTCTGAAATATCTTGACCTCGACCCGAACAGCACGTCACCCGATGATATCGCCAAGGCCGAGGAGACCTTGCTCAAGGTCCGGCCTTACATCAGGAAGTTCCATTCCTCCGAATACATCAACGCGCTCGCCAACGGTGATATCTGCCTTGCGGTCGGCTGGTCGGGTGACGTGTTCCAGGCCCGCAACCGCGCGGTCGAGGCCAAGCAGGGCGTCGAGATCGGCTATTCCGTGCCGAAGGAGGGCGCTCAGATGTGGTTCGACCAGATGGCGATCCCTGCCGATGCGCCGCATGTCGCGGAGGCGCTCGAGTTCATCAACTACATGATGAAGCCGGAAGTTATCGCCAAGTCGTCGAACTACGTGCTCTACGCAAACGGCAACAAGGCCTCGCAGCAATTCGTCGACAAGGCATTGTTGGAGGATCCTTCGGTTTATCCCGATGCCGAGACCATAAAGAAGCTCTACACCGTCTCGCCGTACGATCCCAAGACCCAGCGCGTCATCACGCGCACCTGGACCAAGATCGTCACTGGCCAGTAAGCAATCCGACACGGTCCCGGCAGCCACCTGCCGGGACCGTTTCTACCTGGGGCAAGAAGCAAGAAAATCAGGACGGAGTGGGACATGAAATCGCTTGGCAGCATCCGCAGGGATTTTGCACCGTGGAACGACCCGAATGCCAAGCCGTACATCCAGTTCGACAACGTCACCAAGAAGTTCGGTGACTTCACCGCCGTCAACAATCTGTCTCTGACCATCTTCGAGCGCGAGTTCTTCGCGCTGCTCGGCGCCTCCGGTTGCGGAAAGTCGACGCTGCTCAGGATGCTCGCCGGCTTCGAGGAGCCGACAGCCGGCCGCATCCTGCTTGACGGCCAGGACCTGCGCGGCATCCCGCCCTATCGGCGGCCGGTCAACATGATGTTCCAGTCCTATGCGCTGTTCCCGCACATGACGGTCGAGAACAACATCGCCTTCGGCCTCAAGCAGGACGGCATGCCGAAGCCCGAAATCGCATCGCGCGTTGCCGAGATGCTGAAGCTGGTCAAACTCGAGCAGTTCGCCAAGCGCAAGCCGCACCAACTATCCGGCGGCCAGCGCCAGCGCGTCGCGCTCGCCCGCTCGGTCGCCAAACGGCCGAAAGTGCTGCTGCTCGACGAGCCGCTTGGCGCTCTCGACAAGAAGCTGCGCGAAGAGACGCAGTTCGAACTGATGGACCTCCAGCAGAACCTCGGCCTGACCTTCGTCGTCGTCACCCACGACCAGGAAGAGGCGATGACCATGGCCGATCGCATCGCCATCATCGACAAGGGCGAGGTGATGCAGGTGGCAACGCCGGCCGAAGTCTACGAGGCGCCGGGGTCGCGCTTCGTCGCCGGCTTCGTCGGCAATGTGAACATGTTCGAGGGCAAGATCGCGCGTGGCGAGGCCGGCAGCGCCAGTATCGACGCCGGCAACGGCATCACCATCCGCACCGACAATGCCGGGACGGCCGGCGCCGGGACGGCCGTCACCTTCGCCATCAGGCCCGAAAAGATCAAGGTGTCGTCGAAAAAGCCGGCCGAGGCGGTCAACGCCATCGAGGGCGAGGTCTACGACATCGCCTATCTCGGCGACATGACCGTCTATCATGTCAGGCTGGACGACGGCCAGGTGGTGCGCGCCAGCACCATGAACGCGGCCCGCATCACCGAGGATCCGTTGAGCTGGAACGACCGCGCCTGGGTTTCCTTCCGGCCCGACGCCGGCGTCGTGCTGACGCGGTAGGGGCGACCATGTCGAGCGCCGCCGTCACCACCGCATCAGCCTCTCCGACGACCAATGCCGGCAAATCCATCCTCGCCAGGCTGGGTGCTGCCTTCGTTGGCCGACTGGTCATCATCATCCCTTATGTCTGGCTGCTGTTCTTCTTCCTCATTCCGTTCGTCATCGTCTTCAAGATCTCGCTGTCGCAGACGGCGATCGCCATTCCGCCCTATACGCCGGCGCTCGATTTCAGCGGCGGCGTTTCCGGGTTCCTCGCCCAGCTGAAACAACTCAGCCTCGACAACTACGCCTGGCTGACGCAGGACGCGCTCTACTTCAACGCCTATGTGACCAGCGTCATCATCGCCGCGGTCTCGACGGTCCTGACACTGCTCGTCGGCTATCCCATCGCCTACGGCATGGCGCGCGCGCCGGCGACGATCCGCCCAACCTTGCTGATGCTGGTGATCCTGCCGTTCTGGACCTCGTTCCTGATCCGCGTCTACGCCTGGATCGGCATTCTCAAGCCCGAAGGGCTGCTCAATCAGCTGCTGCTCGCCACCGGCGTCATCCACCAGCCGCTGATCATCCTCAACACCTATACGGCGATCTTCATCGGCATCGTCTATTCCTACCTGCCGTTCATGGTGCTGCCGCTCTATTCCGCGCTTGAGAAGATGGACTATTCGCTGATCGAGGCAGCCAAGGATCTCGGCTGTCCGCCGACCAGCGCGTTCTGGAAGATCACCTTCCCGCTATCGCTGCCCGGCGTCATCGCGGGCTGTCTGCTGGTGTTCATTCCGGCCGTCGGCGAGTTCGTCATTCCCGATCTGCTCGGCGGATCGCAGACGCTGATGATCGGCAAGACGTTGTGGAACGAGTTCTTCGCCAATCGCGACTGGCCGGTATCGTCGGCCGTCGCCGTCATCCTGCTGTTGCTGCTGATCGTGCCGATCATGCTCTTCCAGCGGGCCCAGGCGCGCGCTCAGGAAATGGACAGGTGACCTCATGAACGCCACCTGGAGCCGCTTCAACATCACCTCGATCGTGCTTGGATTTGCCTTTCTCTATCTGCCGATCGTGCTGCTCATCGTCTTCTCGTTCAACGAATCGAAACTGGTCACGGTCTGGGGCGGTTTCTCGACCAAATGGTACGTCTCGCTGTTCCACAACCAAGGCCTCATGGACGCGACCTGGGTGACGGCGCGTGTTGGCCTGATCTCGGCCACGGTTGCGACGGTGCTGGGCACCCTGGCGGCACTCACCTTGACCCGCTACACGCGCTTCAAGGGCAGGGTGCTATTCTCCGGCATGGTCTTTGCGCCGCTGGTCATGCCGGAAGTCATCACCGGCCTGTCGCTGCTGCTGCTCTTTGTCGCCGTCGGGCTCGACCGCGGCTTCCTCACCGTGACGCTCGCCCACATCACGCTGACCATGTGCTTCGTCGCCGTGGTCGTGCAGTCGCGCCTCATGACCTTCGACCGCTCGCTGGAAGAAGCCGCGATGGATCTTGGCGCAACGCCGGTGAAGACCTTCTTCCAGATCACATTGCCGGTTATCATGCCGGCGATCGTCTCCGGCTGGATGCTGGCTTTCACCCTTTCGCTCGACGATCTGGTCATCGCCAGCTTCACCTCCGGGCCGGGCGCGACGACGCTGCCGATGAAGATTTACAGCCAGGTTCGCCTCGGCGTGACGCCGGAAATCAACGCCGCCTGTACCATTCTGATCGCCGTCGTGGCGATTGGCGTCATCATCGCCTCGCTTGCCAACAAACGGCGTGAGGTGCAGCGCCAGCTCGACGAGCAGGCCGCGCAGCGCGGGTGAAAGATAGGAGGCGCGGTGGCGGCCTATTCCCCCGAAACGCCGCGGCTGATCGGGGAAATGAACGGCGTGCTCCATGTCCCGCCGACGAAGAACGACGACTGGTTGGGACCTTGCTGGCCGTTGGCCTGCGTTGCCGCCTGCTCAGGCTGAATGACGCCGCCGGACAAGGCCAGTCCGCGCCCGGCGTAGGACGCGATGCCGGACAGCCAGATCTTGTACTTCGCTGAATTGGCCTCGGCCTTGTCGATCCGCGCCACGCCCTTCGAAATGGTGGCCTTGATCTCGGCGCCGTCGATCGGCAATGTTCCGTCAGAGACATCGTCGAGCGCGAAGAAGCCGCCCTGTTCGGTATGTTTGAGGAAGGCCGGCAGGTTGAGCTTGCTCAACGCACCCGGCCCGAAGGTCGCCGAGACCGAGCCGTCGGCATTGTCGAAGATGGAATCCCAGGTTCTGCCCGGCCCCTTGAGGATCACCGAGACGGTGCCCGTGCCGACTGGCACCAGCCGCGTCATCCCTGCCGCCGTACCGAAAGCACCGCCGTCGATGTCGGACGCCAGAAGGCGGATTTCGACCTGCGAGCCTTCCGGCTTGCGATCGAAGCGAAGGCTGGTCTGGATGTTGCCGCCGAAGGCCGAGGCATCGGAGATGTCGAAGACGGACAGACCATCCTTGACCTGGGCGGTGGCGGCGACGTCGGCGAGCTGGATCGGCCCCGCCGTGGCGTGCGCTGCCGACAGCCTGAGATCGAGATTGATCTTGTCGGCGAAACTTGTGTCGATTTCGCCGGGCCCCGCCCCTCCGGTCGGCACCAGCGGGGTGAAGGCTGACAGAAACGATCTGAGGTCGAGCGTGTCGAAGGCGAGCGTGCCGGAGATTACCGGTTGTGCTTCACCAAGCGAGAGGTCCAGTGCACCCATCCCCGGATTGTTGTCGAGCGCAATCGCCGTGTTGTCGAACTTGACGCGCCCGCCGGTCGCGGTGATCTTGCTCGAAATGCTGACCGAGCCGATCGCCGCACCCGGAGCGATGCCGGCCTGCGACCATTCCAGGACACGCCGCAGCGAGGGTGCCGAGAACTTCGCCTGACCGTCGAAATAGGTATTTTCAGACATGCTGGCCGTGCCGTCGAACGAGAAGGTGGCGGGTGCCGCCTTGAAGGACAGCGTCAGCGGCGCCGTGCCGCCGGCAAACAGCACAAGCGGTCTGGCCGAGGCGACGTCCAGCGCGACGCTTTCGCCCCGCCAGATCCCTGTTGCCGACAGCGTCGCATTGCTGTTCATCGCCGCCCAATTCGCCTGACCGTTCAAACTGCTCAGGATCTCGACGTCCTTGCCGCCGATGGAGGCGACCATACGGCCGTCGCGAAACTCGACCGTGCCGAAGGTGTCGGTAGGCAGCTTGTCGAGGTCCGGCTTGGCGGGGTCGGCATTGACCACGCCGCGCGCCGTGTCGATGGAACGCGTGATGCGCCCGCCGGTGGGGACAGCGGGCAGGAAAAGGCCGGCAGGTGTGCGCTGGACCCGGATCGTCGGCCGCACCAGCCGCGCCGTCGAAAACACCACGTCGCCGCGTAGCGCCGCCATGGCGGAAAGATCGACCTCGACCCGTTCTGCCTCGACCACAGGCGGCGCCTCGGTGTCGGTCCATTGTGAAAGCGTCACATCGGTCAGGATTGCGCGGAATGTCGGCCAGACCTCGATGCGCGGCGAACCGTCGATGGCGACACGGAAGCCGCTCCACGCGCTCATTTCCCAGGCGATGCGGTCGCGCACGATACGGGTGGAGGCGATCAGCGGCAGGGCGGCAACGACCAGCGCGACGACGATCACGGCAGCGCCGATCGCCCATATTCCGCGCCGGATCATAGATGATGGCATATGGCCCCGTATGCTTCCATTCCGACAAATCGCCCGACGGGTGTAACCCCAGTCGTCACCACGACCCCCAGTCGTCACTACGACTGCAGTCGTGACCACACTTCCGGCCGCCACCACGACTTCAAGTTGTCACTACGACTTAGGGCTGAGGCATTTCAAGTCTTTATGGCCCGGCGATGGCATTTGCGCACATCTGGTCGCATCAGCCGAACAAAATCTTGCTCTGCTGCGCTGCGATATGCATAAGCGATGGCGACCGTGGAGGAACGATCATGGCTGCCGGACAACCGCTCTGGACCCCGACGCAAGACCAGATTGACGCAGCACCCTTGACCGCCCTCACCAAGGCCGCCGGAGTGAAAGCCGGCGTAGCGTTTTCCTCGTATTCGCAGCTTCACGCCTGGTCGGTCGAGGACCGTGAAGGGTTCTGGAGCCTGATCTGGGATTTCTGCGGCATCGTCGGCGACAAGGGCGATAACCTGCTCGTCGACGGCGACAAGATGCCCGGCGCTTCTTTCTTTCCCGATGCGACACTGAATTTCGCCGAGAATCTGCTGAAGAAGACCGGCTCAGGCGACGCAATCGTGTTTCGCGGCGAAGACAAGGTCGAGCGCCGGCTGTCCTGGAACGAGTTGCACGCGCTGACCTCGCGGCTGCAGCAGCTTTTCCTGTCGCTCAAGGTGAAGAAGGGCGACCGCATTGCCGCCATGATGCCCAACATGCCGGAGACCGTCGCCGCCATGCTGGCCGCCGCCTCGATCGGTGCCGTCTGGTCGTCCTGCTCTCCCGATTTCGGCGAGCAGGGCGTACTCGACAGGTTCGGCCAGATCGAGCCCGTCGTCTTCATCGCGCCGGATGGTTATTGGTACAATGGCAAGGCGATCGAAGTCGCCGACAAGATCGCCGCGGTCGCGGCCAAGCTCGGCACTGTCCGCAAGATCCTGGTCGTCGACTATCTCGGCACATCGAGCGATGTCGCCGGGACCATCGACAAGGCGGTAGCGCTGGAAGAGGCGCTGTCGCCCTTCGCCGGCAAGCCTGTCACTTTCGAGCCGCTGCCGTTTTCGCATCCGCTCTACATCCTGTTTTCGTCGGGAACGACCGGCATTCCCAAATGCATCGTCCATTCGGCCGGCGGCACGCTGATCCAGCATGTCAAGGAACACCGGCTGCATGCCGGTCTCACCGATGGCGACCGCTTCTTCTACTTCACCACCTGCGGCTGGATGATGTGGAACTGGCTGGTGTCGGGGCTCGCTTCGGGTGCCACGCTGCTGCTCTATGACGGTTCGCCCTTCTATCCCGACGGCAATGTGCTGTTCGATTTCGCCGATGCCGAGAAGATGACCTTTTTCGGCACCTCGGCCAAATTCATCGATTCTGTGCGCAAGGCTGGTCTCAAGCCGATCCGCACGCATGATCTGGCCACTGTGCGGGCAATCTCCTCCACCGGCTCGCCGCTGTCGCCGGAAGATTTTCGCTTCGTCTATGACGGCATCAAGAAGGACGTGCACCTGGCCTCGGTCTCCGGCGGCACCGACATCGTCTCCTGCTTCGTGCTCGGCGTGCCGACGCAGCCGGTCTGGACCGGCGAGATCCAGGGACCCGGCCTCGGCCTGGCAGTCGATGTCTGGGACGACGACGGCAGGCCGGTCCGGCAGGAAAAGGGTGAGCTGGTCTGCGCAAAAGCCTTTCCGGCTATGCCGATCGGCTTCTGGAACGACCCCGATGGCAAGAGGTACCGGGCGGCCTATTTTGAGCGCTTCGACAATGTCTGGTGTCATGGCGATTTCGCCGAATGGACCGAGCATGGCGGCCTCATCATCCATGGCCGCTCCGACGCCACGCTCAACCCGGGCGGGGTGAGGATCGGCACGGCGGAGATCTACAATCAGGTCGAGCAGATGCCTGAGATCCTGGAAGCATTGTGCATCGGACAGGACTTCGACAACGACGTGCGCGTCATCCTGTTCGTGCGGCTAGCCGCCGGCGTGCAGCTCGACGACGATCTGGAAAAACGCATCCGCGCTAAGATCCGCAGTGGCGCCAGTCCCCGCCATGTCCCGGCCAGGATCGTTGCCGTGTCGGATATTCCCCGCACCAAGTCGGGTAAGATCACCGAACTCGCGGTGCGCGATGTCGTGCATGGCCGCGCCATCAAGAACAAGGAGGCGCTCGCCAATCCAGAGGCGCTCGAGCTGTTCAAGAACCTGCCTCAGCTGGCCGAGTAATTGGCAGCCGGCATGGTTAACGAAATATCTCGCTAGAATTTACCTAGATTTCATGAGTGGTACACATTCGTAAATTTTCCGGCGCCCCGGTAAGGAGTTGTTAAGGTCCGGCGTCGATAGTCGCACGTAACTTGAGGGAGAAATCCCGTTCCTCAGCCCCGAGGATCCGAATTCGCTCAAGCCCCCGTTGTGACAGCAATCCCATCTCTTAAGGCGTCCTTTGGGCGCCTTTTCTTTTTATCGGGACCGTAGAGGGCTGACCTATTCCGCGAGCACACGGGTCGACGGAAAAGCCACCTCGACCAGGGTGCCTTCGCCCGGTGTCGAATTGATGGTGAACCGGGCACGGTTGGCTTCCACCATCGCTTTGGTCAACGGCAGTCCAAGCCCGGTCCCGTCGCCGCGTCCGCGCTTCAGGGCGTTGATCTGCTTGAACGGCTTCAGCGCCTGCTCGATCTCGGCATGGCTCATGCCGATGCCGGTGTCGCGCACCCGCATGACGACGTCGCCCGACGTCTCATAGGCGGTCGAGACGATCACCTGGCCGCCGGCCTGGGTGTAGCGGATGGCATTCGACAGGATGTTGAGCGCGATCTGGCGCACGCTGCGCAGGTCCGCCACCACTTCCGGCAGCCGCGAAGCGAAGCTGGAGCGGATGATGACCCGTTCGCGGTTGGCCTGCGGCTGCATCATCGCCACCGTTTCGGCCAGCGTGTCGTTGAGCGACACCGCCTCATAGGCCATCTCCTGCTGGCCAGCCTCGATCTTGGAGATGTCGAGCAGGTCGTTGACCAGGTCGAGCACATGATTGCCCGAGCGGTTGATGTCGCGCAGATAGTCGCGGTAGCGGTCGTTGGCGACAGGTCCGAATTTCTCGTCGACCATCAATTCCGAAAAACCGATGATGGCATTGAGCGGGGTGCGGATCTCGTGGCTGATGCGGGCCAGAAAATCGGTCTTCTGCGAGGACGCGCGCTCGGCCACCGCACGTGCCTGCGTCAAGTCCTCTTCGGCCCGCTTCCACTGCGTGATGTCGCGAACGACGGCGCAGAAGCCGCTGTCGTTGGGCAGCCGGCCGATGGTCATGAACAGCGGAATGAAGCGTCCTTGCGATTCGCGCCCGATCACCTCGCGGCCGTCGTTCATGACACTCGCCACGCCGGGCTCGGACAGCCCATTGAGATAGTCGCGTGCCGCGCGCTGGCTTTCAATCGCAAACAGCGAGGCGAACGGCTTGCCGGTCACATCGTCGCTGTCGAAGCCGAACAGCGCTTCAGCCGGCCGGCTGATCGATCGGATGGTGCCGTCACGGCCGATCAGCACGACGCCGTCGGTGGCGGTGTCGATAATGGTGCGCATCTCGGCGATGCGCACCTTGAGCTCGGAAATGTCCGGCTGCGTCTGCTCGTCGCCAACCACATGCAGGCTCGCCGGCGCATCATCCTCGCCGGAGCGTCGCACGACCAGCATCAGCGCCTTGCCGTCGCGCCAGGGGACAGAGCGCAAAATGGCCTCGATCGGGAATTCCTGTCCGTCACGTGTTTTCAACCGCAGCGCGCGATCGGTGCCGTCGGAAACGCCGTCATCGGCGTAGGGGTCGGCAAACAACGCGCCGAGGCCGCCGGCATCCGCCAGATCGTCAAGCGCCTCGTAGCCGGTCAGGCTGAGGAATTCCTCGTTCGCATAGTGCAACTGGTCTCCGGAATGGATGAGCAGCGGCACGGGCAGCTTGCCGAGCAGCGACGTGTCCGGAGCCTTGTGTTCATCTCCGGCGGAAAACGCCGACGGTACGAACCCTTCGGCCTTGAGCGGCGGCACCTGCAGGCGAGGGCGCTCGACGCGTATTTCCGCCGCGTCGCCGCCTGCATTGACGGTTTCCTCGGCAACCGCCTGCTCGTCGGGCGGCGCGGCTTCCTCGTCGGGCTGCGCCCAATCCTCACTGTCTTCGGCATCGCGAAAATCTGCTGACGTCATGCTGTCGTCATCGAGGCCATCATGTGTCGCGTCAGTGGCTTCAGGCTTTTCGCCGGGCGAAACGGCAGCGGTGTTCTCTGGTTCCGCCGCCACGGGGCCACGTTCGTCATCTTGGCCGGCATAGTCGAGCAACGAGCCCGTCACATTCATCCCAGGGGGGGCTTCACGAGCCGCTTCGTCCGCGTGACCGTCAAGCCGTACCAGATCCCGCTCGTCTTCGGCATCGACATCGGGTGGCTCGACCGGTTCGTTCTCTGGCCCTGACGCAGGGATGACGCCGCTGTGCATCGGGTCGTCGGACGGCTTGACCGGAGCCTCGGCCTCCGCTGTCGACGCCTCCGCAGTCTCAGCCTCAGGCGGCTCGACCGGAGCACTATCCTTCTTCAGCCGCTCGCCGATTTCGCGGAACGCGCTGCGTTCCAGGGTCGACAGACCCTTGTCATTGGCTGGCTGGCGGTGTTCGGCGAGCCGGATCACCTTGTCGGCAAAGCGCCGCTCCTGTTTCGGCACGATAGTCAACGCCGGCACCTCGCCCTTGAACGGATCCGATGCCTGCGTGTCCTCGGCCTTGGGCTCCTCAGCGTTCGGCTGTTCGGGTGCGGGTTGGATGGCTTGTGGTTCCGGCGTTGCCGGCGCCTGGCTATTGGGCACCAGCGCCATGCCGATGGCCTCCGGATCGACGACCGCGTCGCTGGCGCGGGCGACGCCGAAGCCGCGGAAACCCTCGAAGGCGCGGCTGCGGCCATAGACAGGCAGCGCCGCCAGGTCGACCGGTATCTTCAGATCGGTGCCGACGACCGGCCACAGCACGGAGCGCCCGGACCAGGTATCGCGCCGTTCGAGGAGCCCCGATATCTCGCCGGAGGGGTCGAGGCCGAATGTAGCGGCGACATCCCTGAAGCGGCGGCCTATCACGTCGGCCGCCGGCTTGCCAACGATGTCGGCGAATTCCGGCGACAGCGCGCTGAACTTGCCTTCGGCATCGGTGCGCCAGACGAAGCGCACCGGCGCCGCTGCGCTGTCTATCGCCGAGACGGTCGTCGGCGTGGCCGTGGACTGGACTTCCAGGGCGGCCGGCTCTTGAGGCGCTTCAGGTCCGGACGCGGCAGGTCGCGGCGCCTGTTGCCCTCCGTCTTCGCCGGCGTTGAAGTACCAATGGTCGTGCTGCGCGGGCATACGCTCTGCTGCCGGCTGATCGCCGTTGGCCGCCGTCGGCGCCTGTCCGATCGCATCGGCGATCCCATGCTGCTGCGATGCGGCGATGTCGCCGGCCGGCTGCGAGGCGCTCGGTTCGTCGGTCGGTGCCTCGCGACCCTGTTCCGGCTGGGAGGCCGCGTCGCCAGCAGGTGCCGTCTCGGCAATGGTTTGCGTAGGATGTTCGCCCGCAGGGGCGGTGTCGTCGAGCTGGTCCTCGTCAATCACCACCAGCAGATGCCGCTCCTCGGTCAATCTTGCCAGCCCCGCTGGATAGGAGGCCGTGCCGCCGGGGACAAGGCGCTTGACGATGCGGTCGCTCTCGGCTGCGACGTCGGCAACCAGTGCCGCCAGCGTCTCCGGCAGGATGCCCAGTGCCGAAAATCCTTCCGAGGCCGCCTCGACGCTGCCCCTGGCATCGACAAAGGCGATGAAATGACCATCCTCGGTGAAGCCGCTAATGGCGCGCGCGGCGATTTCGCTGGCATTGCGTGACCCGGTCTGAGCCGCCGGGACTGCCAGCATGATCGCCTTTTCGGCGTCCGGCATGGTCACCGCACTGGCCAGGAAGCCGACGGCGCGGCTGGTCATTCCGGTCGCCAGCCGCACCATGATGGCGCGGTCACTGCCAATCTCGGGAAATCCGCTGGTCGCCATGATCTGGCGCCTGGCGATCACGGGCAACTGCGCCGAGGCGCCGATGATCGCCTCGATGTCGGGATACCCGAACATCGCGGCTCCTGGCCCGTTGGCCCAGATCACCTGCTCCAGATCCGCCGACAGGATCGCGATCGCGTCGCCTGCCGCAAAGCGCTGGCGGACCGCGTCGAGCACGGCGACATCGAGGAAGGAGTATTCGGACGGCATGCGCTTGGCGGACCTCACGGAGCGGCGATTTTGCAGTTAACGCTTTGTTAATAAAAGCCGGAGGCGCGAAGGTCCACAAGCCAGAACGTGCAAAGGCCGGAATCTGGGCTCTTGGTTAACGGCCCAAAGAAATTTATGGTGCACTGCAACAAAGATATTGCAATGCACAAAATTTGCCTTTATATTGCCATCATACATGAACGAGACGGCTTTCTGTCAAAGCCGCTGCCGCTGAAAAGGATGGAAAATGTCCAGGACCAAGACCGCCGAGACGATCGAAAACGTTGAATTCCCGAGCTTCGACGCTTCCAAGGCCACCGACCAGATCCGCGCTTTCGCCGAAAAGGGCGTTGAGCAGTCGAAAGAGGCCTACGCCAAGCTGAAGACCGGCGCCGAGGAGACCCAGAAGGCTCTGGAGTCGACCTACGAGACCGCCAAGACCGTTTCCAACGACCTGTCGCTCAAGACCATCTCCGCTTTGCGTGCCAATGCCGAGGCCGGTTTTTCCCACCTCGAGGCCCTGATCGGCGCCAAGTCGCTGTCGGAAGTCGTCGAGCTGCAGACCGCCTTCCTGCGCAAGCGCGTCGAATCGACCGTCGAGCAGGCCAAGGACTTCCAGGCCGTTGCCTCCAAGGCGGCCGAGGACGTCTCCAAGCCGATCAAGACCGCCTTCGAGAAGGCGATGAAGGAAATCAAGGTTGCCTAACATTTGCGCATGATCGGAAGATGCAACAAAAGGTCGCATTTTCTTAAAAACGATCGGGTGTATGATGGCAGCCATCAAGGAATACCCGGTGAGTGGAACCTCCTCCCTCTGCTCCCCGGGGTGACCAGCCAGCACCTCCTCCCGCTGGCTCGTAACAGGAAAAGGCCGGCACCTCCTCCCGCCGGCCTTTTTCTTTGTCCGGCGCCTGGTCTTCTTGCCAGGCAAATGCCGCGTCGATGTGGGGAAGTGACCTTTGCTTTCCAAAAGCCTTGAATTAGAATCCATAAGCCCGTAAGGACGCATCGCCGAACGACAGAGCGGGCGGATGAGTTTCTGTTTCGATCCGCTCGGGCAACGTGCCGTTGTAGCTCAGATGGTTAGAGCGCCGGATTGTGGATCCGGAGGTCGCTGGTTCGATCCCAGCCAACGGTACCATCGGTTTTCCAGTAAGTAATTGAATTTATTGTAAAAGTTTACCTTTGGGACATAATTTGTATCACAGTAGGTCTCACAATGTGTATCACAAATAGGAACTGGGTGCGCTCGGAAGCGACGCGAAGTGATTGATACCAAAAAGCTTTTTTGCGACACGCGATGATCATTGTCGGAAACCGCAGGATTCTTGGCGAAGAAAATCGAACCGGAAAGGCTTCGGTGGACCGCTTCCCGTCCACCGTGGGAGCCGATGGATGGCATCAGGCGCACCCGTCGTTGGATTGGGACTTGGCGGGTGCGTCGGATCCAGACAGCCATGCCGGCGCCGTTTGACACTCATTGCGGATGGCTCGGCTCTGAGGTAATTTAGATCCTGATCGGATGGGAAAGTGCCTGCTGTCGCGACGGTTTTTTGTTTTCTGTTCCTGTCTCGGCTGATTGTGAGCTCTTTAACAGCCTTGATACCGCAACCTTGGGGGCTTGTGGTCATCAGGTAGCGACGGTGGAAACAGGCCATGCTCCGACTTTGCGGATTCATCGCGGTCTTCTTCGTAGCGGCCCTTACGACCTTCGATGCGTCGGCCGATCGACGGGTCGCCCTGGTGATCGGCAATTCCGACTACCGGCAATTCCCGGCGCTGAAGAACCCGGTCAAGGATGCCGAGGACGTCTCCAAGACGTTTCGACTGGCAGGGTTCGAAGTTTTCGTTGCAAGCAATCTCACCAAGCTGCAGTTCGAAGAGCAGTTCCGCAATTATCTTGCCGCGATCGATGGCGCCGACCTCGCCGTCGTCTACTATTCCGGTCACGGTTTCCAGATCGGCGGCGAAAACTTCCTGATTCCCGTCGATGCCTCGTTGAAGCAGGCGGCGGACATCGAGGTCCAGGCCATCAAGCTCAACGATGTCCTGGAACAGATGCGTTCGAAATCGAAGATCCAGGTGATCGTCCTCGATGCCTGCCGCAACAATCCGTTCCCGCGCAAGAATTACTGGCTGAGAGACCAGCTTATCACCTCCGGCAACGCCGGGCTCGCGCAGGTCAGAAGCTCGCTGAACACGCTCATTGCCTTTGCCACCGAGCCTGGGGCGGCGGCCTATGACGGCAGCGGCGACCTCAGTCCGTTTTCGGCGGCGTTTTCCCGTCGCGCGCTGGCCCCGAACCAGGAGATCCGCACGGTCATGGCGGCGGTGCGCCGGGATGTGGTGGAGGCAACAAAAGGCCTGCAGGTTCCCTGGGAGAACTCGTCGCTGATCGACGAAGTGGTGCTGATGCGCCGCAGCAACCGCCCCTCGCTGCCGCCGGTGCTGGAGAAAATCGTGTTGTCGGGAGTGGGCCCAGTCGATCTCGGCCTGCCGGAACCGGTCGATGTCGACGGCGGAACGATCACCGTGAGCATCGAGAGACCACCTGCTCTCGGCCGCCTCATGCTGGACGGCGAACCTGTCGAGGTTGGCGAACCGATCCAGGGCAAGGACCTGCCGCGTTTGCAGATGGATGTGCCCAAGGGGGTCGACGCGCAGGACGAGGTGGATATGCTGGCCTACGCCACGCATGACAATTGGGGCGGTCAAAGCCAGGGCATCCTGGTGTTCCGGGTCAAAAGCGGCGAAGGCGCCCATGGCGAACAGGTCATGGCCTCGCTCGCGGCCGAGCAAAAGCAACAGGTGGTGGAGCGCGGCATTCATATCACAGGTGCCGCCGAGGCGATCGAAAACCGTGACATTGATGTTCCCGTTGGCGTGGGCCCGGTTGCGCTTAACCTGGATTTCCCGACCGACGATCCCGCGGTCAGTCTCAAAGTTTCGGCATATCCCGCGACAGGAACCCTTTCGCTCCCCGACAGAACCCTGTCACCTCAGTCCAGCCTGATGGCCGCTGAAGTCGACCGCCTGCGCTACGAACCTCAGATCGGCGTAGCCGCGCCGGTCGAGGTCGGCTTCGAAATCCGTGCGGACAGCAGTTCGTCCAAGCCCGCCACGATGAAACTGTCGCCAACCGTCGATCCGTGCGACTCCGCCGCCGGCGAGCCTCTGGACCTGCAAGGCGTCGTTCCCGGCCTGCTGCCGAACGAAATCGGCGCCGGCGCCGTGGAGGTTTGCGAAGCCGCTGTGAAGGCTTATCCCGATGTCCCACGCTTCCGCTACGAACTGGGGCGCGCGCTGCTCGCAACTGGCAAGGTCGAGGAAGCGAAGACAGCCATCGAGGAGGCCGCCAAGAAGGGACATGTGCGTGCTGTGTTCGAACTCGGCTACATGTATGCGACGGGAACCGGTCTGGTCATCGACCGCACGCAGGCCAACGCGCTTTACGCCGCGGCATCCGACAAGGGCGATCCCTACGGCATGACGTCGTGGGGCCGCGCCTTGTTCAATGGCTATGGCGTCAAGCCTGATACCGCCAAAGGTCTGGACCTGCTGCTCAAGGCGGCCGCGATGGGGCACACCTATGCCATGAACGATCTCGCCGCGATCTTCACGGAAGGCCGCAACGGCGTGACCGCCGACCCGGCCCGTGCAGTTGCCTTCCTGGAGGCCGGCGTCCAGCGACAGGACATGTATTCTATGAACCTTCTCGGCCGTAACTACCTGGCCGGCGTGGGTGTCGAAAAGGACCCCAAGCAGGCGCAGGGGCTATTCCAGAAGGCTATGGATCTAGGCCAGCCCTACGCTCCGGCCAGCCTTGCGCGCATGTACCGGGATGGCGTTGGTGTCGAGCAAAACCTCGACGAAGCGCAAAGACTGTTCGAGTTGGCCACGGCACGCGGCGATCAGTCCGGCGCATATGATCGCGCAGCGCTCGAAATGCAGAAGGGCGCCAATGCCGACCAGACGATAGCGGTGCGCTATCTGGCCTTTGCGGTCGCGCTTGATCTTCGCAAGGAATTGCCGGGTGCCCAGACGACGCTGACGAAATTCGAAGTGAAGACGAAAACGGCCGCGCTCAAGCAATTGCGTGGCGAACTCAAGTCGAAGATCCCGGCGAAGGGCTCGCTTGACGACCAACTGGTCAATGCGGCCAGAGCGGTCTGGGAGCAAGCCAATCCGCGTCGGGACTTGTTTTGATCAGTGAGGAGGCAATCGTGGGCAGGGCAGTGAAGCAGGCATTGATCGCCACAGTTCTATCCGGCGCTCTGGTGGCAGTAGCGGGCTGCATGTCCGTTGCGCCCGCGCCCAAGGCCGAACCGACGGTGACGACGACAAAGCACAGGCCGAAGCTCATTCGCACGACGACCACGCCAAAGATCACCAGGCAGAAGAAGGCTATCGCCAAGAAACTCGTCGAACCGACTGAGGAAACCGCACCTGTCGTCGTTCCACCTTTGGGCGGCGGCAATGGCGGCACCGGTGGCACTGGTGGCGGAGGCGGCGGCTGGGGATAATGCTAACAGCAGGTCAGGGTTTCGCGGCACCGCTCGCCGAGGCCGCCTGCCACCATTTGACACGCCAACTCTGCCCCCGGACCTTGACCGGAAGACCGGCTGCAACTGCTCGCCAACCAGCCGCAAGTGCTCTATGCTCTCGCCAGGTGTCGTGTCGATACGGTGGTCCTGGTCAGGGGGCGTTCCATGTTCGAAGTCGTCGCATTCTGGTGGAAGACGAGGCTGAAAGGCCCCGCCACACGAGGTCTTGGCCTGATCGTCGCGCTTTCCGGCTTGCTGCTACTCGCATCGCAAGCCGCCAACGCAGCGCCGAACTGGACGCTTGATCCCACGGCTTCGGTGATCACCTACCAGTCGGTGAAGAAAAACACGATCGTCGAGACAAACAAGATCAGGAACATCACCGGCACGCTCAGCTCGGCGGGTGATGCCAAGGTCACCTTCGACCTCAATTCGGTCGATACCGGCGTCGACCTGCGCAATGTCCGCATGCGCTTCCTGTTTTTCGAGACATTCAAATACCCGACGGCCGAGCTGACGGCCAATGTGGATCCCGCCGCATTCGCCGATCTCGCGACAAAACGCAGGGTGAAGTCGACGCTGCCTTTCCGTCTCAATCTGCACGGCGTCGACAAGGACCTCGAGGCCAGCATCGTCGTCACCATGATCAGTGACGACATGGTCTCCGTTGCTTCGGAAGCTCCCGTCGCGGTTCACGTGGAGGATTTCGGCTTGCTGCCGAACGTGGACAAACTCCAGCAGGCGGCCAACGTCACCAACATCGTGCCCACCGCGTCGGTGTCGTTCGATTTCGTCTTCACCGCCGACGGCAGCAAGCCCGCTGCAACCCAGACCGCCGCGGCGAGTTCGACCGATGTAGGTCCCGTTGCCACCGACGCCGCCAAGGCGAACTTCAGCGATGAGGAATGCTTGAACAGGTTTGCCGTGCTCTCACGCACCGGCGCCATCTACTTCCGGCCGGCCAGCGCGCGGCTCGATGCGAAAAGCCGCCCATTGCTGACGGAGGTCGAAGGTGTCGTTGGCAAATGCCCAAGCCTGAAGGTCGAGATCTCCGGCTATACCGATTCCGATGGATCGCCGGACGCAAACAAGCAGTTGTCGGAGCGGCGCGCCCACGCGGTTGCCGACGCCTTGATTGCCGAGGGTATTCCGCGCAATCAGGTCAGCGCCGCCGGCTATGGCGAGGAGCGGCCGGTTGCCGCCAACGATACGCCGAAGAACAAGGCGCTCAATCGGCGGATCGAGTTTTCCGCCACCAAGCCCGTGAACTGAGGTTCCGGTGAGGTCCGATCTGATCGCCTGTTGCGGTGGCCTCTTTCGTGCCGCCGGGCTTGCCGCGCTTGCCTTGCTTTTGACTGTAACAGCCGCCAGTGCCGAGCGCCGCATCGCGCTGGTTCTGGGCAATTCCCAGTACCAGCACGCGGCGCCGCTCGCCAATCCGGTGCGCGACGCCCAGGCCATGGCCGAACGCTTGAAGAAACTCGATTTTGAGGTCGTTTCCGGCTTCGACCTGACCAAGCTGCAGACACAGGCGACGATCGTGCAGTTCGCGAAACAGGTGCGCGGTGCCGACATCGCGCTGTTTTTCTATGCCGGCCACGGCCTGCAGGTTGCGGGCAAGAACTATCTGCTTCCAGTCGACGCTGCGCTGGAAGATGAAACCTCCGTCGACTTCGAAGCCGTGTCGGTTGATTTCGTTTTGCGCCAGATGTCGCGAGAGACCAGCATCAGTCTGGTGTTTCTCGACGCTTGCCGCGACAATCCCCTCGCCGAGGTGCTGGCCAAGACCGCGGGCGTCAACGGCGCCAGCAGCGGCCTTGCCGAGATCCCGGTAGAGAATGGTGGCACCGGCACGCTCGTCGCTTTCGCCGCCAGTCCCAATCAACTTGCCTATGACGGGTCGGGCGAACATTCGCCTTTCACCTCGGCGCTCCTCAAGCGTATCGGCGAATCCAACGTCTCCATCACCGACGCCATGAACAGGGTCACCAGCGACGTCTTCAAGGCAACCTCCGGCAAGCAGCGTCCCTGGATCAACGTTTCGCTGAAAACGGATGTCGTTCTGCACAAGGTCGATCTCAATGCGCCGTTGATCGTGGGCGAGGCGAGCGCACCTCCAACCGAAGGCGGCTCCGACGCAAGCAACACCGGCGCTGCAGGCGCATCAGGCCAAAGTGACGACCAGCTTGCGCTCGATGTGCTGCGTCAGAAGATCCCCAGGCTGGCTTCGGACGATCCGATCTTTTTCGACCATCCGATCGATTTCGGTGATCCGGCAATCGATGGCAAGAGCATCGCCCAGCTGATCAAGGGCAAACCCCTGTTCAGCCCGGTGGAGGGATTGGACAAGTCGGTATGGGAGGACAAACATTGCGACGGCTGCCATGAATGGGACGAGGCACGGCTATGCGAACAGGCGAAAAATTTCGCCACCAACGATGCTTCTGTTTTGCGCCTGCAACATCCACTTGGAACGCGCTTCAAGGTGGCGCTTGCCAAATGGGCTCAAGGTGGCTGCAAGTAAGCATCCGCCGATTGGCGCAGGGCCTCGATCTCGGCCATCTGGATGCCCATTTCGACAAACGCGGAAAGAACGGCAAAGCGGTCCACCAGTGCGACACGCGCCAGCCCGGCCAGAACACCCGCATTGATTGCATGGGCGGCAGGAAACGGCTGCAAGGCCGATGGTGCTTCTGCGCCGACAACAGATCCGACAATAAAGGAACCATTGTCACGCCATCCCGCCGCCCGGGCAATCCAGGCTCCCGGCGTTGTTGGCGGCGTTGCCTCTGCCTGGCTCACCGCGGGGCGATGGCTGTCCGGTTCACCGACCCAGTCGCGAACATAGGCGAGCAACTCGTGATCAGTTCCATCGAGCAACTCGCTCAGATGGCTCAGGCATTCATGCGCCCACCAGACCGCAGCCCGGTCGGGAAGCAGGTAGGCACAGAACGTGATCGCCTCTTCGGGAACGCGCCCGGCGAGCAGGTCGCGGCAAAACTCGATCGATTGCTGTTCGGTTGGAAGGGCTCTCATGTCCCGGGCAATAGCGGGACAAGCCATGAAGAGATCCTGTGCCGTTTTGAATCGGAGCTCATTGGCCATGACCGCCACGCCTTCATCGAGAAGCTCCAACCACTCAAGCCCCAGGCGCGGCGCGGGTCAAGTCTCAACCGGTGACGCTGCAACAACTGCCGGCACCGCCGCATCCCCTGGCGTTTATCGACAGACAATTGCCCCGGAATTTGGTATGATCACCACCATCGAAATCGGATGCTCAAATAGGAGTAACCGCTATGCAGTGGGGCAGTTCAGCCTTGGTGTTGGCAGTCGTGTTTTTCTCGACTCACGCTTCCGCCGACCCTGTTCAGAAATCAGAAGACATCGTGAAGTTTTTTGCCGGCGCCGCCGACCTCGGCAAGTCGCGAGGAATTTGTGTAGGAACCGAGGAAGAGTGCAAGAGCAAGACCAAGGCAAAAGACGCGCCGGCCGAAAAATCCAGCCTCGATATGCTGATCAATTTCGGGTTGGATTCGGCCGAACTCGACGCGACAGCGCGCAGTGAACTCGACGAGTTCGCCAAGGCCCTGAAGGACAGGCGGCTGAGCACATTCAACTTCGTTGTCGAAGGCTACACCGATGCCACCGGCACGGTCCACTACAACGAGGGCCTGTCGCAACGGCGAGCGCAATCGGTGGCAGCCTTCCTGACGGCCAATGGTGTCGAGGCCGCCCGCATCAACCCGATCGGCATGGGCGAAAAGAATCCGCGCAGCCCCAACCCGTACGATCCGGCTAACCGCCGCGTGGAAATGCGGATAAAGACGCAATAGCACCTACCGCGTGCCACTGTTCCAGGAACGCCGGCGGTCAGTTCTTGAGCACGCCGCCCACAGCCACACCGGTGCCGAAGATCAGCGCCTTGGTGAGGAAGTCGTTGTTATCCCGGGGCGGCGGAAGATCATCATCCTGCCGCACCACTGTGTCCCGGTTGCGCCGCTTCTGAACGACCTGCTGTTGTTTGCGGGGTTTCTGTGCCACCGGTCTCTGCGTGCGGACCTTCTTTACCACCTGTTTTTTCGGCTGCGTCGCACGGGCCTGATCGGCAGCATATCTGGCGCGCACGGTTTCCATCATCGGATCAGTCTGGATCACGAGGAATGCAAGTTGCTCGCGTGTCAGATAGCTGGTCTGCGGCAGGCCGTTCTCCACCTGCCAGATACCGATCGCCTGGCGGGTCTGTGGGCCTATGTTTCCGTCGACGCGGCCAAGCTCGTTGCCCAACGCTTCGATGCGCAATTGCAAGTCGATGCGACCCTGGCGGTCGAGGCCAATGGCATTTTCCGTCAACTCGGTGCCCGGTGTTTGCTTCACCTCGTCGGGGACGCCGACCGAGGTGCGCACTGCGGAGCCGGAACTGGCGTTCGCCTGGTCCGTATCGAGTGCCGCGACCTGCCGGTTCTGGGCTTCCGGGTCGTTCAATTCGTCGATGTTCAGCCGCGCCACCGTGGCGAAGCGGCCGTTTGGGAACTGCTCGAGATAGGCCTCGTAGAACGGCACCGAGTTGCGCTTGGAGGCTTCATCCCAGAGCCGCTGCTCGACTTCCCAGGAAGGCGGGTCACCAACCACCAGCGTGGGGGCGGTTGCCGCCCCGGCATTGGCAGGCTGTGCTTCAGGCGCCGCCACGACAACGGGTTTTCCAATGAAGACCTCGCGCCCCAGCGACGCGTTGTGCCAAGGCCTCTGGCGACCTTGCGTCGTCTCGGTCACTTCGCCGCGCACGCGCGTCAGCGCGCTCTGGATCTCAATGCCGGGTTCGGTCAGGTGCCTGGCGAGCGCCGTGGAGTAAGGGCTGTTGACGCCGTTGCCGTCGAAAGCGATGGCGCCCGGATCCGTTGCATAGGCGATCAGGATGCCGCCCGTGCCTACGCCGTCCGATCTTGCTTCGATCGGTGCCAGACCGGACCCCAACGAACGCGACTTCGGCAGCGAGGCGGCCAACGTCCTGGCGAGTGGATTGTCGCGGCAGGCATCGAGTATGATGACGCCGACCGCCGGATCAGGCGGCAGCGCCGCCAGGAAGTCTTCGACCTGAATGGTGCGGGTCTTGAGATAGGCCGGCGACGTCAACTCGGCGTCGACCGGTATCAGGAAATTCTTGCCGTCGACCTGCATGCCGTGCCCGGCATAAAAGATGACGGCGAGGTCGGCATCGTAAGACTGCTCTGTGAACCGGCTGATGAGGCTGTGCATGCCGGCATTGTCCTGATCCATCCCCTCGATCACCTCGAAGCCGGCATTGCGCAGCGTGGAGGCGATGAGGTGCGCGTCGTTGGCGGGGTTGGGCAAAGCGACAGCATGAACATACTTGCTGTTGCCGATGACCAGTGCGACGCGCTTGGCGTCGGGCGCGGCTGCCTCAGCGCTGAACGCGGCAAGGATAAAAAGGAGAAATCCGCTCAGAAATACGATGAACGCTTTCATGGACCAGCCCTCCGCCCAGCAGGGCGCACTGTTGATGTCTGCGCATGCTCAATTTCGTCAGCGACAATGTCGCTTATGCCAAAATGGCTCTTGGGCGTATGTGATCCTGACCACGGTCTTGGTTCACAAAGGACCCGAAAAAAGTTGTCCATAGTAACACTTTGCAGCCGGAACACCAATGGTCTGACGGTGAACTCATGAACCGCGAGGGCAGGTTCAAAGGGTATTCTGAAGCGAGCTTATGACGGCCGTGATGGCTTGCTTGTATTCTTCGAACTCTGGCGACGTCTGGCGCACTTCCGTCGTGGTCGATACCGGTTGGCCTGCGCCGGTCCCCGCGGGGCTGAGCTTTCGGCCCATTTTCCTTTCGGCCCAGTCCACGACATAGCCGGCGGTCTTGCCGGTGAGGAACGGGTTGGCCTGAATGACGGCCGACCCGAGCACGGCGCTCAATTGCGCCGAACTCGACGCCGACAATACCTGATGGGCGCCTTCCATGCCCAGGAAATGGCAGAGATAGAGCCGGCCGGCTGTGATCTGGTGGCCTCGCGCCCGAAGATAGGCTTCACCCTCGCGCGCAAGATTGCGCACCATCTCGCGCGAGATCGTGTAGTCGTAGCGCAGAGCAAGGAGATCCGCATTTGAAAGTGTGCGCGCCAGTTCGGGACGGTAGGTGTTCATCATCCTGATCCAGGTCTTCGATATGAATTGGCCGGCACCGGTTGCTGAAGAAAGCGGGTTCTTGGCGCGGGCGCTGCCACCACTTTCGACATGAACGATACGGTCGGTCAGTGTTTCGACAGCAGGATCGCTCGTTGCGACCGCGGCGGTCACCGTGCCCAGCGGGTCGATCGCCCCGCCATTCTGATAGAGTTCGAAATGCAGATGCGGCCCGGTCGACAGGCCGGTGGTGCCGATATAGCCAATGATGTCGCCGGCCTTCACCTTTGTGCCGACACCGCTTGCTATCGCGAATTTCTGCATATGCGCGTAGCGCGTCTCGCGTCCGTTGGCATGCGCAATCTTCACCAGGTTGCCATAACCGCCGCCGTCGCCCTGGAAGGTGACCTCGCCGTCGAAAGCGGCCGCGATCGGCGTACCCACCGGAGCCGCCCAATCGACGCCCTTGTGGATGCGAACCACGCCCAGAATTGGGTGCTTGCGTGGACCGAAGGTGGACGTCATGACCCCGTTGACCGGCGTGACCATGCCGTTGATGACCGTCAGCGAGCGGATCTGATCGTCGCCGGTAACGCATGCAAACTGACCGTCGCTCTGCTGGAAGACGAAGCATTCGAAGCTCTTTTCAGCACCCTGCACGCCGACATACAGCACGCGTCCGTCGGTCTCGCCCTTGCCGCGCGGCGTTTGTGAATAGATCAGGACAAGGCGCTGGTCCTCGCTGGCGAAGGCGTCCAGGTCCCGTCCTCTCGATAGGTACATGATCGCTTCGCCGATCACGCCGGTCGGAACTTTGTTGCGCGCCGCCGTCGAATAGATTGCGTCGAGCAGGCGATATTGCCGCTTGTGCGTGCCTTCTTCCGGTGCACCCGAATAGTTGAACAGATCTTCGCGGACCCAGGGATCGACACCCGATACGAATGCACCCGCGGCGTTGCGCGTCAGCGTGCCGACAAAGACGCTCTTGGCGTAGATCGACACCTGCATGAGCGACATTGTTGTCGTCTCGCGCGTCGGCCTGAAACCACGCATGGCGACGACATAACCCGGTTCCAGGCCTTCCCGGTTGAAAAGCGCCTTCAGCGCTTCGCCCGCCCGCCTGGCGTCCTCGACGGAGAAATGCGCATCGAGCGCAACGCTGTCCAGGCTGCGGTCGTTGAGGATTTTCACGAACGTGTCTTCGGTCGCCTCGAACCGCTGATACTCATTCGTGACGGTTGCGACACTCGTGTTGTTTTCGATCTGTGTCTTCTGGAATGCGGGCAGGGCTGCTTCGCCTGCATCGATTGTTTCACCCCAGCCGGCTTCGGGATCGTCGGTGCCCATCTGCTGCCCCGAAGCAGCCGGAGCCTCGTTGGGGGCAGGCGAGGGCTGAAGATCGTTCTGCAGATCCCCCGCCGGCGGCTGAAGATCGTCCTGCAGATCGTTGGACGGCGGCGGGGCGGTCTGCCGTTGCGCCTGGAAGAATGCGAAGTCTTCCTGCGTCGACGGTATCGTCGTCATGAATTTTTCGCTGGCGCTGAGCATCACATCCGACAGGATTTCGATCTGCGGAGAAATCCCGGCCTGATCGAGATCCGCCGGCTTCGCGATCGAACGGCCCCTCGACGTGGCGTCGGCGTCGGGGGCAAGGGTGATCCACATCGGGTCCCCGGCAAGGTCGATAATGGCAGGCACATAGACCGATGCATCGGCCGGCACGTCGTCCACCCCTTCGACCGCGTGAAGCTCTTCGTCTTCGTCGCCGAACGACCAATAATCGGCGGTGAGGTAGAAGCCCACGGCGATCGACAGCATGATGATCGCGGCAAGACCGGCAAGCAGCCGGCGCCAGAGCCTGCGTCTGCGAAGCGCAAGGCGCGCCTGCTTCTTCTGCCTGAAGCTCGTGTCGATAGTGTGCGTCACGGGCTGTTTCCGGTCAGGAAGAACGTCCACCGCGCCTGTTCGAGCGTATCGACTTCGAGAAATTGCGCCGCGATATGGCCGCGTTGCCAGCATTCGTCGATGCCGCGGGTCGAGAAACGCCTTCGCTCGATGCACATTTCGGTCGATCCCGTCAGGATCGCGTGGCCGAAGACGTCCGTTGCGTAGATGTAGATGTAGCGGTTGGTCAGTTCCTCGCGAATGACATTCACGCACTGATTGGCGCCGATGGTCCACCAGCCGTCTGTCTGATCGGCATTGTCGACCTTCTGGCCGACTGCGAGATTGACGACGTCGAGTGTCTGATTGCAGACCGTGAATTCGGCTCGCGCTTCGCCGGATGACAGCACAGCCAGCAGCGCGGCGCCCGCGATGACCGCAAGCTTCATGTGGCCCGCCAAGGCGAGCAGGGCGCGAACCGGTTCACACTGCTTTATGGGCAGGTCGGCAGACGAGTGGGGCAAACACGAGCAGCGTTCCATCGGGCGCCCATGCTATCCGCCGAGCCGGAAATACTTGGCAGTGGCTGAGAACTGAGATCCGTTGGTCTCGATTTCCTCGAGAATTTTGGGTAGCAGCGCCGAGGCTGGCGTCGGCGCCGAGAATGCGGCCGCCTCAATATCCTGGGGTCCCGTGATCACCATTATGATCTGCGGCACGGCCTTTCCAGCGGCCTTGTCGGCGGCGCCGAGGCCAATCGGGATGCTGAAGGTGGCTTTGTCCGACTGTGCGACGATGCGATCGTCGAGATTAAACACCATGCCCTTGTGATCGATCAGCAACACGCTGGAAATGAGCCCGCCACGCGTCACCAGCGTGCCGCTGATCGGCGTACCGTTCGGCACCGACGTCCGGTCGAGAACAAGCTGCGGCTTGTCGGCCGCGGTCTGTCCCAGAAAGCGCAGAAAATTGGTGACTTCGCACTGGCTCGGCTCAATGAGGCGGACGCTGATGTCGGGCTCCACATGGAATTTCGCCTGGAAATCGCCCAGCATGCGTTCGAATGGCTGGACCGCTGTTCCAAATCCTTCGATCGCGGCTGCGGTGTCGGTTGGCGAATTCATGGTCGCATAGAAACAGTCGCCGCCGCCGAAGTCGCGAACCCAGGAGACTCGTTGCGCGATGTCGTCCACGGCCGGAGGAATGGCCGGTTTGGGTACGTTCAACGCGACGACAGGTTGGTCCGGCTGCTTGGCCGCCGGTGGCACAGTCTTTTGGCTCTCGGCGTTCGCGGCATCCGTCTGGCTTGCAGTGGGTTTGGGCGCCGGCCCGGCAACCTTGGGTTCTGCCGGCTGGCTGATCTGCGGCTCCGGTTTGGGCTTTGGGCTCTCCACAAACTCTGGCTGGGCCGGCGGTGTCTTTTCGGATGGCTGCTGCGCGTCCGTTGCCGATGACTCCGGGGGGCCCGCGGTTTGCGCGGGGACAGTGGGCTTGGCCGGCTCCGGCGTTTGCACTGCCTTGGCATCTGCCTGGCTTCCAGCCGGCGGCACGCCCGCCTCTGTTTGCGGTTGCGCTTCCATTGCCGGCGGTTTCTCAGATTCCTCGGTCTGCGAAGGGAGTTCGGCGGGCTTGGCCGGCTGCGGCTTTTGAGCCGCCGAGGCATCTGGCTGGTTTTCAGCCGGCGGTACGCTGGCCTCCGGCTGCACGGGCGGAACTGGCTTTGCCGGCTCAGGGGCGTTCGCGACTTTGTCCGTGAGGGTCGGCGCCGAAGTTTCCGGTGTAGGCTTTGACGGTTCGGGCGCGGAAAGCGATGTCTTGCCGGCAATCGGCGTTGCCGGCGTCATGAAGCCGCTCAGATACAGGCCCGCGCCTGAGGCGACAGCTAGTGTCGCCAGGGCAGCGATCGCGATAGTTGGGGTCTTTGTGGATTTCTTGGGCATATCCGCAGTGACCGCGCGCGGAGGGCCGGCGACCGGCGAAGGCAGCGGTTCGGACAAATGCGCGGGCCGGACATGCGGGACGAAGCGCTGCTCGCCCGGGCCCGTTGCCGTCGGCGCGTTGCGTCCCGCGACATTGGATGCCTGGCCGCCCTTGGGATCAGGAGTAAGGGTTTGCCCGGCTGGCCGGTTGCGGGGTGTGATGGACGTCGGCGGCGTTGTTCCTTCGTCTTCGCCACGCGTCATCCTGGCGATATCAGCCATGCTGACCGGCCGGTCTCGCGGATCCGGTTGCAGCATGGCTTCGACAATGTCACGAAAATCGTCGTCGATATCAGAGAGGTCAGGCACGGCCCGGCGCTTTTCGATGATCTCGAACTGCGATCCGCTCATGTCGATCGGTTTCCCGCGCAGAGCGGCAGCCAGCACCAGCCCAAGGCTGTAAATGTCGGACTGTTCACTGACGTCGCCGCTGTACAGCCCGAGCTGTTCGGGCGAAACGTAGTTGTACTTTCCCGCGAACTTCCCGCCGATCAGTGTCTCCCCGCCCACGGTCGCCGATCGCGCTATACCGAAATCGATGATCTTTGCGCGGTCGACCCGGCCCCCCGGCAGGATGATATTGTCCGGCGAGAGGTCGCGATGGATTGCTCCCGCTTGATGCACGGCGCTCAGGCCGGATGCGAGGCGATGGCAGAGCTTGCGCACCTCATCCGTCGGCATCGGACCACGTCGCATGATGTCGTACAGCGACTCGCCGTCGACGAATTCCATGGCAAGGTAGGGACGGCCGATCCCGGGATCGATGGTGAAGACGTGGTATCGCACGACCGCATCATGCGACAGGTGGTTGAGGATCGAGGCCTCCTTGCGGAACAAGGACAAGATCGTCTGGTCACGGGCAAATTCGGGCAGCACGATCTTGATCGCGACATGGTCGCCGGTCTGGATGTTGTGGCCGCGATAGACCTCGCCCATGCCGCCGAATGCGATCCGTTCGTCAAGTTCGTAGATGCCGCTGAGCTGCGTACCGACAGCGGTGTTGGCCACTTGCGGCGATATTCGCGTCTTGTCATCGGCGCTCATCAGCCTCGGCCCTCCGCTCTGGACAGATCAGGGTGGAGCGATTGTCCATTGCGCCCGTTCCCAATCTTAACCAGCACAATGGTGACATTGTCCGTTCCGCCTCGCGCCAGAACCGTTTCCAGCAGGTTTTCTCCGGCCGCCTGAGGTGTAGCCGACACGACGGCGGCCTCGATCTCGGGGTCGGTGACATGTGCCGTCAGCCCATCGGTGGCCAGCACGAAAATGTCTCCCGGCATCAGTTCGCCCTGCTGGAAATCGATGACGAAGTCGTCACTGACCCCGATCGCATGTGTGATGACATTGCGGCGTGGCCAGGTGAGCGCCTCGACCGCGCTGATCATGCCTCGATCCAAGAGTTCCTGCACTTCGGTGTGGTCTTTCGAAATCTGCGAGATCGCGGCGTTGCGGATCAGATAAACCCGGCTGTCGCCCGCCCACAGGCAGGCAAATCGTCCGTCCATCGCCAACAGGGCGGCGACCGTGGAGCCGATGGTGATGCCGCGCGATTCCGATATGCTGCGGATTTCGGCATTGGCCCGGCTCAGCCTGTCCTCGAAGCGGGCCCGAAGATCGGGTGCCGAGCTCGCGATGCCGATTGTTGACAGATGATCGACGATACTGGCGGAAGCGACCTCTCCGGCGTCATGTCCACCCATTCCGTCGGCTACCACCCAGAGGCCAGTTTGTGGCTCGACTAGATAGCTGTCTTCATTGAGCTCACGGACACAGCCTTTGTGGCTCACGCCGAAGCTTTCGATGGAAAGGGCGACAGTATTCAAATTGCCACCAAGCGCTTTTCAAGCGTCCTTCTGCGGCGCACCTTTGGACGCTCGCTGGCGCCACTTTGCCACAGGCTCGAACATTAAAGTACCGAAAACTAAGGAAAACCGGGGTTTGAACTCTGGTCAGCGGATCGGCGCCATGATCAGCAGATCAAACCCATCTCAAAACGCCTTGGGACAGCTGAATCCGGAAAGGGCCGGGAGGAAGAAGTGGTTGGAGCCTGAACCTGTCTGGAGCGTATAAGTAACGTCGCGTCCGCCAATCACGAAGCGTGCTTGCATGTTGCTGTCGTGGCCGGTGACGGCAGCCTTGTCCAGAAGTCGCTTCAGGGCCCACGGCCCTTCGAACTTGATGGCGGATTCGCGGCCTGGCATCTCCGGCGTCAGGCTCAGACTGGCGGATCCGGAAGCCGCGCCGCTCGGCCAGGTCACTATGCTCGGCATGTTGCCCGCTTGGTTGCTCTGGACGGTCTGGCCGTCGACATCGAGCACCGCCGCATCGGCATCGCCATGCAGTGAGAAGGGCGTGAAGGTCACGCTCACCGAGGGCACCGAACCGCCCTGGGGAAAAAAGGCGCTACGGATTTCGGCCGCCAGCTGGAAGTTCTTCAGCGTCGACTTCGACAGGTCGCGGCCGAAGCGAGCATCCTGTTTCCAGCTCCAGTCCTGACCGGTCATATCGATCAGCGATGCGAGGTTCTGTGCGAAGAACCGGTCCATCAGCCCGCCCGGAGCGAACAGTTTGGCGAAATCCGCCATCGCGATGTCCTCGGTGCCATTGCGGGCGAAAGGATAACGGCCGTTGACCGCCGCCTCGCAGGGCTGTGTGACCGTCTGGTCGAGCATCTGGTTCAAATTTGCCACCGAGGTCTCGGTGACGTTGCCTTCAAACTCGTCTGCCGTCGCATTGACCATCCGGCCGAGTTGCTTGGGCAGTCGCGAGACATTGGCGCGAAGGGTGGCTATCTGGAGCTGCAGGTTTGCGTTGACGCGTTCCGTCTGGGAGGGGACGTCGGTCGCCAGTTGCAGGCTCTGGTAGATATCGCGGAAATTCTGGGTCAAGGCATCGATCGGGCGGTGTCCGGCAGCACCGCTCACCAGGGCCTGGAACGGCCTGAATTGCGCTTCGATGTTGGCCCCGGGATTCTGGTTTTGCGCGCTTAAGGATCCCGTGCCGGCACGGGTTTGCGATTTTCCGGTGGCGATTTGTATGCCGATGCGAGCCAGACCCTTGGCCACGCTTGCTGCGTCCTGTAACTGGCCCGCGCCGCCTTCAACCCCGGTGGCTGAGTCCTTGCCGGAAGCAGCGTCCCGCGTCAGAGCGGTTTCGTCGGCGATCGCCGTAAACAGCAGTTCGATCGGCGAGGTTGGCGAGGCGACGGCGGAAAGCGCGATATAGCGCGGCTTGTCCTTCAGCATCGCCTTGAATTTCAACCCGTCGAGAACGCTGTTCCACGCCGTTGCGAACTCCTTGCCATAGCGGTCGAGAAGTTCGGGACCGAGCTTGGGCAACTCCTGATCGATGCCGCCTTGCTCGCCGCCGCCACCGAGGACCCACTGGTCGTCGACGAGCGTCTGGGCAATGCGCGAGAGTTGCACGAGATAGAAGCTGTTGAAGCCGGCATAAGTATAGAGGCCGGGAACACGAAGGCCTGACAGATCGCCGCCATCGACCCGCTCGAACAGTAACGGGGCTTCCGGGCCGCTTTTCAGGGAAACAGAAAAATCATCCAGAGCTGCCGCGTATACTGCGGATTTGACCAAAGCCGAGGCACGGTCGGCAAGGCTCATGCGCCCGAGCGACCGTTGAGCGGCTTGGACGAGCGGCTGGTTGAGTTCGAAAACCGGATCGTAGGCGTCGTCCAAGGCAAGCATGGCACCCAGGTGCTTTTCGAGATGCTCGCGTCCTTCGCGGTTGTTTTCACCTGGATACCGGTTCTGCTCCCAATCGTGCTTCATCCAGGAAATGATCAACGCGTCGTCGACCTTCGGCGCCTTGCCGCCAAGCATCAGGTAGATTTTCAACGGCTCGTAGAGCGCGGCGGGATCGGCCATCCTGGCCTGGATCGTCCGCTCGGCCTGGATCAGCAGGCGCGATCGGAACATTCGTTCCAGCGCTTCCCGGTAAGCCGTCTTGGATGCCGAAAGAAGTCTCTCCCGCTGGCTGAGGCCGAACGTCTCCTCGATCGGTGTCGGCACGTCGCCGGTTTCGAACCCAGCCGGCAGATTGCGCAACTGGTCGAGCGGGCCAATGACGTTTTCGAGGTCGACATCGGTGACCTCGGTGCTTTTGAGCAACGCGTCCGCCGTCTGGCGATACTGGCTTATGGCCTGCGTGGTGGAGGCGATCAGCGACCTGTTGGCTGTGAAGCTCAGGGCTAGGGTGCCGAGGGCCGCCGCAGCGATCAACGCGATGGCGCCAAGGCCGGCGAACCTGGCGATCGTTGCACGTCTTACAGCTGATTTGTCATACGAAACCCATCCGGATTCGGCAAAAATGACGCCCGTCAGCAGATCGTGCAAAAAGAAGCTTTTGCCGGTTCCGGAAAGATGGGCGCGGGGGCTGCTGCCGAAATTGCGACCGATCGCGCCCAACACCTGATCGATTGGCGTTCCCTCTTGCGTGCCTGAAGAGAAGTAGAGTCCACGCAAGCTGACATTCACCTGGCTGCGGGTCGGATCGAACAGGCTGGCGATGAAATTGGTAATTCGCTCCTTCAGCGCGCCAAACTGCGCCGGAAAGCCAAAGATGGATATACGCGCGACCGGATCGGCCTCTTCCTGGAGGCGGTCAGGCATCTCCTCCACCAAGCGTCTTGCCAGTGCATCGAATTCGGCCGGAGCCTCGGCGGCCATATTCTTGTTGCGATCCGTGGTCTGGAATGTCGCGCCCCAGACCTTGCGCCGGCGCGGCTCGTCGAAGCCGCCGAAGTAATCCATGAACCCTGAAACCAGGTCGGCCTTGGTGAACAGCAGGTACACGGGAAACTGGATTTTCAGCGTCTCGTGGATTTCCCGCAGACGACTGCGTATCTCGACGACGTGAGCGTCAAGCTGCTGATCGTCGAGGCTGACGAGGTCGGCGAGGCTGATGGCCAGGATGACGCCGTTTATCGGTTGCCGTGCGCGGGCTCTCTTGAGCAGTGACAAGAAGGCAAGCCAGCTCTTCTTGTCGGTCTCGGCATTGGAATCCTGCGTCGTGTAGCGTCCGGCTGTGTCGATCAGGACGGCCTGGTCGGTAAACCACCAGTCGCAGGAGCGTGTTCCGCCAACGCCCGCAACTGGCTGGGCATCACCCGAACCGGCCAGCGGAAAATTCAGACCCGAATTGACCAGCGCCGTTGTCTTGCCGGCACCGGGCGGGCCGATGACGATGTACCAGGGGATCTCATAAAGGAAATTGCGTTTGCCGCTCGACCGCTTGAGCGCCGCCACGGCCTCATTCACGCGGGCCTCGAGCACCCGCGAGTCGTCATCGCGGTCGTCATTGTGTGTGACCACGGTTTCGAGTGCTTTTTGCGCTTTTCTCGCTTGCCAGAAACGCAGGCCGTAGAAAAGCGTGAGCGCTGCCACGATCACCCCGATGATAGTCGCGCGCAGCCAGGCAGGCCCGAGAGGACGGGTATCGGCGAAGCGGATCAAGGGTCCGGCAAACCACACTGCCGCCGCAAAGCCGGCCAGCGCAATCATGCTGAATATCCGCAGCAGCCAACGCGTCATGGCCGCTCCCGACTGGCCGTGCTCACAATGTTTCCTCCTTGGCGATCATCACATCGACACGGCGGTTCTTGGTGCGGCCTTCCGGCGTCGCATTGTCGGCGATCGGTTCGTCCTCGCCCTTGCCGTCCACCGTTAGTCGCGAAGGATCACTGAACTTCGGTGCCATCATTGCTTCGACGGCCTTCGCTCTGGCGACGGAGAGATCGAAGTTGGACTTGAATGGGCTCGATTTCCGCGGCTTCACATTGTCCGTATGGCCGACAATCCTGATCGGTCCGCGCTCGGGTTCCAGAGCCGCGGCGATATCTGCGGCAATGGGCTGGAACTCCGGCTTCGCCTCGGCCCTGCCGGACTGGAACAGCAGGAGATTGTTGATTTCCACAACGATGAAGTCGCCCTTCGTGCCGATGGTCAGCCCGCCGCCTTCGACTTCCTTGGCCAGTGCCGAACGGATGCGATCGATCTGCGTGGTTGTGGCGACGGGTGGGACGATTTTCGCCGGCTTCGCCAACGGCGCCACGCTGGCCCGTTCGATGGTAATCGGCGTCGATGGGTTGAGCGCCAGCAATTCACCGGCGGCAGCGTCGCCTTCGTTGGTGATGAAGACCCGCAGTGCGAAGAACGCAGCAGTCAGCAGCGCCGACACGGCTGCCGCGACGACCCAGAGCGGCAGGCCTGTCGACGGCTGCGTCATGGTCGACGCCAAGCCCTGCCAGTGGGGCGAGATGTCCGCGTCCGCGCGTGCCCTGAAATAGCGAAGCGTTTCGTAGACGTCGCGCCGAACGCGTTCGAGATTGCTGTCTTCGCGCGTCAGGCCCCGGTACTGGCCCTCGAACCCCAGCGACAGGCAGACATGCATCAGTTCGAGCAGATCGTAGTGTGCCTCGGGACTGGCCAGGACCTTGTTCAGCGCTTCGAAGAAGCCTGTGCCGCTGGGCTCGACGTGAAAGAACTGCGACAGCATGCTGTGCTGCGCCCAAGTATCTTTCTGTGGCCAAGGCAGGTTGCCGACGAGATCGTCGGCGGTTTCGCAGAGGATGAATTTCGCAATCCGCGCATCCTCTTCGGCAACACCTGATTTCTCGACTGTCCTGTCGAACCTATCGATCGCCTCAGTGACATGTTCGGCCAACGGCTCGGCTTGTCTCTCGACGGGGATAAGCCTGAACTGGCCGAACAGCATCAGCAATGGTGCGGCCGCGGCAAGGATCGGGTTTGCCGCGGAATATCTGACACTGTCCGTGACATTGAGCAGGGTCTCCTGCCGTAGAGCTGCCTCGGAAGCGCCGCTTCCTGCCGAAGCGGAAGGGGCTCCTTGATAAATCACTGTCCCGGATGCCCAGCCCGGCGGTGTATGCCGGCCGATGCCGGGATCGAATACGGTCGAATCCTTGATCTGCGAGGTTTGCCCGTCATCCGCGACGGGCACTTGAGGGACCGGCGCCGGTTTTCGCTCACGCCGTGGAGGGGCGCGAATGACGGTCTTGCCAGCCGGGCCGAAAGGATCGTCCTTCGAACTCATGGACGATCGTCCGTGCAGGCGGTGTGCCCGCGACTGGGTGAGACAGGCGCAAAACGGTTTCTCGTCAGGTGAAGGAAACGCAACCCCTGCCGACCCTGACAGTGTCCGGAGGAAGGTAGGCTATATCTTACTATCCCGCCGAAAGATGACATTTGCCGCAGACCCCCAGGTCGATCAGCCTTAGCCGCTTAGCGAATTGTCGTATGCGATCGTAATCTCACAAACTCTCGATTGGAACCGGATGCCGCGCACCAAAGAGGTTTTCTTCGTCGACTTCAGCCTCGCATCCCCCTTTGGGCCTGTCTATTTCTGCTTGTCGGCCTTGGCATAGGCCTCGCTGAAATAGGCCAGGAATATGTCCAGCATGCCGTTCTCGTGGGCTTCCTCCATGGTTCGCCAGGTCGCGACAAAAGCGTCCCAGGCCTGGCTTTTCTTAGACGAGAACGATGTCGGGGGGAGTTTCTTTCCGATCGCCTCGGGCGACAGATCGTCGAGCAGCCGCGACAGCGCAGCTTGCATGGCGGCATAGGTGGCGAATTCGTGCGTCTTGAGATCGCGGAATGCATCTTTGATGCTGCGCCTGGCATCCAGATAGCCGGCCCTGCGGCGGGCGAACATGATTTCGAGGATGTCGTCGGTTCCCGGGCCGAACTTCAGGGGGTTGTTGTCGGCGGCGCTGATCATCGTCCGTTGTGTGCTCTTGGCCAGTATTTTCGCGGCCGTGCGCGCTTTCAAAAGCATGGTCAGTTCCTCGACCACAGTCCGCAGGACCGTGCCGATTTCGGCGGCAACTTCATGCGGATCGCGCGATTGAAGCAATTCCGGCGAGATGCCGGCCGCGATCGCGATTTCCCGCAGCACTTCGTCTCTGGTCGAGGGGAGAGGCGGTTGCGACGAGAACGCCGGAGCCGGAACCCGCTGCCCGGAATGTTGCTCCGAAGGAGTGAAGAACGGCTCGGCGGCGAATTCGAGCGGCCGGCCTGTCGCGGCCGGCATTTCTCGTTGTGTCGAACTGATATGGCCTGTCGTGGCGGGCTCGTCGTCGATCGATACGAAGATGACATGGCGGCCGATCAGCACCCGGTCGCCATGGCTCAGCCGATGCGGGCCGGTCATGCGCTGGCTCGATCCGTTGATGTAGGTTCCGTTGCGCGAGACATCGTGCAGCCAGAAAGCGCCTGCCTCGTAGCGAACCTCGCAATGCCGGCCGGAGATGAACTTGTCGGGGTCCGGCAAGGTCCAATCACAAGCCTCGCGTCCGATTTCGAAGCCGCGATCACGCGCCGCGTAACTGGTCGAGATGCCCGCAGGCAAGGCGTCGACATTGTTGATTTGCAGACTGATATACATCGAGGATCGCCGTCGAACGCTGATCGATACTCCACATTCTAGCAGTTTGCACATCCAACAGGACAGCGGCGTTTCGAGCCAATGCATCGGCAGGGTAAGGTTTTTCCGCTGTGCATCTCTTTGGTCGGCCGGACAACATGTGGTAGGCTCAACATAGCCTGGTGCGGCGGGCCAAAAAGTTCCTGGATGCGGGAACTTCAAACCCACTGCCGGCGGCCGCGTCCAGGAGGGGCACGACCCATGCCGAACGAACGTGCCACGGTTGTGCAAACACCGGTTGGCGCCGAGCTGTTGACCTTCACGCATCTTGTCGGTCGCGATGAGATCAGCCGTTGTTTGGCCTATACGGTAGGGTTCGTCAGCCCCAGCCCCGATATCGATCCGCTGAAGATGCTGGGGGGTGTCGTTTCGGTGGAAGGCGAATCCGATCCGAAACGTTGGTTCAGCGGTCTTGTGTCCGAGTTTCGCCTGACCCGCATAGAAGACCGGCTGGCCTACTACGAAGCGGTCGTCAGGCCGTGGCTCTGGTTCCTCGGCAACACCACCGATTGCCGTATTTTCCAGAACAAGAGCGTCGTCGACATCGTCAAGGACGTCTTCAAGAAATACAGCACGGCGGAGTTCGATCTGCGTCTGCAGGGTTCCTACCCTCCGCGCGAATACTGCGTACAATATGACGAGACCGATCTGGATTTCGTCCAGCGGCTGCTCGAGCATGAAGGCATCCTGTATTTTTTCGAGCATGACGAGGGCAAACACACGCTTGTCCTGACCGATGCGATGAGCAAGCTGAAGCCGGCGCCGGGCTACGAGAAAGTACCTTATCATTTTGAAGGGCAGGGCTCCCGGCGCGATGTCGAATACATCACCGAATGGATACCGGGCAGTTCGGTGCGTCCGGGCGCCTATGCCCACACCGACTATGATTTCAAGAAGCCGGGCGCCGACCTTATGGCCAAGTCGGCCCAGCCGTTCAGTCACAAGCTGGCCGCCGGCGAAAACTACCGCCAGCCCGGCGCGCATCTCGAAGTCGGCCGGGGCGACAACCTGGCCGCGATCCGACGCGAGGAGATCCAGGCCGTCCACCAGCGTATCGCCGCGGTCGGCACCGTGCGCGGCCTGTTTTCGGGCTGTACGTTCAAGCTCGATGGCTTTCCGCGCGAGGACCAGAACCAGGAGTATCTGGTGGTCAGCGCCGAATACAGGCTGTTCGATCCGGGATACAGAAGCCATGCCGACGTCGACAGCGAGAACTTCAAGGTGATCCTGGGCGTGGCGCCGACCGCCTTGCCCTATCGTCCGCCACGGATCACGCCCCGACCGATCATGCGTGGGCCGCAGACGGCGACCGTGGTCGGTCCGTCAGGCCAGGAAATATTCACCGACAAATACGCCAGGGTGAAGGTGCAGTTCCACTGGGATCGCCTGGGCAAGAAGGACGAGAACAGCTCCTGTTTCGTGCGGGTCTCACAGACCTGGGCCGGCAGCGGCTGGGGCTTCATCCAGATACCGCGCATCGGCCAGGAGGTGATCGTCGACTTTATCGAAGGCGACCCTGACCTGCCGATCATCACCGGCCGGGTCTACAATGCCTCGCAGATGCCGCCCTACGGGCTGCCGGCGAGTGCCACGCAATCCGGCTGGAAGTCGGACTCCTCGCTCGGCGGCGGCGGCTACAACGAGCTGATGTTCGAGGACAAGGCCGGCTCCGAACTGGTCAATTTCCAGGCGCAGAAGGACCACAACCTTCTGATCAAGCATGACCGTACCAAGCTGGTGCAGCACGATCAGTCGGACCGCATCGACCACGACGCCAAGCATTCCGTCGGCCACAACCTCGACGAGGACGTCGGCAACAACAAGACAGTCAAGGTCGGCGTCGACCAGACAACCGACATCGGCAAGAACGATACCGAGACGGTGGGCGTCAACCGCTCGCTTACGGTTGGCTCGAACGAGACGATCGGCATCGGCGCGAACTCGACGGAGACGATCGGGTCCAATCACACGCAGACCGTCGGGTTGATCCAGACGATCACCGTGGGCGCGGCGCGAGTGGATTCAGTGGGCGCAGCGGAAACCCGAAGCGTTGGCGCCGTCCAGACGAATCAGATCGGCGCATCGCGCTCGATGACAGTGGGGGCCGGACAGACTCACACCATCGGAGCGGCGGACAATTGGACAATCGCGGCCGCGCAGAGCGTGAAAATCGGCGCGGACCAGAGTTTCGCCATCGGCGGCGCGCAGTCGTCGCAAATCGGCAAAGGCAGGTCGGCAAAAATCGGCGCTGACGACGCAACCGATGTCGGAGGCGGGCACGCGCTCAAGGTCGGCAAGGGCAGCGGAATCCAGATTGCGGACGACAGCTCGATCAAGGTCGGCAAGAACCTGGTGATCGAGGCGGGTGACTCGATCACACTCAAATGCGGCTCGGCGTCGATCACGATGAAAAAGGACGGCACCATTGTTGCCGACGGCAAGGACATAACGCTCAAGGGCAGCGGCAAGATTACCGTCAAGGCCGACGGCGACGTGATCGTCAAGGGAAGCACCATCAACAACAACTGAGGGCGTCATCATGGAAGTGCTGGATCGTATCGACGGCGTCGTGATCGGCCTGCTGATCGGTTTCGAGGGCGGGGCACCGCTTGTTGTCTTCGTTGGCAATCCGCGCGAGACGGCGATTGCGGCGCGCAGCCTGACTGAACTGGACATTTCGGCGATCGGTTCAGAACTGGCCCTTCTGTTCGAGGAGGGTGATCCAACGCGGCCGTTGGTCGTTGGACGCATCGTCGATCCGGCGCACAAGAACAGGGAGCTGAAAGTCGCTCGCGAAGGCGACCGTGTCGTCATCACCGGAGACGAGCGCATAGAACTGCGCTGCGGCCTGGCGTCGATCATTCTGGAAAAGAATGGCCGCGTGACCATTCGCGGCAGCCAGTTGACGAGCCAGGCCAGCGGGACCAACCGTATTCGCGGTGGGGCCGTGCATCTCAATTGAGGCGTTGCCTATGCACCGCGTCGCGACCATCGCCGCCATCGTGGATCAGCATGCCGAGGACGCGGCTTTCCTGTGGCTGCGCCGTCGTCGGGAGATCGACGGTCCAATCCTCGACGAAACCGATATCGGTCGCATAGACCAGCGTCTCGAAGCCAATCTTGAAGGGCTCATGGCAGCCGGCAAGGCCGGTTGGGAAGCTGCTCAAGCGCGCTTTGCTGACTACGCCGAACCAGGCGAACTTTTCGTGCTCGGCACTCTGGCAATGCGTTGGAGCGATGCCAAACTGGTAACCTCCGCAATCGACGCCGGCGTAAGCGTGGGTGAAGCCGGCTTTTCAAGCTTGTCCGCTGCGATCGCGCGCACGCCGCGCGATAACCTGCGTCCCTTCGTGGCGCAATGGCTGGACACAAGCGATGCGCGACTACGCTGCCTTGGGCTGTCTGCGCTCTGGCATCACCGCGTCGATCCGGGACCGCGCCTGCATGATCTGGCCAGCCATTCCGACGCGAACGTCCGCCGGCGCGCCGTTCGGCTCGCCGGTGGGCTCGGGCGGCGCGACCTGCTTCCGGCAGTCCTGGCTGGCCTTGATGGCGAGACGGCGAGAGAACGTCTTGCGGCCGCCTTCGCCGCTTGCCTGCTTGGTGAGGCGCGGTCCGCGCACCCAGTGATCGACAAGATCGTGCTGACGGAGACGGACCAAGCGGAGGCGGCGATCGAGATACGCCTGCTGACAACGCCGCCCAAGGCCGCGAAAGGTTGGTTGCAGACGCGCCTCGGCCAGCCCCTGCTACGCGTGGCGGCAACGGCGTCGATCGGCCTGTTTGGCGATCCGTCGGTGATGCCCTGGCTGATCGAGAAGATGCGCGAACCGGAACTTGTCTTTGCCGCCGGGCTGGCGATGCGCGATCTGTTCGAGGTGGATTTCAACGACACCGACCTGTTCACGATAGACCCGGCCGATTTGGGGAAGGCGTTTGAATCTCTGAACCACAGCCCGTTGCCTGTCGCCGATCGCGTTGCTGCTTGGTGGGACGAGGGACGGGGCGGGCGCGGCCGCACGCCTTTCCATTCGATGCGCCGGTTGCGGCTCGACGCGTTGCGCGCGGCCATCGCGGCAACCGATACGCCGCTGACCGATTGGCGCAGGACGCGCCGGTTCCCGGCCTGGATGTAATCTATCGGCGGTTCGCCCGCGCCACGACGGCGGCGGCGCGCAATCCGTTCTCGGATGCGACTTCGCACATGGCAATCGATCCCGGCGCATAATTCTGGACAAGACTGTCGGCGGCCAGCATCAGCGCCAGCGCGCCGCTGGCCGCGCCGGTGTCGCCGACCGTCATCGCCGGATAGGCCGTCGCCATCAGGGTGCGGTGCGTGCGATAGAAGCGCGGTCGGGCAATCAGCATCTCCCAGCCATGATAGCGCTCGCCATTGCCGTTCGAGACGACGAAGTCGATGTCGGGTTCCGATGGTCCCGATCCCGAAACGGCGTCGCGCAGCGCGCCGAGCATGGCGCGGCCCTGGCTGTAGCGCTCGGAAAGGATGCTGTCCGTCTCCTGGGCCATGCCGATGCCATGGATAGCGGCCACGACAGGCTCGCGGCCAGGTTCCCGCAGCAGCCGCACGAAGACGGCCGCCTCGCCAGGAACCAGTCCTTGGGCGTTGTCCGCGCCCTGTAAACGTCCGGTCCGGCTGAGCCGGCCGAGGTCGGTGTGGTTGACGAGGCTGTCGACGCCACCGAGCAGCACTTGTGCGGCGCCTTGATCCTCCATCAGTGCAAGCGCCCGTTCTATCAGTCCCACACTTGCCGCCGCGCCGCCGTCGATGACGCACGAGGCGTGGTGGAATCTCAGGCCTGTTGCGTCGACAACCGCGGCCAGGAAATCGCGCGCCGGAATATCAACGAAAGCCGGATGGTTGCGAAAGCTCTCCGGCGTCGTGATGAGCAGCGCGGTGGCCGCCGCGACCCCCGGCTCGCCCGCGCCGAGCGCTTCGTTGATAGCGCGGGCGGCCATGTTGACCAGCCATTCGCCTTCGTTGCGGCGCAGATGCCGGTGAGTGGGTATGCGCGCGACTACCTGTGGCACTCCGAACGGTTCGGCGAGCGTGATTTCCTCGAAGGCCGAAAGGCTCGCCCGAATGGCTGCGATCGTTTGCCGCGCGTTCAGCCCGGCGGGCGTGACGGCGCCGCCGCCGGCGACGTAGAGCGGCCGCTTCATGGCTGCCACACGGCGCGGTCGACTGTGCCGTCGCCGCCACGCGGGCTGAGATAGCTCTTGCGCTTGCGCCGGGCCACGAGAAAGGCGGGCGTGACATGGCCGAAGACGATTTCCCGCAGCGCCGGCGTGTTCCGTTTTGTCACGTGTGAAAAGCGCGCTTTCAGTGTGACGCGCCACAGATCCGGCTCGACAATCACCGTGTCCGCGGCAAACGGACGTTCCTCGACCCGGTCGTCATAGATCAGCCGCACAGGCGCAACGATGCGCGGCAGGCGGAAGTCCCAGCGGCCGTTCGGTGTCATGCCGATGATCGTGACAGTCTCACCGCCATGGATTGCCGGCAGGTGCTGGTCCGCCGGGGCGCACAGATTGTAGCGCGGATCGAAATCCCCGGGAGGCAGTGGCCACTGCGTGTCGATCCAGGCTTGGTCGTAGGTGCCCGCGAGCGGCAGTCTCGGCATCCAACCCCGCCCGAGCGGGCCGAAGCTGGCCGGTCTGGGCCGATCGGAGGGACTGAGATAAGGTTCGGCGGGGTAGGTGACATTCGGGGCTTGTGTTCGCACTGCCGGATCGGCGGACGAGGCATGGTGATAGCCGACGCCGACCGGGTTGCGTCGGTCAAGCCGGCCATCTGGCAGCGTCCCACCATAGGCGCGCTCGTAAACGATCGGCATGGTTCGGAACAGGGCCGGCGCACTGTAGCCGCCGGCATCGTAGATGCGGTCTCCGACAACGTTGAGCACCTTTTGCAAGCCACCGACGCGGAAACCGACCTGCATCTCCGCCACCGGACGGCGGTTCGGCGCGTGCGCCGAACCGTTGACAAGGATTTCGGCGGCCGGCTTATGCGGCGCAATATCGGCTTCGTAGCGATTGGAGGAATTGGCTGGATCGCCGAACGGGATATCCCAGAGCGCGACCGGCATCTGGTCTTCGCAGACGTCCAGTGCCGGTGCGCCGTCGAGCGCATCGAAGCTTGCCGAGAACATGACGACCAGGACTTCCTGGCCGTCGGCGTCGAGTTGCACATGTGTTGCGGTGGCGAACGGCGTGCGATTCTCGATCCCGACCGCGAACGCCATCGCTCAGCACCAATTGCCGTGTTCGTCGAGGCCGATCGGCCAGTAGGGCATCGCGGTCAGCAGCGTCGCATAGTCGTCATGGCCGCCCTGGATCAGCCACTCGAGAAGTAACACTTCGGGAGGCACCGCACTCGACGCGGAACGCCGGTTTTCCTTGTCGCACGCGAGCCAGTACTTGCGCACGAGCCAGACCACCCTCGGGTGGCCGGCGGGGCCGGCAAGCCCCTTGGCCTCGATCGTTCGGAGGATTGCCTCGCCCATCGGCAGGCCGGTCTCCATGCGCTCCTCGACACTCGCGTTCCATGTCTCGGACGCGACAGCGAACACGTCCACGAAATCGAGCAGATAGGCGGCGAACAGGCTGCGATGTCCAGCCGAGCCGGTCCCCGGCGCCGTCCCTTCCGCGCGGCCTCGGACGTCACCGGGCGCGCGCAGCAGCCGGTAGGTCCCGTTCTGGATGTTGTGGTTGACGAGCAGTGCCATCGCTCAGGACTCCTCGAATTCCGGATCTTCCCCGATGGGAATGAAGTCGAACGGCCTCATGAAGTCCGCCAGCTCGGGCTCGGTGTCGCCCAGCCAGGAGAGGAGCAACGTCACGGGTGGGACCGGCCCGTCCCCCTCGCTCCCTTCGGACAACTGCTTGGCCTCGGAGCCCCACATCTCGCTCCTCCCGGGCTCCGGCCCGCCGCCCGAAAGCAAGTCGTTCAGTCGCGTCGTTTCGAAGTAGTACTTCCGAAACAGGGCAATGACCCGAGGGTGACTCGCTGGTCCCGCCGGCCAGCGGGCGTCGACAAGCTCCCTGTTGACTTCCTGCGCACGAAGGTCATGCCACCATTCCAGCAATGGTGGCACGACGATCTTCAACTCGTCTGTCCAACGATCATAGATGTCTTGATACGTTATCGAGATCATTTCATATCTCTATATGCCCAGGCCGCCAATGTGCTTGTTCATCGCATCGTAAAGCTCGCGGCGATCCAGTGCGCGCATATCCTGGGACTGCTCCATGCTGTGAGCATGACAATGCGGCTGGCACGGAAGGTCGCGCATCCGCTGGGCGAAGCTGCCCGGATCGTGGCACGCTCCCATCTCCCACGCGGTCTTCTGCGGCGGCTGGTGATCGGCGATCATCGTGACCTTGCCGTCAGTCTGCCTTTTGATTTTCTTGTCAATGTCCTTCAGCGCCTTGTCCTTGGCTGGGCCTGAAGCCCGACGAAGGATGTTGGCGCGGTCCTTCTTGCACTGCCAGCAGGTCTGCCCCTGCACGGAAGCGCGCTGGGTCTCGGTCGTGGGGGTATAGTCCTCCGAGTACTTGTAGTCGCGCGGGCAGTCTTCCTTCATCGCGTCCTTGCCCAGCACCACCGAGAAGTCGACCATGGCGGACACGTCGACCGTGTTCGGCAGCGGGCTCGCGGTATTCTGCTCCATCGGATCGCCGTGGCGGCAGACTCCCTTGCCCTCGACCTTGACCGTGAACGACCAGAGCTTGAACGAGCCCTTACCCTTGATGCGATGGGTGACCACGCCGGCGCCAAGTCCAGGCGTGGCCGCTTCGTTGCCCGTACTCAGCGCCACTTCGGAAGAGTTCTCCAGCGCCGTCGGTGTTCCCTGCACCTTGACGCTCTTGCTGCCTTTGATGAGATCGCTGGCCGAAAGCATGTTGACATATGGAACCGGCACCGGTCCCGCTGGCGGCGGCGGCGGGCTGAGGCAGACGTCGCCCGGCGCGACGCCCTTGCCGCCGCTTGCCTGGTGGAAGAAGCCCATCTTTTCGGCGTAGACCGTGTTACCCATGGCTCAGGACCCCGCCGTCTCCGGCGATGCCGCGCATCGCGGGCAGGGCATTTTGAGCAAGGTCGTGGATGTCGGCGAAGCCGAACTCCCTGACCTCCCAGTCGTCGCTCCAGAATGCGATCTTGTCGGTCGCGGCGGCGGCGCCCGGAGGTGGCAAAATCTGAAGGCTTTCGGCCAGCCGGGTCTGCGCCCAGTAGTTGTCGACGCAGTTCTGAAGAAGCGAGGCCACTGCATCGTACCACGGGTCGCCCGGCTCCGGCGGGGCCCCAAGCCGGACGATGGCGAACGGATAACGGCGGCCGACGCGATCCTCGCTCATGCGCCAGACGCCGGCACAGGGCTGGTCGCCGAAAATGCCGCCCTTGACGATGAAGCGCCAGACACGCGAATCCAATTCCCCCTCGTCTGGCCTCTCGCGCAGTTCCATCGACATCCACCGGTCCCAGCGGTCGATGAACGCTCGCGGCAAGTTCGCGGCGACAAAATCTCCGGTCGCCGGAATCTTGCCGAAGAAGCCGGTGCTCATATCTGCGGCGGACATGAGAATTTCTTGAACATTTGCAGGTTGTAAGGGTTTTCGACGCTGGCGGCCTTGAGCTCGAAATCGGCGTACATGCCTTTCGTGCCCAGCCGCAGGCTGTAGACATCGGACAGCGAGGTTCCAGTGAATCGGCCGCTGCGCAGCATCCTCAGCCACGCCCAGCTGCCGGTCTCGTTGAGCATGATTTCGGGCGAACCATCGATGGGCTGGAAGGCGAGCGAGATGACCCCGGTGCCCTCCTTGCCGGGCCAGGTCATCGGTTGCGGCCGCGTCGCGTTGTTGAAGTAGACGAGGGTCTGGCCATCGAGATTGAGCGTTACGCGCGTGACGTTCGGAGACAGGTCCTTGGGTTCCAGCGTGAAGCTCATCACCGGTCCTGTACCGCCGGGAAAGAGATCGTCGCGTATCCGCCTGGCCTGCTCGAAAGCCGCCAGCGCCGAAGGGTCGAGGCCGAAATCGGCACGCCATTTCCACGGCTGGCTGGCGGTGTCGACATAGCTGATCAAATGGTCGTTGGTGAACGCGTCGATCAGGCCCGCCGGTCCGAACAGGCGGGCGAAGTCGCGGACATTGACGTCCACCGCGCTTTCGGGACTGAACGGATAGCGGTCGTTGAGCGCCGCCTGGCAGAAGGGCAGGATGTCGGCGCGCCAGATGGCGTTGAGCTCCGAGGTGACCGCCTTTTGCGTCAACCCGCTGGTGTCGCCGGCGACACCGCCGAGCCAGTCGTCGACCGGGTCGGGCAGGATTTGCGCTTGCCTTGCGACCGCCCCCGTCAGTTCGGCGAGGCCGCCTTGCTTCTTGATGGCATCCTGGGGATCGGGATTGGCCGTGACCGTCTGCAAAACGTTGGACAGCGCCGTCAAAGCCACCACCGCGGCGTCGAGTGCTGGCGGCTGGCCGTCGACCTCGGCAATAGCACCTTTGAGCGGCTTGAAGTGTTCGGCCACCAGGTTGCCGGTAAGATCCACCTCGTCAGCTGAGCCCGCGCGTGGAAGCAGCTTTGCCCCCGTTTTGACGATCTTGCCGAGCTTGCCGAGTTTGCCGAGCAGTTTCGAGCCGCCCTTGGCCGCCGCCTTGTCGTCGGCCGGCGCTTCATCGGACCGGGTAAGCTCGGTCTCCTGAACGACCGCCGTGAGCAGGCGTTTCAGCGCTGAATCGGCGCTGGAAAGATCCTTCAGATTCTCACTGGCGACATTGAGGTCGCTCAACGGCGCCAGCCTCATATCGCGCAGGAAGCTGTCCCACTGTGCGATATAGTCGTCGTAGTAGAGCTTCAGGATGTCCTCGGACAGCGCCGACACGGACGTTTCGGAGTTCTCGGAGCAGCCCCCGGCGAAGACCGCCCGATCCAGCGCCGCTTGTGCTGCCACATCCTCGATCCGGTCGAGAACGGCGTCATGGAAGCCTGCATAGGTGAATGCTCCCGAAATGCCGACGCGAAGCGTCTTGCCGGAGCGACGCGCAAAAACCTTGGCGCCGTTGGGACCGGCGAAATTCGCCGGAATCCATTCTTTGAGCCCGGCCACTACCGGATCGGCCAGCAATTGCTTGTAGGCACGCGCCGGCAATGAAATCGTGCATACCGTTTTCAGCGCTTCGGCAACCAGCGCCTGGTCGGGCTCGATATAGCTTTCGTCGACCGTCATCCGGCGGATGGCCGCAAGCTGATGCTCTTCGGCATCGGCGGTTGGAAATGGTGCTGCGGCCGCGAATTCGGGAAGGCTGTTGACCCACCAGTTCTGGGTGTAGTCGGGATCCATCTGCGACAGACCCGTCATCATACGATAGGTCTTGAGAGCGCCGAGCATGAAATCCGGATCGCGGATCTGCCGCCACATGGTGGCCTCGAGAAGGGCCACCATGTGCGGCTCAAGCACGTTGCGCAAGGCGTGATCGTAGGTGTCGGTCTGAGCCCGCACCAGTTCCGCCGAGGCCGATGGCCCTAGCAGATCCTGGACAGCGGCCGGCGGTGCTGTCCGGGCATTTGAGACCGCGTCCATTGCCTCGAGCGCGCCGTCGATGGCAGGCTGCTGCACCGATGCCGGGTTTGCGGCAGCCGAGGTCAACGGCGTCTGCAGCGCTTCGAACTGGCTTGCCTGGGCCGAGATCGCATTGCGGTTGTCGTAGTAGGACCAGGCAAACACCGCACTGGCCAGCAAGCCCGCTGTGGCACAGGCAGCCGCCGCGCCCCGCCAGATCCAGGCGCGGCGGCGTTGCGCCAGCGGGTCGAACGTACCCAGGCCTGCTTCCTTGAAGATGACTTCGGTGAGCAGGTTCTTCAGGAAGAAGCTGCGTTTCTCGACCCTTGGTGCGGGCAGGACCCGCCGTGGCGGAAGACCGAAAGACGACGACAGCGCCGCGGTCAGTCGGTCGATAGGCGCCCCTTCCTGAGTCGCCGACGTCAGGTAGAGGCCGCGCAGCCATGCAGCCTCTTCATACCGGCTTTCGCCGAACATCGCCTCGACCAGCACCTGGATCGGTTCGGACAGGCTTGCGAGTTGGGCAGGAAACCGGAAGATCTCTGCACGGGCGGCGAGTTTTTCCTCATCCTCCAGGCGCGGCACCAGCCGCCGCTCCAGCTCCGTCGCCAGCGTCGAAATTTCGCGTTCGATGGTCTTGGCATCCACGCGCGCATCCAGCGCGAAGGTCGTTCCCCACACCTGCTCGCGCGAGGCGGTGGACAGACCGCCGAAGAAGGCTTCGAAACCCTTGATCAGATCGGCCTTGGTCAGCATCAGATAGACCGGAAGGCGGATTTCGAGCCGGTCGTTGAGCTCGGCCAACCGGCGGCGGATCTTGCGGCCGTGCGCCTTGATGGCTTCGTCGCCCTCCGAAAGCACGTCGATCGAAAGCGCCACGATGACGCCGTTGAGCGCGCGGCGGCCGCGATGCTTCTTCAAAAGGTCGAGGAAGCCCAGCCATTCCGCCGCGTCCACATCGGGCTGGCTCTCCTGCTGCACATAGCGGCCGGCGGTATCGATCAGAACCGCGTTTTCGGAAAAGAACCAGTCGCAGTTGCGGGTGCCGCCGACCCCTTGCAGGTCGTCGGTGAGGTCGATCGGAAAATTCAGTCCGGACTGCCGCAGAGCCGTGGTCTTGCCGGTGGCCGGCGGCCCGACGATCACATACCACGGCATGTCGCGCAGAAACTTGCGGCCGCCCAGCTTGCGGCGCTTCAGTTCGGCCATCACCTCGGCGAACTTGGCACCCACGGCAGCGACGTTCTCTTCGCCGGGGCTCAGCGGCTTTTCCACCGCGGGCGCGGCAATGTCGGCGACGAACAGGCGGTTGGCGCGGATCGCCCGGCGCTGGGCGACGATCAGCCAGATCAGCCAGAAGATGACCAGCAGCGCGATGATGACGATGCGCACATTTTCAGAGGCGAACGGTTCGTAGGCACCGACCCTGACGATCGGACCGAACACCCAGATGACCAGGGAAAGCAGCGTGATGCCGATCAGCGTCCACAGCCAGCGCGATGTCAGAACCGCCCAGAGGAAGCGCAGGATGAACATCTCACAGCCTCTTTTCGACAAGCACCTCGGCGCGGCGGTTCAAGGCTCGCCCCTGGCGCGTGCTGTCGCTGGCCACTGGATCGGTGGCCGCGCGGCCCTCGGAATGGACGCGGTCCCGTGGCACTCCGTTCTGGACCAGCATGTCGGCAATCGTCTGGGCGCGAGCCTCGGACAGCCGCTGGTTGGTCGACAGCGGATTGGTCTTTTGCAGAGGAACGCCGTCCGTATGACCGATCACCGTGATGTTTCCGATCAGCTCCTGATTGGCGAGGATCACCTTGGCGATCGAACCGATCAGAGGCTCGAAGCCTTCGGTCAGTTGTGGCCGCGACGACTGGAACAGTTCGGGGTTGGAGGCCTGGATGATCAGCTTGGCCAGCGAGACGCTCTCGGTGCCGCTGAGGGCGGATCTGAGGTCGGCCGGTGCACCGGCCTGAAATTCCGGCAACAGCGCAAAATCCACTTTCTCCGGCGGCGGGGCCTCGACGTTGGGCGACGTACGGCTGATGTCGCCGCGTGCAGGCGGCGGCAAGGTGCGCACAAGTGCGGAAAGCTCGACCGCCTGGCTGCTCAGTCCCATCGAGAGCCCGATATGGATCGCTGTGGAAACAACCGCCGCACCGAGCGCCATGACCCAGATCGGAACGATGAAGCGCTGCGGCTCGTCGGATGCGATCACGCCCTTCCAGTTTGGCGACAGTGGCGCGCCTTCAGCGTCGGCATCGCGCAGGAAGCGTGCCGCCGCCACGCGAACGGCATTGAGCGAACGGTCGCCTGATCGCCCAGGCACGCGATATTTGCCGCGGAAACCGAGCGCCATGCAATCATACTGCAGTTCCAGCAATTCGCGATCGCGGTTGGGATGGCGTTCCAGTTCGTCGAGACGCGTGAAGAACTGCGTGCCGGCATCGACATCGCCACGCAGCATGACCACAAGCGGCTGCCGAGGCCAGGCGCTGGCCCCACCCCAGGGCGTGTTCAGAGCCAGATCATCGAGCAACGCCGCCACGATCCAGGCTGCCTGGTCGGCCCTCTCCATCGAGGATCCCGTCGACATTGCCATGTCGCGTGCCCGAACCAGTTCTTCGAGCAATCGGGTGCGCAACGTTTCCGGATTCTCCGGCGGCAGCGCACTCTCGAGCTCGGGAGCGAACTCGAGCAAGGGTGCGAATGCGTTGACAAGCGCGTTCGGGTGGGTCCGAGACCGCTTTACCACCGCCCCCGGCAACAGCGGCGCCATCGGTCGCGGCATCGGCGCGCCGGTCAGTCGTATGCGGGTGCGTTCGCGATCATCCGACAGTCCGAACGGATCATCGCGGCTCATGATCTCACCTGTTCACCGAATAGCAGTCCACCTGCGGCTCGCTTGGCAACACGCCCGAAACGCCGATGACAAAGCCGGGAGCATCGAGCAGCGAGGCCCAATGCTCGCTTTTCTGGTCCAGCTCGAGGCACAGCCGATCGCCATCGTAGGGGATCTCGCGCGGCTGGGAATGAAGCGGTTTCAGCGGAATGCCGGGCAATCGCGATTTCCACAGGCCCTCGAACTGGTCGGCCGAGCCGACAGTCGCCTGATTGACGAATATCTTGCGCAGCGCGTCCTCCGACAGCTCCGAACCGACCCGGATGACGATCCGGCTGGCCACCAGCAGCTTCGGGTTGTCGATGCGGATTTTCCAGACATTGGTCGAATGCCGCATGACAGGCAGCGCACGCGATTTAGGCTCGATGTAACGCAGGCTGAGGATGAGCGAGCGCAGCGCATCCGCCAGCGCCGAATAGGCGGGGCCTGGCGCCATGTGATCGTAAGCGGGTAATTCGCCCAGGCGCCGCGCGCTCGATCCGTAGGTCGCCATCGAACCAGCGAGCCCGGCAAGTTCCAGGTAAAGCTCGGCCGGATGGAAGACATCCTGCGCCAGCATGTGGGCGAGCCGCGGACGCGCCGCATTGGCGAGATTGAGCATCAGCAGATCTTCGACGCTGCGCCCAGGCCCGCCCATGACCATCTTGCCATGCGCCTCGGCGATCTGCTCGAGGCCTGTGACAACTTCCAGAAGCAATTGCCGATACCAGGCCACCGCGCCGGTAATCAGTGTCGGCGGCAGGAAGGTCTCGTCCAGAGAGACGCCACCATCGGCTCGAACCCCCTTGAGGTCGGCTATCGGCAAGGCTGTGTAGCCACCGACCGACTTGCCGGGTGCAAGCAGCAGCGCCTGCGGACGGGCGATCTCGATTTCTTCAGGATCTGAACCGCCCTGGACGGCGTCACGCACCGAAACGACCCGCCCGTGATAGCGTGCTCCCGAGGCGGCTGCGTGTGCCGGATCGAAGCCGACACCTCCCGGAGGCTCCAGAGGCAAGGCCACCAGCACCGGCCCGGCGCTCGTGTCCGGGGTGACCGGCAATGGTCGCGGCGCGTCCATCATGTCTGGAATGGAGAAAGGTGTTCCGTCCGGAAAGATGCCCCGTGCGGACAGGATCGAGATCTGGCCGGCCTCCAGCAATGCCTGATCCAGCGTCAGCTGCTGGAAGCCGAACGTATGCAACTGCCCGGCCTGCAACGCGCCGCGCACCGTCGCCTCGAAAAAGCGATCCTGCTGCTGGAAATGCTGGGTCCGGAGAAACAGACCTTCGGACCACAGCACCCTGTTTGCATCGCTCATGCCGCTACTCTCTGCATCGAGCTCCCCTTGCCCTGGCCGTTAGGCGGAAATGCCGCCGCTGCCAAGCGAGACGTTGACCGTAAATTGTGATCCCGCCGACACTGACTTGGTCGTCCGCCAGTTCCGGCCGCCGGGCTCGCGGATCAGTGCAACGAAGCCCAGCGCCGTCGCGTCCGGCTCGACCGTGATGGTCTTGGACGCGGTCTTTCCCGGCCCGACGGCTATCTGGTCGGATCCGATGAGGTCGCCTGCGAGTGCCGAACCGGCATCCCCCTGCAAGGCAAAGTAGTCGGCGGAATTGAATTTGCCGGTGCTGCGCAGCCGCATGACGAGGACCGTCACCGGCCGGTCGCCGCCGCCCGGTCCCGGGTTCATACCGGCCCCGCCGGTCAGTTTGACGGTGATCACCGATGGTTTCGGCGGCCCGCTCTGGCAAGCCGTAAGCAGCCCGGTTGCGCCCAAGGCGACAATGAATTCGCGTCGATCGATCATGTCTCACTCCTCCTCATATGCATCCCGAAAATCAGCGCCGATTTCGCCCAGAAAGCTTTTTTCCGCGCTCTCGGCGATTTCACGGTGGCGTTTCTGGTAAAGCTCCCACAGCTTGGCGCTGCGTCCGCCCGAAAGCAGCGTGCCGATCGCGGAATTCGATTTCAGCTCTTCCTCGATCGCTGTCGGGTCAAAACGGTCAATCATCCGCCGCAAGGCGCCCTGTACGCCGCGCCAGGCGCGCACGTGATGTTGGGCGAGGTCGCGAACCGCGTCGGCGATTGCCGCTTCGCCGGCGAGAAATCCAGGGCTGCGCTCGGCGAGAAGCGTGACGATGGCGTCGTCGACCGTCGGCAGAAACTTGAGCGGATTGACTTCGGAAGCCCCAACCATGGTCTGGGCGACGCGAGCGTTTCCCTTTTCCTCGGCCCGTTTGCGCAGAAGCTGCATCAGGCCTTCCATCATCAACCGATATTCGCGGCCAAACTTCTCCATTTCCGCAATGCTGTCGCGCTCGGGGAAATCGGCTTCCTCGACACCCATGCCATGCAGGAATGCGGAGCGGAGCGCCATGTCCCCCAGTTGCGGCGCTGCCGGCAGGCGGGCGGGTTTGGCAGCAGCACCTGCCCGCGCCGGAGGCGGGACGTCAGCCGCTTGCGCGGGCAAATCCCAGGGATTGGCGGATTGTGGTCGTTGGGCGATGCGCTCGCGCTGCCCGGCCGAGCCGGTGCCGTTTGCCGAACCGGGCGCCGCGGCCGATCCGAAACCAAAATCATCCTTGAAATCGGACGGCTTTCCATGAGCGGGCTCGGCTCCCCGGCTGGGAGACGGCACGGGGTCGAGGCCGAAGGGGTCCGCCTGGTTCGCCGCGCCGCCCGGTTCGCGGTAAGAGGCGGCATTTTTCGACACAGGCGTTGAAACCGGATCGAGGCTGAACGGGTCATCGAAACCAGGCGAACTGCGCTGGCCGGAGGTGGCACGCTCGAACGCGCCTGGAACCGGCCGTTCGAACGGGTCCGGCAAATCCGCCGGACGTGGCCGTCGCGGCTCTTCTTCGACCGTGGCGGAAAAGAAGTCGTCGTGGCCGATGCTCACCGGCGCCCGGGATGCCGGCGGCAGGCGTTCCGGAGCCGGCTGGCCGGCTGTGGGTGCTTGGGCGGTTGGCGTCTGCAGATCGACATAGACGACGTAGTCGCCCAGTCTTAGCCGCATACCGCTTTGAAGACGCGTCGACTTGCCGGCGCCGAGCGGGCTGTCAGAATCGTTTATGAACAATCCGCTGCTTGACGTATCGGTGACGAAATATCCATCTCGCCCGCCCGAGATCCTGCAATGAGCTCGCGAAACGAACATGTCGGGATCGTCGATCTGCCAGCCTGCGTCCGCGCTGCGGCCGATCACCAGGTCGCCTTCGTCCAGCCGGGTGTGCCGTACGGCCTGGGTGCGTGGCCCTTGCTCCAGCGTCAGCAGCAGGCTCATGTCGCGACCCCCGCCATTTCCGGCTGCCATCCGACGATTGTGCGCAGCCGCAGATCGTCAGCATCGCCCCTTTCAACAGGCCGCGCAAGCCAGGCAGTTCGGCCGAGCTGTACCGCTCCGAGACGGGGCGGCGGCACGGCTTCCCGCGCAAGCACGATGCGCAGATCGACGTCGAGCGATTCCCCGACCATGTCGCGAACGGCTTGCTTGAACAGTTTGAACCGCTGGCCACCGGGCAGGAACGCCTTGAAGTCCTCGTACCCCAGCGGGCCGACACGGAGCTCGATTCGGCTTTGGCGGTTGAAAACGCGCGGGCCGATTGTCGCTCCTCGGCCAAGCCCTGCATAGGCTTTTGCAAGACGGGTCTGGAGCCCGGTTGGGATGATTATCCAGGCGGCGATGAACTCCTTAATCTGAACCGGCACCTTGAACGCTTCCGCCAGGAACAGCGTCAGCCGTTCCGGGCCGTCGACCTGGCTGGCGAGCGAAGCCGCCTGGCGAAGCTTCACCGTATCGAGATCGGTGTTCTGGGTGCCCGGAAGTCCTATTCCCGCCATGGCTTCGAGCATGGCGCGAACGCGCCCGCCGACCGCGCGTTCGACCTGTACGGCCGGATGCGCATCCGCCCATGCCCGATAATACAGGGCGATCATGCGGTGCTGAAGAATGTTGACGAAGTCCACGAATGTCGTGTCGCTGGTTTGCTGGGCATCGGCGCCGGTGAACCAGCGCTGCGACAGACGATCGAGCACCCAGCGTGTCAGATGCAGCGGCAGCGGACCTTCGGGTCCCATCAGGCCGAGATTTGCGACGGTGACCCTGGCCGGAGCCTTGTCCTTCGCGTCGTGGAATTCAACCACGTCCCTGGCCGAAAAGCTAAGACGCACATGCTGTCCGAGCCTTGCAGGCTCGCGCTCTGGCGAGCCGGAATAGCCGAACAGCCCGCCCCTCCGTTCGAGTCGGCGCAACAGTTCGAAGAAGTCGAACGTCCCGGACAGCGCCTCGGCATGGTTCGGGTCGACTGTGTCTAGATCAGGTAGCGATTGCCGGGCGTCATCGGCCATGGCACATCCTCCTGCTTCTGCAGCAGCCGCGTACGGGTTCGCACGAAGCCGTTTATCCCGGCATGCCGGGCAAACAGCCGTGCCAGCAGGGCCGAAAGCAGCAATGTGCTTTGCCCTGCCAGGACCAACTGGTCGACATGCAATGTTACTTCCGTGCCACGTCCAAAGCACATCGGGCCGTCGATCTGCAGCCGTTCGATGACCGACCGCGAGTCGATGCGAACGATCGAATGCACGTTGCGGGCAAGGCTCGGATCTCCCCGGTCGGCGTAAAGATCAAGCAGCGCATGCAGCGGATCGACGCCGCGGCCTTCCTTGGCAAGGCTGAGAAAATTGAGCGCCAGTTGCGCCACCAGCCGCCAGGCGAGATTGTCGGCGCGCGATTCGCCCGCCGCGCCCGAAGGCAGCGCCGCGGGGATGGCCGGGCGAGGCGGACGCAACGCGCCGAGAAGCCGCACCGTTTCGACCGGGTCGCCGGCCTCCAGCGTCAAAGTGGGATTGTCATCGAGGATCGGCAGATCGCGGTTGGTGCAAAGCGCCACGATGTCGACACGCTTCAGCGACCGGTTCGCCTGGCTTTCCACCGGGCGTGAAATTGCCAGGAAAACATCGTCCCCTGCGTAGGAGGTGCGGGTCAGCCCGTCGCGCCGCTCGTCTTCCGTCGCGCGACGAGGACGCCGCTCGGTCGAGTAGACCCAGCCACTGCCACGATTCTGACCCAGGCTGAAGAGCTCCGGAATTTCGGCATCGCTGCCCCCGGTGTCGGCGTCCTCCACGCGGATGACCCGATAGATTTCGAAGTCACGCGCCCGCGTTCGGTCGGCATGCAGCACCTGGCGCGTCCTGCGCGGATCAAGCTCGATGACGTTGCACTCACGCTCGAAGAGATTGATGATCGGCGTTGCGAAAAGTTCGAAATCGGCCGGGGTCAAGTCGGCAAGCTCGGGCACTGGACGCCTGAACATGAAGATGATCTCGAGCCCGGCGGCGCATCGGCGCACGACGGGCTGCAGTCCGGAAACCCGCGCATAGTGAAAGCGCTCGGGCATCATGAAATATTCGCGCAGCAGACGGTACCCCTCGAATGTCGGACGGGTCCGAGGCATCAGGGCTTCGTCGTCGCTGATGCCGATCATTTCGGGTTCCGGCAAGGGCGATACGGGGTTGGTCTTGCCTTCCGCGCGTGCGCCAACGGCCGAACAAGCGCCAAAAATCGCGTCGAGAATCAAGGGTGCCTTGGTGCGCCCGGAAAAATAGAGATCAAGCTTGTCGAGCGACAATTCGTCGAGCCTGCCTTTTCCGGTTCGGGCCAGCACGATGCGGAGCGCCGCCTCGCCGGCCACACCGCCGATCGGCCCTATGCCGGCCGCCGCCAGCGCGCTGCGATCTTGAAAATAGCTTACCGAAGTCACCGCTATCGGCCACAGCGTGACGTCCTGGGCGGTGGTGAAGGTGCAGCGCGTCGAAAGGCCGGGCTGCAGGCCGGAAACCAGCCGGGTGTTGCGCTTGACGACATGGCCGGCAACCATCGTCTGGACCTGCTGGCCGGGTTTCAGCACCACCATAGCCGTTGCCGGCGCCGGCGTGACCAGATCGGGATAGAGGACATCCAGCACGCTGCGTGAAAACCGCGAGCGCTCGGCATCGACTTTCAGCCGGGTGCGCGCCGCGAGAAAAGCGACGCCGTCAAGCAACCGCTCGACATACGGATCCGGACACGGCACCGTGTCGAGGGAGAGATTGCGCGCCACCGCCGGATGCAGGTCGGCAAATTCCGCCGCCAGCGCACGGATATGGGTCAGTTCCTCCTCGTAATATTCCACGAAGACCCGATCCATCTCAGGCCTCCCTAAATTCGGTCCGCGCCAAGCCGTTGTCGAGATTGATCGTGGTGCGCAGACGCATGCGTTCCGGCGTCGGCGTCATGATCAGCACCGCGTCAATCTCGATCTTCAAACCCACGCTCTTGTCGCCAAGCGTCACCGTGACCTTCGTCGTACTTTCCTTGAGGCGTGGCTCGAAGGTAGCAAGCACCGAGCGGATCTCGCGGGCGAGCGCCTCGCGATCAAAATCGCGGGAGGAACGGCCCGAAAAGGAGGGCACGCCGTAGTTGATCACGCTTCGGCGCACCTCCGGGAAATCGGCGAGCGACGGCGGGTTGTCCGCTGCCTGCTCGCTTTCGAGATCGGAAAGAAGCGGAACAGCCTCGAAACGCTCGGTGTTGAACAGGGCCTCGATATCGCGCCGCACGGCCTCCCGGAGCACGCGGGCCGACACGACCACGCCGCGGCTTTCCATCTCCACGCGATGCTGGATCTGAAAGGCCAGGCGGTGCAGGCGCCGCTTCTGATCGGCCGTCAGCTCCGCATCGGCATCGATGAGCCGCGCGCTGCCCGCAACCAGACCCTCCAGCCGGTCGGCGCCGAGTTCGTCCTGCAAGGCCTGGCGCAGCCCGTCTATCTCGGAGGTCATGCCCGGCAGGTCGTTTACGAGGCGGTCCCAGAGAGAGGGCTGGACCGCTTCGCGTTTTGCTCGCGAACCAGCGGTGACCTGCAGCTTGTCCGCGTCGGGCCGCCGGCCCTCACTTGCCGACATAGACATCCATTTCGATTTCGTCATTGCCGTCATAGACGAACTTGATCTTCTTGTAGGCGAAGCTGACCTCTTCCTCGATCAGGTCTTCCTCATCCTCCGCCTGCGACAGGTCGTATTCCATGATCGAGGCGTCGGTGAGGGTGACGACCAGGTAATCATTCGTCTCGCCATCGATGGTCCGGCGAGCCGAGAACACCACTTCGTCCAGCGCCTTGTTCTCGAACAGTGCTTTCTTCAGATAGGGCGAGGACTTGTCGTAGTGCTTGGTGAACTTGATCATTCCCAAGGAGACACGGCCGCGGCGCGAGAGCGAATTCGGATCGTATGGCGCGACTATCTTGTAATCGACCCCGTGGATTTCGATTTCGTCCTCGTGGCCGTCACGAACGCTTGGGCCTTTGATATCCGGAACTTTTAGAAAGCCATCAATCTTCGTACCTGTGGGCATTGTCTTTCTCCACCGCTTTCAAAAAACCAAGATGGTGTTGCTGCAATTCAAGTCTTCACGGACGGTAGTTCCGAGACCAGTCGGAGCGAGGCATTGATGCCCTCGAGCTGGTAATGCGGACGCAAATAGAAGCGGGCGTTGTAATAGCCCGGCCGCCCCTCAACGCTGTCCACCTGAACCTCGGCCGCGGCAAGCGGGCGCTTGGCGCGCGCCTTGTCGTCGGCGAAGGCCGGGTTGGCCAGCACATATCGGTTGATCCATTCGGTCAGCCAGATCTGCATGTCGGAGCGCTCTTTGAACGAGCCGACCTTGTCGCGCGCAATGGCCTTGAGGTAATGCGCAAAGCGCGAGACCGGGAAGAGATAGGGCAGGTTGGCACTCAGCCGCTCATTGGACTGCGCGTCGGGGTCGACCAGCCGCCCCGCCCGCGTCTCGTCGTCCTGCAGTGAGTGTGCGCCGATGAAGGCCGCGAGATCGGTGTTCTTTCGATGCAGGATCGGCATCAGGCCGAGCTTGGCCAGTTCCGCTTCGCGCCGGTCGTCGATGGCGACTTCGGTCGGACATTTCATCGCGATCGATCCGTCATCGGTCGGGAAGCTGTGCACCGGCAGGTTAAGCACCGTGCCGCCATTCTCGACGCCGCGGATCTGCGTGCCCCAGCCATAGAGCTTGTGGCTGCGGTTTATGTTCACGCCCATAGGGAAGGCGGCGTTCATCCAGACATATTTGTTGTGATCGCCCTGCACCTCTTCCTCGAAGGTGAAGCCCTTCACCGGAACGGTATCCGTGCCGTATGGCAGCCGCGCCAGAACACGCGGCATGGTCAGGCCGATATAGCGAGCGTCCTCGCTCTCGCGCAACGACTGCCACGAGGCATAGGCCGGGTTGGAGACGATCTGCTGGAGATCTTGCGGGTTCGGCAATTCCTGCCAGCTGTCCATGCGGAACAGGCGCGGCGAGGCGGCTGCGATAAACGGCGTGTGTGCTGAAGCACAGATGCCGGAGATGTTACGCAACAAACCGACGTCGCGCGGGTGGTTCGAGAATTCGTAGGCGCCAATCACACAGCCGATCGGCTCGCCGCCAAGCATCGAATACTCGTCCGTATAGACTTTCTTGAAGATCGGGCTCTGATCCCACATCTGGCCTTCATAGTCTTCGAGCGTGTCGGCCAGTTGCTCCTTGGAGATGTTCATCACCCGGATCTTCAGCTTCTGATCCGTCTCGGTGTTGTTGATGAGATACCAGAGGCCGCGCCATGTGCCTTCCATCTCACGCACTTCGGGCGCGTGCAGGATCTCGTTGACCTGTGTCGTCAGCATCTTGTCGATGCCCGCGATCAGCGACTTGATCGACTTGATCGCATTGGAGGAGATGGTGGTGGTCTCGGAACGGGACTGCGCCGCGAGTGCGAGATTGCGCACGAGTTGCTGCAGTTTCTCGCTGTCGTCCTTCTTGACCTTGAAATCCTTCTCGAGAAGCCCGCTGAATTCTCCAAGATCTATGGCTTCCGCCTCGGCGGCGACGGCGGCGGTCTTTTGCTGTTCGGCCATGATTTACTCCCCAACCTTGTCGTCGTCGGCCAGCGCCTGGCTGGCGATCTTGCCAAGAAGTGGTTCGTTGTTCAGAAGTTGCGCGATGCGTTTTTCGGCGTCGACGCGGCCATCCATGAAGCCAAGCAGTTCCTCGAGTTGGCGGCGCATCTTGAGGATCTCGGCCAGTTGCGGCACCTGCTCGGCAACCTTGTCGGGAGCGAAATCGCCCATCTTGGTGAAGGTGAGATCGAGCGCCAGTTCCTCGTCGCGCTCCTGGCCTTCGGCTTGCGGCAGCGTGTTCTTCACCCGGGCTTTGACGCGCGGCCCAAGCGCTTCCATGAATCTGGGGAAGCGGTTCGCGTCGGTCTCGACGAAGGACCGGTCCAGCACCGATTTTGACGCTTCCTTGGTCTGCGAAGCGCCGGAAAGGTCGGCCATCACGGCCATGACGAAAGGCAATTCGATCGTGGTCGGACTACCGTAGGTTTCCACGTCGTAGGCGATCTGCACCCGCGGCGCGCGATTTCGTTCGATGACCTTCGCTTTGCTTTCGGCTGGCATGTGCTCTTACCTTTCATCCTTCTGAGCCGTCTTCTTGACATCGGGAACGCCGGCAAGGAGCCGGAATTCCTTCAGCCCAGACGGGGCGAGATCTTCCATCAGTTCAACGAAATCCATGTGCACCATGCGGCGCACACGCCGCGCCAGATGCGGTATCGGGCTCGAGGGTTCGGTGCGGTCATAAAAGGCGACGACCAGGTCGAGGCATTTGACCACGTCGTCGCGTGAGGAAATCCGGTCGGGAAGCCCCGTGCTGGTATCCGTGTAGCTTGCCGCACTTGCCATAGTCTCGGCTCCATGACCGTTTCGAGCAGGCGTTGCCGGTTCTGCCGGCGTGGGCGGCTTGGCCGCGCCATTCGCCAAGGCGCCGGCTGCCGAATTCCGTTCGAGGGTCGTCAGCAGACGCTGCAGAAACCGCTTCAATTCCGGAACAGGAGCGCCGCCGCCCTCGAGACGGGCGTTGAGAGCGGTCTCGACCGCATCAAGGGCTGCGATCGCTGCCCGGGCGTCGGCGACGAGCAAGACCATTTCTGCGTTGGCTTGATCCATCTGTGCCGCACATCCAGCACGCACCCGGTTCAACAATTGTCCGTGCGCACTGACCAGTGCGGCCTTTTCTGCCGCGTTCAATCCCGAGGCGGCTTCCTGGAGCATGACACGGTCGTCGAGCGCACACCTTTCCAGATCCTTGCCCTGGATCGGGCCGATCGCACGTGGCGCAAAGAACGTCATTTGCCGCAGGTTCGCCAACAACCCCTCCTGACCATTCTGGAGGTCGAGCAGCGCGTTGATACGGCGCAAGGCGGCATCGCGTGGCAAAGCGTTGGGCCGCAGTGCCGGATGCATTGTTTCCCAATGCTGATCGAAGGTCTGCGCAATAAGGGCCAGCCCCTGCGCGAGCCCGGCCAGTCCTTCTTCATTGGCCAGCGCGCGCGTGACGACGACGAGCAGGCGCAGGTCCCGGCCATGCGCACGCAATTCCTCCGCCTTGGCGAGCACCGCGGGCCAGTCGACCGGAATGGTGCTTTGCGAGGCGGGTTTGTTCTGGCCGTCGTGGACGACCTTGATCTCGGGTTCCGTCAGGCGCTCCAGCTCATGAAAAGCCGGGTCGTTGCGCAAATCCTCCCCTGACGGATTTTCACCGTCGAGCGGAGCAAGCCAGAGTGCGACATCAATCACACCAACCCCCAGCGATCGGCCCTCAAACCGTACGTGACCCTACGGTATCACACGGTTGCACTTTACCACAATTCAAGCACTGCTCAAAAAATTAACGAAAGCTGACCAAGCCGCGTCTTGGGTGCTGGAACCCTTGACCAGATTGCTGACCCTGTATGTGAAATGCATTACACCGAGGCGGACAATTGCGTGGTTGTTTGCATCTGATGGCGCGGCACTCTCCACAAGTGGAAGGGGCGCTGTTCATCACGCTTTGTCAAGTGACGGCTTATGTGGCAGGTTATCGACTGGCAGATTGCAGGAGCACGTTCGATGGAACAGCGCCGGTCATCGCAGACCTTCAAACGCAAGGAACTGGTCGGCAAGCTCAATCCTGTCGGTGTGCGCGCCTTCAAGGCTGCGGCCGACACCGCCAAACTGCGCGGCAATCCTTACGTCGAGCTCGTCCACTTCATCGAGCAACTGGTACTTTCCGACCGTTCGGATATGCAAATGATAATCGCCGATGCGGGCCTTGATGCGAGCCGGCTCACGGCCGATATGACCCGCGCCGTCGACAAGCTGCCTTACGGCGCAACGTCGATCGAGGAATTTTCCGACCATATCTTCCATGCCATCCAGGAAGCCTGGAACCTAGCCACGCTGGAGTTCAGCGTCGAGGAAGTCCGCAGCGCCCACATTCTCCTTGCCTGCCTGAAGACGCCGGTCCTGGAAGGCCTGCTGTCGAAGATCAGCGGCGAGTTTGACAAGATCGACGCCGCCGCGGTCATCGCACGGTTCGCCGTTGTCATGGAGGGCTCGCTCGAAGCCGGCGCCTCGACCACGGTCTCCACCGCAGAGGCGCCGCGGCGGCCTCCGGGTGGGGATTCGGCGCTGGCGAAATACGCCACCGACCTGACCCAGCGCGCCCGCGACGGTAAGATAGATCCGGTTGTCGGCCGCGATCCAGAGATCAGGCAGATCGTCGATATCCTGATGCGACGCCGGCAAAACAACCCGATCTTGACCGGTGAGGCCGGGGTCGGCAAGACCGCGGTCGTCGAGGGCTTTGCCTTGCGTATCGCTGCGGACGACGTGCCGCCGACACTGCAAGGGGTCAGTGTGCGCATGCTCGATGTCGGATTGATGCAGGCGGGTGCAAGCGTAAAGGGGGAGTTCGAAAAGCGGCTGAAGGCAGTCATCGATGAGGTGCAGTCTTCCGAAACGCCGGTCATCCTGTTCATCGATGAGGCTCACACCTTGATTGGCGCTGGCGGCGCGGCTGGAACAGGCGACGCGGCCAATCTGCTGAAGCCGGCGCTGGCGCGCGGCGAACTGCGCACGATCGCGGCAACGACCTGGGCCGAGTACAAGCAGCATATCGAGAAGGATCCGGCGCTGACCCGCCGTTTCCAGGTAGTCAAGATCGACGAGCCGTCCGAGGCGGTGGCCGTTCTCATGTTGCGCGGTATCGCCGGCGTTCTTGAACAGCACCACAAGGTGCAGATATTGGATGAGGCGATCGAGGCGGCGGTTGGTCTCTCGCATCGCTATATCCCGGCGCGGCAACTGCCTGACAAGGCGGTGAGCCTTCTCGACACCGCTTGCGCCCGTGTCGCCATATCGCAGCACGCCACGCCGGCGGAGGTCGAGGACATCATGCGCCGACGCCAGGCGCTGGAGGTCGAGCGCGGCATCATCGGTCGCGAGGCCGCGATCGGCATCGAGGTGAGCGACCGGCAGGCACGGGTCGACACCGGGTTAGCCGAAACCGAAGTCATGCTCGCCGCCGCACAGGAGCGTTGGGACGGGGAAAAGGCACTCGTTGCTGAAATACTCGAACTGCGCGCCAGGCTGCGTGGCGAAGGTGTGCCGCTCGATGCGGTGGAGACGCCGGAGACCAATAGGGAAACAGCAGGCACGGACTCGGTTGAGACTCCGCTGCCCAAGGTCGAAACGCCCAAGACCAAAACGGCCAAAATCAATGTGGAGGCACCGGCGGCTGCCAATGCCCCTCCACCCGATCCGGCCGCCGATCTCACCCGGTTGCGCGAACTGATGGTCGAACTGGCCGAGGCGCAAGGCGAGACGCCGCTGATCCTGCCGTCGGTCGACCGCAACGCCGTGGCGGCGGTCGTTCAGGACTGGACCGGCATCCCGACGGGGCGGATGCTGTCGAGCCAGACCGAAAAAGCGCTGCGGCTGGCCAGCACTCTGTCCGAACGCGTGGTCGGCCAGGATCACGCCATGGAGATGATTGCCAAGCGTGTGCAGACCAGCCGCGCCGGGCTCGGCGCGCCGGAGAAGCCGGTGGGCGTGTTCCTGCTCTGCGGCCCCTCGGGCGTTGGCAAGACCGAAACCGCATTGGCCTTGGCCGAGACGCTCTACGGCGGCGAGCAGAATCTGATCTCGATCAACATGTCCGAGTTCCAGGAGGCGCACACGGTCTCTACCTTGAAGGGGGCGCCGCCCGGATATGTCGGCTACGGCAAGGGCGGCATCCTGACCGAGGCGGTCCGCCGCAAACCCTATTCGGTGATCCTGCTCGACGAGGTCGAGAAGGCGCATCCTGACGTGCACGAAATCTTCTTCCAGGTCTTCGACAAGGGGATGATGGACGACAGCGAGGGCCGGCGCATCGATTTCAAGAACACGCTGATCCTGCTCACCTCGAATGTCGGCTCCGAAGTCATCATGGATCGGACCAGGAATGGCACGCTGCGGGCAGGGCTCGACGATCTGGACACCGCGCTGCGCAGCCCGTTGCTGAAGGTCTTCCCTGCGGCCTTTCTTGGCCGGGTGGTGACCATTCCTTACTATCCGCTTTCGGGTTCGATGATCGAAGCGATCACCCGTCACCAGTTTGCCAAGATCGCTCGCCGGCTGCGTGCGACCAACGACGCAGAATTGGTGATCGGCGATGGCGTCATGGACCTAGTCAAGGCCCGCTGCACCGAGATCGAATCCGGCGGGCGGATGATCGATGCCATCCTGACAAACACGCTGCTGCCGGAATTGAGCCGCGGCGTGCTGAACCGCTCGCTCGAGGGCGAAAGGATGACAAGGGTAACCGTCGGCGCCTCCAAGGAGGGCTTCACCTATTCCTTCGAGTAAGGAAAGTTGATGACGGTTTGCTTCGGCTTCTTCGTGCATAGGCAAGCTGAGCCGACTAGCCTGGGAGCGGCCGGTGGCGGTGAATTCGTATGACGCAATCGGTTAGAAGAATGACGGTATTCTTTTACCTGCCACGACACCGGATCTGCGAGTGGCTTTAGTCAAACACGCTGCGGCCGCTGTGGGCGAAGGCATCCAAGGGTCGCGGAGAAGGTGCTACAGATTGTGATACCTATTGTGATACAAATCGGACGTTGGAGCAGAAAAAACATAATAAAAACAATAGCTTGATCCGGGGATAGGTCCCAGCCAAGGGTACCATAAATAGTCAGGTCATTTCAAAGACTTAAAGATTTCTGGCTTAGCCAAGCTGGCTTGAGTGTCAGTGCATTCTGTGGACGTGTACCATAGGGAGCTCGTCGAGCTATGCCTATGACGGTCGAACCTGCGACGTCGGCCGTCGTTTCGCTTGAGATCTTTGCGCAGCCAAAAATGCCGGCGTCCACAGGAGGCTAACGCTTGCGGAAACCGCAGGCCTGAGGCCGAGCGGCTATGGCCGGCAGGCCAAGTACCTTCTCGCCGGGAGCGGAATTGCTGGCCCGGTGGTGAGCGGATCTGGTTCTGACGCAAAAGCTGCGTTGCCCGCGGCCGGTGCCCCAATCCCTTTCTTGGCCAAGACGGATACTCCAGCGTTCAGCGGGCGTTGCGGCTCCATGCATACCGCCTCGTTTTCAGCAGCCCTGCATGAGGCGATCTCGAATCATCTCTGCAATCGGGATCGCCGAGGAGGCGGCGGGTGAAGGGGCGTTACAGACGTGCAGCATGCGGTCCGTTTGTGCGAACAGGAAATCATGGATGAGGGCACTGTCTTTGCGCACGGCTTGCGCGCGGATGCCTGCTTCGTGCGGGAGCAGGTCGGCGAGGCCGAGGCTCGGACAGTATTTCCGGCCAACAGCATCAGGCTGCAGCCGGGATATGTCTCAACCAGCCGCATGGCCGTCGCCAGGCCGACGATGCCGCCGCCGATAACGCAATAGTGGGGCACGCTTGCACAGTCGCCAGCCTTTGGCCGGCAGTTTCAAAACTCATTGTCCAGAGGGGCTTCCAGACCCGCGATCTGTCGCCGTCCTTGTCGGCAAGCAGTAGCTGACGATCAATCTCCTCGCGTGGTATCGACATTTCACGGCGGCCAGATATCGCTGCCCAGATCTCGCTGCCAGCGTGGACCGGATGTCGCCGCAGCATACCAAGAAGGACGGTGCTCTTTGACAATCTTCCCCTTCACCGAAGCCACCCCGATCCAGTTCCAGCAGCCCCTGCCGAAGACTTCGGACGTCGTGATCATCGGCGGCGGGGTCATTGGCGTGAGCACGGCACTGTTCCTGGCGCGACGGAACGTCTCGGTGACGCTGCTGGAAAAGGGCCGCATCGCCGCCGAGCAATCCTCGCGCAATTGGGGCTGGATCCGGCAGCAGGGCCGCGATGCCGACGAACTGCCGATCGTCATCGAAGCGCAGCGCCTCTGGCGGCAACTGGCGCAGGAATGTGGCGAGGACATAGGACTGAAGCAGACGGGCGTTACCTATCTTGCGCGGACAGACAAGGAGATGGCCGGTTTCGCGAAGTTTCTCGAGATTGCCCAGGCTCATGGCGTCGACACGCGTCTCCTCGACCAAGGTGAGTTGGCAAGCCTGATCCCGGCCATGTCGCGACCGTTCAAAGGCGCAATGATCACCCCATCGGACATGCGGGCGGAACCTTGGGTCGCGGTGCCCGCGCTTGCTCGCCTGGCGGCCCGCGAAGGTGTGACGATCATCGAGAATTGCGCGGCACGTATGCTCGACATCTCCGCGGGACGCATCAGTGGCGTCTGGACCGAGAAAGGGCGCATCGCGACCTCGAGCGTCGTCGTCGCCAGCGGCGCGTGGACGTCGCTCTTTCTGCGCGCCCACGGCATCTCGATTCCGCAGCTCAGCGTCAGGGCGACCGTCGCCGCGACAGCACCGATGCCGGAGATCCACGCCGGTGCCGCCGCGGATGAACGCATCGCTTTCCGGCGCAGGCAGGATGGCGGGTATACGCTCGCATCGGGAGGCAGCAGCCAACTCTACATAGGGCCGGACGCATTTCGCCATGCGGGCAAATATTTCAGCGCCCTGATGGCCAATCCCTTCGGCACGCGCTACCTGCCGGCCGCGCCGCGAGGATACCCGGATGGCTGGTCGACGCCGCGCAGATGGAACGCGGATGAAGAAAGCCCTTTCGAACGGATGCGGGTCCTCAATCCCGCTCCCGAGACGTCGGCGCTCCGCGCCATCGACCGCGGGTTCAGGGAGCTTTTCCCTCAGTTCACGACTGTACCGCTCAAGGCGAGCTGGGCGGGCATGATCGATGCGATGCCTGATGTCGTGCCCATCGTCGATCGCGCCGCTGCGATCCCGGGTCTCGTTATAGCGACCGGGATGAGCGGCCACGGCTTCGGCATCGGACCCGGCATCGGCCGTGTGTTGTCCGACCTCGTCCAAGGCAACGAGACTGGGCACAACCTCTATAGGTTCCGTCAATCCCGTTTCAGCGACGGCAGTCCGATCCGATTGGGGCCATCGCTGTAAGCGTTCCTGCCGCCCGCCAGCCCATCCGCTCTGGCCTTGAAGGACCGGACGAGGATCTCAGGTGCCGCATGCCCGGGCGTAGGCCTCGATGCTCCGCCGGACGTGACCGATCGCGATCTCCTCGACGTCGCAGGCGCGGTCAGCCCATGTGACTGCAGAAGGCAGGTGCTGGAGAAACAGCATCACCGGCACCTTGCGGCCGTTCAACGTATCGAAGAGACGGTTGCAGGCGGCACGGGCTTGCGGGATCGCCCAATAATATCGGATGCGATCGGAATAGGAGTAGTGGCGCAGCGTCCGCTTGTCGGCATCGCTTCCATGATAGTGGCTTGCCCAATTCTTGGGGGTGCCTTGCATCAGCTCTTCCATTGCGTGGTAAAGCGGCCGCTCGCCATAGTCAGGCACCAGGTCGGAAGCGATCAGGTCGAGCGAGTACAGCGCCTCGCGCAGCTTGAAGGTCAGCTCGGGTCCGACCTTGAGGACGGCGAAGCCGTCCTCGACGAGTTCACGCAACGGCCTCTCACCCTGATAGTCCGTCGAATGGGCTTCGAAAATGAGCGACGGCAATCTGTCGAGGGTTGCCGCCAGGTCGCGGGCCTTTGCCCGATCGTAGAAAATCACATTCTGGTTGCCGAACTCCACGCCCGGCTGCACCACAAGCCCGATGACGCGGGAAAATGCGCTTTCAAGCCCGGCGGTTTGGAATGCCTGGGCGTGAATGGCATGTGTCTGGCTAGCCGCCTCCGGACTGGTCGGGGTGATCGCATCCAAAGCGTGATCGGCGCCACCGGGCGGCGGCACCTCCGTCCCGATGATGTAGACCGGGCTTGCCCCGCCGCTCTGCGCTGCCGCCTGCTCCGCGACGCCCGCCAGCCTGGCCGCGCGCCCGGCCACCGTGTGGTCGTCTAGCGTCGCCGGTTCACCCGCGCAGCCCATCGAAGCATCGAGGTGGATCTTGCGGAAGCCGGCGCGGACATAGGCATCGACCATCGTCCCGGCCTGCGCCATCGCCTCCTCGGCGGGCCGGTCTTTCCAGGGATTAGGACCGAGATGATCCCCGCCAAGCACGATCAGCTCTTCCGGGCACCGCTCGGCTGCCGCGAGCGCTTCCACCATCGCCGCGAAATCGGCCGGCGTCATGCCCGTATAACCGCCCAGATGATTGACCTGATTGCACGTCGCCTCGATCAGCACGGTGGTGCCGGTTTCCCGGCCGTGGCGCAGTGCGGCTTTAAGCACCAGCGGGTGCGCCGAGCACACCGAGGTTACCCCGATTTTCTTCCCGTCTCTGTGCAGGGCCGGCAAATCTTCGATCGCCACACGCATCAATTTCTTCTCGCCGTTCTTGCCATGAAATCTTCCAGCTCGGCCGGCGTGCCGGCTCCCTCCATGGGACCGTGGCGTGTGACGTTGCGCGCCCCTGCCGCGTTGGCGAATTCGAGCGCCGTCTGCAGCGCCATGCCCAGCCGCCGGCATGCGACATAGGCTCCCCCGAAACAGTCGCCGGCGCCGGTGGGGTCCGTTTCCTCGACGATGAGGCCGGGGCAATCGGCGCGGGCTCCGGTGCTTTGACGGGCTGACGCGCCATGTTCGCCGCGCTTCACAGCGATCTCCTTGACCCCTCGTCTGAACAGCGCCTCGATCGCGCGTTCCTCCCCGTCCGTGCCGGCGGCCAGGAACAATTCATTGCCCGACGGCAGCAGCAGGTCCGCTTCGTCCACCAGACCGGCGAATTTCTCCTCGGTCTGGCCGTGCGCCAGCAATTCCTTGCGCAGGTTCGGATCGAGCGACATCGTGCCGCCGCGTGCCTTGATCAGCGGGATCGCGCGTTCGGTGATCGCCCAGGCTGCGGGACTTGCGAACACCGTTCCCATGACATGGATATGCCCGCAACGCGCGATCAGCGCCTCGACCTGCGGGGTCCATTCCAATCGAGCGGCGGCGGATTTGGCGATGTTGTAGACGAAATCGCGGCTTCCGTCCGTGCGGTAGCGAACAAAGGCGCTGCCCGTCGGATAATCCGGGGAAACAGCGATGGCGGAAGTGTCTACGCCGTCCCGCTTCAGGCGCTCCACGTTGACGACGCCGAAATCGTCGTCGCCGACCACGCCCACCATTGCGGCCGCTCCGCCCATACGTGCGCATTGATCGATGAAGATGGCGGGCGCGCCGCTCGGAAAGGGGCCAATGAGGTCGATAGGTTCCCGGAAGCCGGTGCCTGTCTGCCTCGCGACGATCTCTACCAGGATTTCTCCAATCGTCACGGTTGGCCCGAGCGAGTCCGCTGCAAGTGTTTGGGGGAGGTCGTTCATCAAGCGTCCATCCTGGTGTGGTGTCGTTTGCGGTTTCACGACGCCGAGGCGCAAGGGGGATTCCTACCGGTCGATGTGAATCGATCAGTTGCCATCACGCTACGATCCTGATGCATGGTCAAGCGCACACCTGGAAGGTAACGACGCGCAAACCCTCAGCCTGGAAACAGATCCAGGATCGACGACAGACGGTTGGTGCTGAGATCGACGTCGCCGAGCAGGCCGCCACTGGGGAGATAGCCAACCACGAACAGACCGGCGGCTCGTGCTGCCTTAGTGCCGGTGCGGCTGTCTTCCACGGCCACCACCGACCCTGGAGCTACGGCGAGCTGCCGGCAGGCCTCGCAATAGGGCGTGGGGTCGGGCTTGCCGGCCGACACGTCGTCGAGGCTGATTGTGAGACTCATATGATCGAGCACGCCGAGCGCATCGAGATTGGCATTGACGACTTGCCGGCCGGAATTCGAGACGCAGACCTGCGGGACGCCGCGGTCAGCCAGGGTCCGAATCGTCTCGACCGCCTCGGGGATTGGGACGGCGTTCGCCCGGTTCGCGACGTAGTGGGCATTGATAGCGGCGAGCCACTCCGCCTGGTCGAGCCCGACTGGGAGACGCGGACGCAGCATTGTCCAGACGTCGCCCATATGGATGCCGCGAAAGGCTTGGTCGGGCAGGTCGTCAAGATCGACGTTCCAGTTGCGGCAGCCGGCGAGGAGGGATTGATGATGCAACGGCTCGCTGTCGATCAGCGTTCCGTCGATGTCCCAGGCGACGGCGCGATACATCACGATGACGATCCCGCTCTGGTCGCGCCAGGAGCCGACAGGCGCGCATAAAGATCGCGATAGCGGCGATAGCCGTCGCGGTAGATGTCAGCCTTGCGCGGGTCGGGATCGAGCCGGTCGGCGAAGCTGACGAAACCGGAAACGCCCGACCAGTCGTCGGTTAGGCCGACGCCGATCGCCGCCGTCCAGGCAGCGCCGATGCAAGAGCCGGGGTGCCCGGTCAGGCGTTGGACCGGCTTTTGCAGGACATCCGCGACAATCTGCATCCAGACCTTGCTGCTTGAGCCGCCGTCGGAGGCGAGATAGCGCTCGGTCCGGTGGCCCATGTCGTTGAGCACCTCGACATGATGCGCGATGGCAAAGGCATAGGCCTCGAGCAAAGCGCGCCAGACATGGCCGATATCGTGCGACAGCGTCAGCCCATCGATCACGCCACGGGCCGCTGGATCATGGATCGGCGTCTTCTCGCCGAGGAAATAGGGCAGGATGATGAGGCCATCGGCACCGGCGGGACGCTCTGCCGCCAGCGCATCGAGCCGCTGGTGTACCGAACTACCCTCGGCCTGTGCCGCGACCATCTCGCCGCCGGCGAAATTGCGTACGAACCAGTTGAGGCCCGAGCCGCCGGTCGACATGCAGCCATTGGGCATGAACAGGCCCGGCACCAGATGGTAATCGAGATACATGCGCGGATCTGGCTTGATCTGATCGGTGGCGATCAGGATATCAACCGAGCCGCCGAATTTCAGGAGGACATCGCCTGCTTTGGCAACTCCGGCGCCGAGCGCGGAAGCGATCATGTCGGCCGCACCACCGACGACAGGTGTTCCCGCCATCAGGCCGGTCTCATCCGCGGCCTTCGCCGAGACGGAACCGAGGATCTCATGCGAGGCGATCTTTCGTGGCACGGCCGAGCGCGGTATGTGAGCGAGCGCCACCAGATCGTCGTCGATCCGGTGCGTCGAAACATCGACGAAGCCTGCCTCCAGCGCCCAGTTCTGCTCGACCGCACGTTCGCCGGTGAGGCGCCAGTTGATATAGTCATAGGAGCCGAAAACGGTGGCGATGCGGCTGAACACCTCCGGCTCGTGACGCTCTATCCAGCGCAGCTTTGCGGTGACGAGCTGTTGGTTGATGCCGTTGCCGGCCTTGGCGATGAAAGCCGCCTCATCGCATTCGGTCCGCAGTTCGGCCACTTCGGCGCCACAGCGGCCGTCGCTCTGCTGAATGCTTGGCCGCAGCACTTCGCCCTGGTCGTCCAGGAGAACGACCGCCGGCAGCATGCCGGTGGTGCCGACCGCCACGATCTCCTCGGCCTTGATGCCGCTGGTCCTGAGCAACTCCTGCACGATGTCGCGGACATTGATCCACCATTGCGCGGGATCTTCCTCGGCCCAGCCCGCATGCTCGGAATGCAGCGTGACGGGGCGCGAGGCGAGGCCCAGCACCTGATCGGGAAGCCGGATCAGAATGCCGATCGTCGAGGTGGTGCCGATATCGAGACCGAGAACGAACGTCATGTCGAATCCATTGAAATGCCGGGAAGGGCAGGCGGGCGAACCTGTCTGCCTCGTTGTGTCCCACTGCTCGATACCAGTCGATCATTCCGGACGCCGGCCCGCAACGATCGATATGATCACCGCGAGCCGGCGGTGGCCGGCATCGCCGTGGAAGCCGTCCTCAGCGCAAGGTGGCGACAACGTCCATGAAGCGCTTGACCCGATCGCTGTCGACGGCGTTCCAGGTATTGCCATCGATCTTGAAATGGGTGCCGATCACGACGCCGCTCGCCAGCGAAAGGACATCGCGGACATTGTCGATGTTCACGCCGGTGTTGGCGAAGACCGGCACGTCCTTGATCGTCTCGCAGACGCTGCGCAGGTGGGACTGGTCGGCCGGCTGGCCAGTGATCGGACCGGAAACGAGGATGGCGTCGGCCATCGACGAGAACACCGCGCTCTTGGCGCGCAATTCAATAGGACGCTGGTCGAGCGAGTGTGCGAACTCTGCATTGATGTTGAAGAGAAGCTTCATGTCGTCGCGGCCAAGATTGTGCCGCAGGCGCGAGGCGGCGGCGCAATCGGGCTCCCACAAGCCCATGTCGGAAGCGAACAGGCCGGTGAAGATCTCGCGCACGAAACGGGCTCCGGTGGCAGCCCCGATCGCGACGCTGGCGGTCGGATCCCAGAGATAATTGACGCCAAACGGCACTTTCAGTTCGGGCTTCACCGCCTGGACGATCGCAGTCATGGCGGCAATGCCTTCGGGCGGCGCCTTGAAGACATAGGGGCGGTCGTTCTCGTTGCCGAACATGATGGCATCGACGCCGCCGCTCTGCAGCTTGCGAATGTCGGAGAGCACGCCATCGATCAGCTTGTCGAGGCCGCCATCGGCATCATAGAGGGGCGTTCCCGGCAGGGCACCGATGTGGGCCATCGAGATGACAGCCTTCTTCTTGTCGCCGAAAAATTCAAATACCATCGAATCGTCTCCTTGGGGATAAAGTGAGAATGTTGCGCCTCAGTCGCGCGTCAGTGGCGGCGCGATGCGCAGGTCGACCTTGGCCGCGGCGAGCGCCGCGGCGATCTTGGCCGGCGGCTCGGCATCGGTGATGAGGATATCGATGTCCGATAGTGGCGCTATCCGCACCAGCGACATGCGCAGGAATTTGGCGGAATCGCAGAGCACGATCTTGGTGCCTGAGCGTCTCAGATAGGCGCGCTTCATATCGGTATCATCGAAGGAATAGTCGAAAAGGCCGTCCGCCGTGATGCCGGAGACGCCGATCACGGCGACGTCGAACCACAGCGCCTCGAACTGGGCGATGGCCGCGGGTCCGCCGGTCGACATCTCGTCGGCTCGTACGCGGCCGCCGGCAACATAGACTTCGGGCATACCGCCGTTCAGCGCCGCCGCGATCCTGAGGCTGTTGGTGAACACCTTGGCGTGCGGAAGGTCCTTGAGGTGCTCGGCCATCAGATAGGTGGTGGTGCCGACATCCAATGCGATCGTGCGGTATCCCGAAACCAAGGCGGCCGCGGCGGCGGCAATCGCGGCCTTCGGGTCACGGCGCTGGCGCAAGCGCGAATCGAAACTCGGCTCCTCACTGTCCATGGCGACCAGCGGCGGGTTATCGGCCTCGATCGCGCCGCCATGGATTCGCACCAGCCTGCCCTCGCGTTCCAGTTCGACGAGATCGCGGCGGATCGTCATGTCGGAAACGGCGAGTTCGGCCGCTGCCGCGGCGACGGTGAGCGACCCCGTCCGGCGCAGGAAAGCGAGGATGCGGGCTTGTCGATCGTGCGCGAGAAGGCGCTGACGATCGGCATCGCGCGGTGCGCCATGCGTGGATGTCTCAGGAGGGGCGGTGTCGTCTGCCATCGATGTATCCGGTGGGTAAGCCGCTTACGAAGCGGTCTGCAGTTTTGACTCTATCGCATGATCAAACATTTTCAAACAAAAATATGTTTGCAGTGTTCGAATTTATTGGTATGCATCTCCATATCAACAGAACGCATTCCGTCACCAAGCAGAGAGAATACGACCATGCCGGCTGTCTCCGTCATTCCTCCAGTGCTTGCCGAACTCGCGGGCAAGCGTGCCTTTGTGACGGGTGGCGGCGCGGGGATCGGTCGCGCGATCGCGGCCGCCCTGACGCGGCAGGGTGTCGCCGTGGCGATCGGCGATCTGGATCCCGACGCGGCGCGCAAGGCGGCCGAGGAGATTGGCGGCGGTGCCGTCGCCGTCACGGTCGATGTTCGCCGTCGCGATTCCGTCGAGGCGGCCTTTGCCGCCATGCTGGAAGCGCTTGGCGGCTGCGACATCCTGATCGCCAATGCCGGCGTGTCCACCATGCAGCATGCGCTGGATCTGACCGACGAGGAGTGGGACTTCAACTTCTCCGTCAATGCACGTGGTGTATTCCTGGCAAATCAGATCGCTGGACGGCATTTTGTCAAGCAGGGCACGGGCTGCATCGTCAACACCGCCTCGCTTGCCGCGAAGGTCGGTGCGCCGCTCCTGGCGCATTATTCGGCGTCCAAGTTCGCCGTGCTCGGCTGGACGCAGGCCTTTGCCCGCGAGCTCGCGCCCAAAGGGATACGCGTCAATGCTGTCTGTCCGGGGTTCGTCAAGACCGGCATGCAATCGCGCGAAGTGGAATGGGAGGCGCATCTGCGGCAGGTCACGCCCGAACGGGTGGTCGCCGACTATGTCGCGCAGACCCCGCTCGGCCGGCTCGAGCTGCCGGAGGATGTCGCCGACGTCGTCGTCTTCCTCTGCTCGGATCAAGCCCGCTTCATGACCGGCCAAGGGGTCAACGTGACCGGCGGCGTCTATATGACCTGACGGTTCCTCGATGTCGTGGCCGGATCTTGGTGCCCGGCACGTGCCCGTCCAAAAAGTGAACACATACGATCAGAAAACAGGCTTTAAATGTTCTATTTTGTTCTCTAAGGTAGCCGTTCGCTCGACTTCGACCGCGGCGTTCGACCGGGTCAGGCGGGGTTTATGAGGAAAGTCTATGGCGTCTATCGAGCTCGATCGCGTTTCCAAGCTCTACGGCAATGGCACTTACGGGGTGCATGAGGTCGATCTCACCATTCCCGATGGTGAATTCGTGATCTTTCTCGGCCCGTCGGGATGCGGCAAGTCGACGACGCTGCGGATGATTGCCGGCCTGGAGAGTATCTCCTCCGGCGATCTTCGCATCGGTGGCAAGAGCGTCGCCAATGTCGCGCCGCGCGACCGCAACGTCGCGGTCGTGTTCCAGAGCTACGCGCTCTATCCGCATATGTCGGTGCGGCAGAACATGGCCTTCGGGCTGAAGATGCGCGGCACCGACGCCGCAGTGATCGATGCCAAGATTGCGGACGCCGCTAACCTGCTCGGTCTGCAGAATCTTCTCGGCCGCAAGCCGGCAGCGCTTTCGGGCGGCCAGCGGCAGCGTGTTGCGCTCGGCCGGGCGATCGTTCGCGAACCGGCGGCCTTCCTGCTTGACGAGCCGCTGTCCAACCTCGACGCGCAGCTGCGTGCAGAGATGCGGCTCGAACTCGTCAAGCTGCACCGGCGCCTTGGCCGCACCATCGTCCATGTCACGCACGACCAGGTCGAGGCCATGACCATGGGCGATCGCATATGCATCATGCGCGATGGTCGCCTGGTCCAGGCCGGCCGGCCGCTTGAAGTCTATGCCGACCCGGTCAACACCTTCGTCGCGCGCTTCCTGGCGACGCCGCCGATGAACCTCATTCCGGCCACGCTTCAGCCCGCACCTGGCGAAGGGCTCTCCGTCGTGACCGACAGTGGTGCCGTGCTTACCGTCCCCGCCCGCCACCGCAACGCCTATGGCGAGCGTGTCGGGTGCCGCGTCATTCTGGGCGTTCGAGCCGAAGATTTCCACGAACGCGCCGACAAGCCGGACTGGCAGAAGATTGCCGTACGGGTCGTGGCCGTCGAGGCTCTCGGCGCCGAGAACGTCCTGATCGGCCAGATTGCGGGTCAGGCCACCGGCATGGATGATGCCCACCCCGCCGGAGACGACAAGCCGTTGGAAATCGCCGCCCGCCTGAGCCGTTATTTCACGGCGCCCGTCGGCTCGATCGTCGAGCTCTACATCGACCCGCTGCCAATGCACCTGTTTGATCCCGAGACCGAACTGGGCATCGCGCGGCCGAGCCTCATGGGGGCCACTCGATGATGGACAGAAACGAACGGCCTGCCTTTCGCCGCCGCTTCGGCCTGCATTTCGGGCTGATTGTCGTTTGCGCCATCGTGCTGCTGCCGCCGCTCTGGGTGCTGCGGACGAGCTTCGTGCCCGAGCAGCTATCCTACAGCAACGAGCTGATGCCGGCCTTTACGACGGACAATTATTCGGCGCTGCTGTCAGGTCGCTTCGGTCAGTCCTACCTCAACAGCCTGATCGTCGCGCTCGGCTCGGTTCTGCTCGCTTTGCCTTTCGCCGCCACCACCGGCTATGCCTTCGCCCGCTTCCGTACGGGCGGTCGTTGGGCGCGCTTTGCCGTTCTGGCGACGCAAATGCTGCCGCCCGTGGCGCTGGTGCTGCCGACCTTCACGCTGTTCCGAAGCCTGGAGCTCAGCAATTCGCTGACCGGGCTGATCATCGTTTATGCCGCGCTCAACCTGCCTTTCCTGACCTGGATCCTGATGGGCTTCTTCGAAGGCATTCCAGTCGATCTGGAGTGGGCGGCGATGACCGACGGCGCGACCGCCTGGGGCGCCTTCTGGCGCATTGTGCTGCCGGTGTCGATGCCCGGTATCGCGGCCGCCGGCGTGCTCGGTTTCATCCTGGCGTGGAATGAGTTTTTGTTTGCCCTGGTTTTGAGCGGGCCGAAGACGGCGACCATACCGGTTGCGCTCGCCGCGTTGCAGACCTCGAACGGCGTCCAGATCGCCAAGGTTTCTGCCGGCGTCGTGCTTGCCATCCTGCCGCTGGTCGTGGCTTCCCGCTTCATCCAGCGTTTCATCGTCCAGGGCTTGACGTTCGGCAGCGTGAAATAGGCCGGCCGCTCCGAGAGCCGACATGGCTCGCTAGCCGGTTAGGAAATCGTGGCGGGATCACCGCCGCGTCCAGAGGGAAAGAGGAGTAGAGAGTTATGACTTGGAACAAGCAGACCTTGATCAAAATGCTGATGACGGCCGTGAGCGGGGCAGCTGTTGTCAGCGCATCGCTTCCGGCCAGGGCGGCTGAGCCCATCACCTTGCACGCCTTGATGGAGGACGTGCCGGAAACCAAGATCATCGAAGCGCTGTTGCCCGAATTCGAGAAGCAGACCGGCATCAAGGTCGAGTTCGAGAAGATCGGCTATCCCGACATGCACGACAAGCTGGTGTCCCAGCTGACCGCGTCGCAGAGCTACTACAATGTGCTCGAGGTCGACTTCCTGTGGGCCGGCGAATTTCCGGCGGCCGGCTGGCTGGCCGACCTGAAACCCTTCGTCGAGAAATCCAAATACGATCTGAGCCCCTTCATTCCCTCGACGCTTGACCTGCTCGGCCGGACCAAGGACCAGCTGTTCCTGGTGCCCATGTACAACTACTCGATGGGCCTCCTCTACCGCACGGACCTGATCGGCGACGAGAAGCTCAAGGCCGCCTACAAGACGGCAACCGGCAAGGAGCTCGCTTTGCCGACGACGCTCGAAGACTATGTGACGATTTCCAAATTCATGAAGGCCAATGCCGGCGTCGCCGGAGCCGCGATGCAGGGCCAGCGCGGCGATCCCAACAGCATGGAATTCTCCAATTACCTGTTCTCCGCCGGCGGCAGCTATCTCAATGCCGACGGCAAGGCGAGCCTCGACACGGCAGAGGCCAAGAAGGCGCTCGATCTCTATGTCGACAACATCCAGCACGGCGCCCAGCAGGGTGCCGTGTCGGCGACGCTCGATGACACCATGCGCCTGATGTGCAGCGGTTCGGCCTTCAGCATGGTCACCTATTGGTGGATGCTGCCGCAGATGGACGATGCCGTGAAGTGTCCGACGGTCGCCGGCAAGGTCGGCCTGTCGGTGATGCCGGGTGGCCATGGCGAAAGCGGCGGTTGGGGCTGGGGCATTCCCAAGAACACGTCGCCGGAAGAGCAGGAAGCCGCCTGGACCTTCATACAGTGGGTGCAGAGCAAGGATGTTTCGGTGAAGCGCGCGCTCGAGGGCCACGCGCCCGTGCGCAGCGACGTCTATGCCGATGCGGCGGTGCTGGCGAAATATCCCTTCTACAAGACCGCCGAGGATGTGGTGGCGACCGGCAAGTCGTTCCCGATCTTCACCTATTCGGCGCAATACGAGGATCTGCTCGGTACCCAGCTCTCGCTGGCGGCTGGCGGCCAGGCGACATCGGACGCAGCGCTGAAGGCGGCTTCCGACGGCCTGCAGGGGCTCCTCGATAAATAGCGGTCCGGCTCGGCAAGGAGATCCGGCGCGGCGGTGTCAGCCGCGCCGGATCTTGTCCAGACCCCGGATCCTGACGAGATCAGCAACGCCACCCCGACCAAGGCTCGGCTACGATGCACAATGCGATCAAAAAAGGATGGGCTGCCCGTGGCCGCGAGTGGCGGACCGGCTGGGCCTTTGCCTTGCCCGGCCTGCTGCTGCTGGCGATCGTGATGGGCTTTCCGCTGGCCTATGCCTGCATCCTCTCGATCTCCTCGATGACCTTGATCAAGCCGCAGCTTCTGCCGCTTGTCGGGTTCAAGAATTTCGCCTCGATGATCGGCGATGAGCTGTTCTGGAACGCGCTCTGGCTCACCGTGCGCTATTCGGCGGTGACGGTTGTCGGCGAATTCGTGATCGGGCTCGGTATTGCCCTGATGCTCAACCGGACGGTCCGGATGAAGCCGGTCTATTTCGCGATTCTGACCATTCCCATGGCGATGTCGCCGATCAGCGTCGCCTTGATCTGGCGCATGCTGCTCCAGCCCAATCTCGGCATCGCCAATCATCTGATGGAAACGTTCGGCCTGCCGCGCCTCGACTGGCTCGGCACGCCAGGCATGGCGCTCTGGACGATGGCGGCGATCGACATCTGGCAGCAAATGTCCTTCGTCGTGCTGATCCTCGCCGCGGGGCTCGCCGCTTTGCCGCGAGATCCCTATGAGGCAGCTGAAGTGGATGGCGCACGCGGCTGGCAGCAATTCTTCTACATCACGCTGCCGATGCTTCGGCCGGTCGCGGCGATCACCATCATCATCCAGCTGATCAACGAGTTCCGGACCTACGATCTGCCCTATGTCCTGACCAAGGGCGGGCCAGGCAATGCGACCGAAGTGCTGAGCTTCTTTGCCTATCGCCGTGCCTTTCTCGGCCTTTCGCTCAACGAAGGCGCGGCGGCCGCGTTCGTGCTGCTGCTGATCGTCCTTCTGCTCACCGTGATCTTCTTCGCCGTCCTCGAACGCTCGCAATCGGGAGAGGGCCGGAAGTAGGCTGTTAAGCCTTGAGCAATCTATACGGCCTATCCTGGCTTGCAGATTGTCGAGGGAACATGAAACGCAAGCCGCTTCTGCTTTTCGCCTTTCCGTTTCTCATTCTGGCGGTCCTGGCAGGGGAGCGCGTGGCGACCTTGTTGCTGGGCACCTATCCAGCCAGCCCCACCGCGTGGTGGCTATGGCTTGAACTGCGCCCTCTGTCGACGGTGCTTTGGCAGCAGGTCGATGTCTGGCTGGGCGGCTCCATGGCTCTCGACGCCGTCATTCTCGCCGCGGCAGCGATCGTCTGCTGGGTGGCGTGCCATACCAAAAAGTCGGCATTCTCGTTCCTCGCCAACCACGTCGCCTTGATTTTCGCCGGGCTGATGATCGCCGTCGGCAGCCATTCGGAAACGGCGAGCACGATTGCCGAATTCACCTCGCCCAAGGGTCTTCCGTATTCGCTGGCCGTCGATTTCACCTTGAAGAACAGCCTGGTTCTGCTTTTGGGCATCGTGGCCTGTGCCTACTGCCACATCGCCTTCCTCACTGAGGCGCGGGAGCGGTCCGTCCGGGCCATCCGCATCCTGGCGCTGCAGCGCGATCTCTAGACCGTTCGCCCCCTGCACCCCGCCCGCTTCTGGCTCGGCCGGGTCTAGTTGATCCGGCGGTAATAGACCTTGCCGTCGGGCTGCTGGATGCGCTGGTAGTTGGAGCTTGGAGCAGGGGGCGAGGCCGATGCAATTCTCCTCCTGGGTGCGGGCGCTTCGATGACGCCGGGTTCGCTCGCGCTCTCGCCGTCGAGCGCTTCGGGCGCTTGCGCCAGCGTGCTGGTGGCGATCTCGGACGGTTCTTGCGCACCCGGCATGGTCTCGCCGCCGGCGACAGGCGCATTCTGCCCCAACCGGGCGATGTTGCCATCGATCTCGTTGAAGCTGCCCTGCAACTGGCTGTCCAGTTTCTCGAAACGGCTCTGGAAGCCGTTGTTGACCGTGTCGAGCCGGGCCGCGATCCGCTGCTCGAACGCGCCGAGCTGCTCCAGCCGCGCTTCGACGAAACGCAGGTCGCTCATGCCCCGATAGAGATAGACCGCGGCCGCCATGTTGATCGCGGTGATCAGAAGCGCGCCACCGGCGACGATGACGCCGATCGTCTTTGCCTTGCTGGGTTTCTCGGTGGCAGCCGGTTCGCGCTGTTCCTGGTTTCCGATATCGATCGCCGGCATGTCCGGTTCGCTGATCATCGTCATTGGACCACCACCTTTGCGCCGACCGCGACGCGTTTGAAAAGATCGATCACATCCGTATTGGTGAGACGAAAACAGCCCGATGTCCCGTCGAAGCCGACACCCGACGGGTCGTTGGTGCCGTGTATGCGGTAGAGTGTGTCGCGGCCGTCCCGCGAGAGGTAGAGCGCTCTTGCGCCCAGCGGATTATAGGGACCGGCGGGCACCATTTTCGGCAGCTCCGGCTGGCGGGCCCGCATTTCCTGCGGCGGACGCCACTCCGGCCATTCGGTCTTCGCCCCGACCTTGACGGTGCCGGTCCAGCCGAACCCGTCGCGTCCGACGCTGATCTGGTAGCGCAGCGCCTGGCCCTGGCGGGTCACCAGGTAAAGCGCCTTCTCGTCCTTGCGGATGACGATCGTTCCCGGCTGCTCGGCGGTTCTAAAGGCAACGGCCTTGCGCAGGCTGGGCCCCATCGCCGGCAGCGGCGGCCGCTCCGAAAGCGCCGATCGCGCCTCGGCGAAATCGTGGACGGACAGCGCCAGCGCCACGCCGAGCACGCAGGCGCCGGCGAGCTTTGGGACGATCCGATATCTACCGGGCAGCGTCATCGAGCCGCTCTTTGAACATCCGCTTCAGATCCTTGTTGAAGCGCGCCCGTCCATCCACTTCCGATGGCGGGATGGCCCTGTTCAGCGCATCGGTCAGAAGCGCATTGTCCAGCGCCACCGACTTGATGTGCGGCGCCTTGAATATCTTTTCGAGCTCGCTGCGCGAAAAATGGTTCCCGAACCATTTGCGCTTGTGCTTGTTGGCAACCAGCGTGATCGAGACCGCATTGCCGCGCAGCTCGCGGATCTTCTTGTAGAGCCGCTTGCCTTGCCGCAGCGACGCGACATTGAGTTCGAAGACGATGAAGATCTCGTCGCTCGTCGACAGCACGGAATCGTGCCAGGGCGTTTCGAGATTGGGCAGGTCGATGACGATGTCGTCGAAGCGGTAGGCGACGAGGTCGAGCAGCCGGAAGACGAAATCGCTGCCATGCGGCTCGAACGGCAGTTGCGGCCGCTCGAACGCGTAGAGGGTGAGGCCCGACGGGCGCGACAGCTTGATGACGTCCATCAGCTCGACATCGAGCCGCTCCGGCTGGCCGATGATGCCGGCAAGGTCGAACTGGTTGAACAGATTGAGATAGGCGCCGCAATTGGCGCTCTGGAAATCCAGGTCGACGAGACAGGTGGACGCCGCGCGCTCAGTCGATTTCGAGGCCAGGAATTCGGCCGCCGACAGCGCCAGCGTCGTGGCGCCCGCGCCGCCGCTGGCGCCGATGAAGGTGATGATCCGGCTCTTCGTTCCCTGGTTGCCGGTATCGTGGAAGGTCACCGCATTGAGCAGCTCCTTGCCGTCGAGCGGCTTGTGCAGCCAGTCCGAAGCGTTCATGCGCACCAAAACGCGCGTCTGTTCCGAGGTCAGCTCGTCGGAAACCGCGATCAGCGGCACGCTGGCCCACAGCGCGCGCGCCTCGACGATGCCGGGCCTGCCGAGCAGCTCGCCATTGCCGAGATCGAGGATGACGATGCCGGGGCGCGTATCGGCCGGCGGCCCCTTGAGAAAGTCGCTCGTCTCGGAAATCCGCACATCATAGATCGCCAGCGCATCGAGCCGCGTCGCCACATCGCGCTTGAAATTCGGATCCGACGAAAACAGCGCCACCTGCTTGCGCTTGGTCGGCGTAACCTTGGTGTTGATGGCATTCATGACGCGGTACTCTTTAAATCTTCGCCCGTGACGGTGCTCAGCATGGAGGGCATGGTGATGTTGTTGAAACCGAGCAAGGCGCCGAGAAAGAAGAACTGGAATGTCACGCCCTGCAAATTGACGGTTATTGTTGGCACTGGTCCGCCCGGACGGGTTTGATAACCCAATCCCGTGGCCACATATCGGACGACCACATTGGCGGGCTGAAGCATCGGAAAGAAATGGCACATGCCCGGCCGTTGTCCTGCGACGAGTGGCGGGCAGGTGCCGGTGCCCGTCGCGTCTCCGCGAAAGATCTTGTTGAAATTGGCGGCGGTGAACGTTGCTGTGCATCCGGTGCCGACACAACTGCAAGTGCTGGTGGCGCCATTACACGTAAAGTCGTAGTTGCCCACAGGGATCGGATTGCCTGGTACTGTCGTCAGTCCCGCCGCCGCGATTTGGGGTGCGATCGGGTCTGAGATCGAAGCCATACGCGCCCCGATTTCCACGGCTTTGGTCGCGGCACCCCATTGATACCAGGCGTAGCCAAAATCCACGAAGCCAAGGGTCAGTATCAGCAGCAGTGTCATGCTGATGGCGGCTTCCACCATCGCCGTGCCGTCTTCCTCTTTCTTGAACCGGGCTAACATGTGCATCTCACCACCCGGTGTATCGTTCTTCGTGGCCGGCAGAGAAGGTGATCGGCCCCAGGCCGAGATAGTTGAGCAAGGACGCGCCGGTGTATGTGAAAGACGTTTCGAGCCGGACCACGCGGACGCTGGCGGTCGTGCTGTGGTAGTTCGCCAAGCCAGTATTTGGGTCGACGGTCACCGGGATGACGAGATGGTTGAGATCGACGGTGACGGCAGCCGGTAGCCAACCCGTGACCCGGTTTGCAACCGCGCAATTCCCACCGCAGTTGTATGATCCTGTGGCGGCGATGTTTTTTGCATAGGTGACGCAGTCGAGCGCGGTGTTGAACGTCTGATTGCAGCGTGCTGCATAGCGCGCCCCATCATTGAGGCCAGCTTCGATCAGCAGCTTTTGGTGGAGAAGGTTTCCGAACTCGAAAACGCCTGCCGAAAGGCTGATCATCAATGGCGTAATCAGCGTCATTTCGACAAGGACCGCGCCTCGCTCCTCGCGACCAAACTTATGGAACAATGACCTCAATACCGTCAGCATCACATCACCTGTAAAGCTGCGGTTCGTCGCGGAGAAGATGATCGAGCGTGTCGTTGCCCAAGGGGCCATCGACATCGACGATCTCGAAACTTATCGGTTTCTCGTTTGCGCTGGCATCCTCGTCGTCTTTGCTGTTGTCCTGCTTTTGAATTGGATTGGTCAGGAAGGCGCTCACATAGGCGTCTGGCCGCAGGGCGGTGTGACCGTTGATTTTGCCTTGATCGGCGCGGCAGTTCACCACGGCCATGGTGATCAAACGGCGATCTGGGCTGTCCGTCAGCGTTTCCGCAGGGCCTTTATAGCATGCTGGCACGCCGGATTCTTTGGAAGGGGCTGGGGATTTATCTCCGACGGAATAGTGAGCAGGATCGAGTTCATACCTGTAGACATCGTAACGGGAAGGTGGCGCGGACTTGTTCGTCGGATGGCTTGCGCTCGGGATGGGCGGCATGGCGGCGCCGCCGTGGTTGAGCGACCAATAGCTGGAGCGGGCCCACGTCGAAAGGGTCATGCCCGTTGCGTTGTTATAGCCATCGCCGGGCGGGAAACCCATTGCCGAGCCATCGGTGGCCACTGCAAACTTGTTGCAATTGCTCGTTTTGCCTGCGCCTTTGCGCACATTCTTGGAGGGACGGTACAGCGGATTGTTGTCCTGCTGCTTCAGAGAACTGCTATACAGGTCAAAACGAACATTGAGCCCAGCATTGACCGCTCCCAATGTGACGCCAGTCTTGGTTTCGATGGCCTCTCGATTGTAACATGTGCCCGATGTCCCGATGGCGAAAGCGTCCCGCAAAGAGAGCAAATTATTGTCGAGCAATCCGAAATTGCCGGGGCCAGGATTGGAGTCGACCTTTAGGATACGGAACTCGCGGCTGTAGGTGTCTCCATCGGCAAACGCCTGCTGAAATGTTTTCCCGGTGCCGGCGGTGACGCCCTCGAACGGGTTGCAGATGAACATAGGCACGGTATCGCAGATCGCCCGGTTGAACCCTGCCACCGAAACCGTGCTGATGTTGAAGCTGTTCGTACCGCCGATGAAAGAGGCAGGAAACACCGCTGAGAAACCAACGGGTGTGACGCTTACTTCGACGAAGCGCGCAGCAGACGCTTCGCCAGCCTCGTCGGTGATCACATCGGCAGTAGTGATCAGATCGCTGTCATTGGTGGGAAGTGATCGAAGGTAGCGCCTTGCTACGCCGGCCGCCGCAAGTTCGGCCGCACCAGGCGGATCACCGGCGGCCTTGTCGCCAAAACGATAGGTATTGAAGACCAATGTCGAAAGCGCGCGGTCGCCACGAACGATGGAGTCCGCCCTGCCATCTAGTTCAGCGGCGGTCGCCAACGCCATCGCGTCGACGCCTCTTTGAAGGTCATTGTGAAGGCTGTTGGCCCGGCTCATATCGATGACCAGTAGGGCAAAGCCCACAATCACCGGCAGCATGATAGCAACGAGGATCATCGCTATGCCGCGTTGATCGTTCCAGAAGGCTCGAATGGTCCCCAACATGACCTTACTCTCTTTCACCTCGCGCCAGAGCCCCTCGCATGCCCGGCGCCCTCCGCATCCTTCCGTTCAGTTCACGGCGTCACACCCGACCCGCCGACATTGACCGTGATCGCCGGCGGCGGCGGCGGCGGCGGCGGATATTTGTAGGCCTGGGCAACGGCAGCGGCGCGCGCGCCGTCACCCTCGATCTTGGTATTCCTTGCGTTAGGATTGAGCGGATCGACCGTCTGCAGCATCGAATTGAATTTCTGTGTGTCGCCGGCAGCCAGGGTCACCGAATCGTAGTGATTCAGATAGTCCGCGGCGCAGCCCGACAGCGCACCGACGCACACAATGAGGATCAAGGCGCTATTTCTTGACATAGAGCATCTTGTCCTTCGATTTGAAGTCGAGCATGTGGCCATAGGGGCCAGTGACGCCTTCGCCCAGTTCATATTTGCGGACCATGTCCTTGGTCACTTCAAGCTGGCCGAGCACAAAGAATTCCGGATCGTTGGCGGGCCGCGTCTTGTCGAAAGGCGTCGCCAACTGTTCGCCGGGTTTCACCGGCCGCACGATGTGCGGCGTGACGATAACCACCAGTTCGGTCTCTTCCTTCTGGTTGCTCGAACTGCGAAACAGCGTCCCGATAACCGGCACCTGGCCTAGCCACGGCACCTGGTTTTGAAGCTTCGTGGTCTTGCTCGACAGAAGTCCGCCGACGGCGAAGCTCTGGCCATCGCGCAGCTCAACGACAGTTTCCAGCTTGCGGTTGGTGAAGATCGGGTCGCCGGCGGTGGTGAAGCCGGTCAGGTCGCTGACTTCCGGCGCTAGCCTCATATGGATCTTGCCGTCGTCGAGTACGACCGGCGTGAACACCAGATTGACGCCGAATTGCTTGTACTCGATGCTTATCTGCCCATCCTTGTCGAGTGTGCGGATAGGCACTTCACCGCCGGCGTTGAAGCTGGCCCGCTCGCCGGAAAGGGTGGTGAGATTGGGGTTCGCCAGGGTGCGCACCACGCCCTTGGCTTCGAGCGCTTCGATGATCAGATCGACCTTGATGTTGCTGTCGATAACGCGGGTGATCAGCGCTGCGAATGGGTTGGAGGTCGACAGGAGGCCGCTGAGCAGACCGCCCGATCCTAGCACGATATTGTCTTCGTCGGCAGCGGCAATGCCAGTGCCGGTACGGGTCGTGCCGCTCCCGTTCGTGCTCCTGATCGACACGCCGAGGTCGCGGCCGGCATTGCGCTTGGCTTCCAGCACGCGCACTTCGAGATTGACCTGCTGGCTGTCGTCTACGATCACCGAGTTGATGATGGCGTCGGGACCATATTGCTGGGCCACCTCCACGATCGCTGCCAGCGTGGCGCCATCCTTGACATGACCGCCAAGCCTGACCCTGCCGTTGACCGAGCCGACTTCGATGCGCGACTTTGGCGCCACCTGGCGGATCGCCTGCGCCATGTCGCTGACATCGACGCCGACCTCGATCTGGAGGGCGCCGAGCGAGCGCTTGTCCGTCGAGAACAGGTTGACCGTGGTGGTGCCGGCGCCCTTGCCGATGACATAGAGCGTGCGATCGGTCATCGGCTGGGCATCGGCGATCTTCTCGTCGCCGACGACGATATCACCCAGATTGGCACTCACCTGGATCGTCACCGATTGCGACATCGGCAGGAAGATGCGATGGACGCTGGGGGTCGACACATCGATGAAACGATCGGCCGCATTGGCCGCCAGGCTCGACAGCAACAGCGCCGCCAGACAAGGCAACGCGGCCACAGCTATCCCTAACCAAGAACCCCGCATCCCCGTCTCCCCACTCGCTGCCGATGGCAGCTCCGTTTTATTAGCCGCACCTTATCATGGTTGTCGCGGCACGTCATATGTCTCGAGCTTCACGCCCCGAAAAACGCCTATCGTCGCCCGCGCCGGTGGCGCGGGCTGCACGTACTTGACCACTTCCTTGACTTCAGGAGCCGACACCACAGCCGGCGCCGGCTTGACCTTGCTCAACTGGTCGAGACGGTTTCCCACCTTTTCCACGGCCTGGGTCAACCCGGCTATCTTGTCTTCGGCGCGCTTGCGCTCGGCGGCAGCCGCGGCTTCCGCTGCAGCCTTCCTGTCGAGCTCCGCCTGCCTGGCGGCGACGTCTGCCGGCGTTTCGCCGGTCAGGTCGGAAAGCGTCACCCGTTCGGTCGTCTCGCCCTTGTTGGCGGCGGCCTGGCGCAGCGCCAGCGACAATTGACCGGCGCCTGCCGCCAGTGTCAGCTTTTGCGCATCCCTGGTGCTGGCCTCCAGGGTCACGGACTTCACTACCGTCGGGCTGTCCTTGCTTTCGTCGGCCACCTGGTCGATGGCCAGCACCTTCATGCTCTGCAGCAGCACGTCGACGAAACTCTTGTCCGTGCCATCATCGCCGCGCGCCGTGCGGGTGAGTAGAATATCGACTCGATCGCCCGGGAAAACGAAGCCGGCGACGCCGAGCACGTCATTGACGCGGATGGAAACGGCTTTCATGCCTTCGCCAAGCACCGCCGATAGTGTGGCGCGTTGGCCGGGGCCAGTAATCTTGGTAGCAAGAATCGGCTCATTGACGCCGATCGCTTGCAGTGCCTGCTTGGCACCGTCACCTGCCAACAGGTCTTTGGTTGTCTTGAACGCCCCGGCCGGAACCGCACCCGCAGGCCATGCGACTTCGCGCAATTTGTCTGCGCTCAGCGCATCGCCGAACTTCAGCGGCATTGCCGCAACGACGACTGTGCTGCTCTGGATGGCGCCCGATTGGGCCATGGCACTTCGCTGGCCAGCCAGCCAGATATTGACCAGGACAACCGCCAGGACGCCGAACACGCCGGCGAGCACGATCATGACAAGTGTGTTGGCGCGCATGAGCCTAAACCCCAAAAGGCCAGTAAAAATGAACCGCACTCGCCCAGTGCGACCGGTTCAGGTCCGGGTAGCGAGACCCGGACCTGAGCTTATAGGGCGATCAGCTTCCGCCAGCCGCCGAGCAAGTGCCAGTCGGGTGCGCGTCGAGACCGGTGCAAAGTTCTGTGAATCGACCGTTCACCCAGGCGCCGATGGCGATGACAACCATGATCGATGCAACGGCGATGATGCCGATAAGGATGGAATATTCGACCATGGCAGCGCCGTTTTCGTCGTCGCGGAACTGCCGGGTCATCGTCATGAGTTTCTTCATGTCAATTTCTCCCTTTGGAGGTTTGAACCCGACGAGACAGAGCAAAGGATGAAATCCATACCCAAGCATCCCCCGTCATCTCGATCCTAGGTCCCGAGAAAACGCGGAGTCAAACGAGATTAAGGGTTCCTTAACTTTGATGTACATGATTCGGCGAGGAGGTTACAGCTCTGAATTTCCCAACAGATTGATTCTTTTCATTTTTTAAGCGCCTTAACCATTCGTTCACAATTCGGCCGCGCATGTGGCGAGATTGATGAGACATTAGCAGGATAGCATATTCCTTTATATCTAAGGGCTTAGCGGGTCTTTCGGGCGGCTTAGCGCGGAAAACCAAACAGGCTCGGAAAATGGAATCGACCGCCAGACGCAAACCACATCAAATAAACACGTTATTACAGGCTCTGGGTCTTAACTATGTGGAAAGTATTGCGGATACGCGAGCAGCCTGGGCGCTTGTGCCTCCCTTGGTTAACGGTTAGTTTCCGCTAATATGAGTCCGAGGGGAGTATAAGGAATTATGCTGGGGCGGTTCATCAAGGGGCCAAGCGAACAGCAGGCAGTGACAAAGGTCGAGCCACCGGCGGTGTCGCCTGTTGCCCAGCCCCTTTCGATCGCCGCTGATAGTGAATCGCATGGCGATGATTTTCTGACGCTCAAAGTCGAGCTCCACAGTCACCTGATCGACCGGTTCAATCTTGCCGCGCTCGAAACGGCATCGAAGGATGAGATCCTTAACGAGATCCGTCCGATCGTGCGAGAATTCGTTCGCGCTCGCGCCGTGCCGCTTAATGCGCGTGAGCTCGACAGGCTGACCAGCGAGACGGCGGACGAGATGCTGGGGCTGGGGCCAATCGAACCATTGCTCAAGGACGACTCAATAACCGACATCCTGATCAACACCCACAAGCGCGTCTTCATCGAGCGGCGCGGCATAATTGAAGAAACTTCCATCCGCTTCCGCGACGAGGCGCATCTGCTGCGCGTCATCAACAAGATCGTTTCGGCCATCGGCAGGCGAGTCGATGAATCTGCGCCGATGGTCGATGCGCGGCTGGAAGACGGTTCGCGCGTCAACATCGCGGTGCGGCCGATTTCGGTCGACGGCCCCTTGGTGTCGATTCGCAAATTCTCGAAAAATCCCTATTCGCTAGAGCGGCTGATGGCGTTCAACTCCATTCGCCCACCCATGATCGAGCTGTTGCGGATCGCTGTCCAGGCACGCAAATCGATCCTGGTTTCGGGTGGCACAGGCAGCGGCAAGACTACCTTGCTCAATGCGCTGTCGAGCTACATCCCCTCCAAGGAGCGGTTGATCACCATCGAGGATGCCGCCGAACTGCAATTGCAACAGCCGCATGTCGGCCGGCTGGAGACGCGTCCGCCCAATGTCGAGGGTCGGGGTGAGGTGCGCCAGCGCGAATTGCTGAAGAACGCGCTACGCATGCGGCCAGATCGCATCATCGTCGGCGAAGTGCGTGGCGAGGAGGCCTTCGACATGCTGCAGGCGATGAACACCGGGCATGAAGGCTCGATGACCACCATCCATGCCAACACGCCGCGCGATGCGATCTCGCGGCTGGAGCAGATGGTCGGCATGGCCGGCATGCCGATGACGCACGACTCGATCCGGGCGCAGATCGCGTCGGCCATCGACATCATCGTCCAGACACAGCGTCTTTCGGACGGCGGCCGGCGTGTCACCTCCATATCGGAACTGACCGGCATGGAAGGCAATGTCGTCCAGCTCCAGGAAATCTACAACTTCGTCCGCCGTGAGGTGACACCGGAAGGCAAGATCATCGGCGATTTTCGCGCCACCGGCATCCGCCCACGCTTCGCCCCGGAGGCCGCGACGCTTGGCCATCATTTCGCCAAGGACGCCTTCAACCCACAGGTTGCGCTCTGATGCCGACCGGTCAAGCTTTGCTCTATTTTATTTATGTGCTCGCAGCCGCGTCGGCTATTCTTGCCGGCGAGGTTCTGTATCTTTCCTTTGCCAAGAGCCGGTCACGGATTGGGGCGATCAACCATCGGCTGAGGCGGCTGACTGATGACGTTCCGGCCGAACGGACCTTGCAAGGTTTGTTGCGCGAGCGCGGGCTGACGGAGACGGGCGACTTTCTTTTTGGCCTGATCGGGCTGAACAGGCTCTATACCCAATCCGGAATCACTGGAAACCCGCTGTCGTTTGCCACGATGTTTATTCTCGTCGGGCTGGTACTGGCGCTGCTATTGTCGTTCCTTCTCGGCTTCTCGACCTTAGTGTCGCTCCTTGTTTTTCTAACAATCGGATTTGTGCTGCCACTTCTCGTTCTCCGCCGCGCGCGCGCCAAGCGAATCCAGAAATTCGCCAAACAACTCCCCGATGCACTCGACATGATCGTGCGTTCGCTGCGCGCCGGACATCCGGCCTCGGTGGCGGTTGGTCTCGTCGCCCGCGAAATGCTCGATCCGCTCGGTACCGAATTCGGCATCGTCTCAGACGAAATCACCTTTGGCCTCAGCATGGAACAAGCCGTACGAAAACTTTCCCAACGTGTTGGCTTCGAGGGCCTTCATCTCCTTTCGGTTTCGCTGTCGATCCAGGCAAAAACCGGCGGCAATCTGACCGGAATCCTGTCCAATCTTTCGTCGGTGCTGCGCGAAAGGCAGAAACTCAGGAGGAAAATCAAGGCGCTTTCGGCCGAGGGCCGGGTATCTGCATGGATTATCTCACTATTCCCGCTCGTGATGTTCCTGATCCTTCAACTGCTCTCCCCTACCTACTACGGCAACGTTTGGCACGACCCGCTGATCATGCCGGTGTTCCTGATTTTCGGCCTGTGGGCGCTGCTGGGGGATTTCATCATGTATCGAATGGTCAATTTCGATTTCTGACAGGAGCGAGGCATAAACTTGTTTTCGACCATTCTGGATCTGAGCTTCATGGTTTCCGTCGCTGTCTTCCTGGCGGCGGTGGCGCTTTTCTTGTTCGGCGCGCTTGTCTTTTTGCCGGCGCTGCAGACGCGGAAGCTGGTCACACAAAGCCTGATGGCCGAAGGTATTGCCGATCGCCGTTCGCTCGTTGGACAGGAACAGCTCGCCAAGATCGCGGCGCAGCGGCCGGTCGATGCGTATTTTCGATCGATCGAGAAGGAGCGGGACGAGCCAAGTGCCCTCGACGCCAAGCTCTTTCGGGCGGGCTTCTATAAGCCGAGCGCTCCGCTCTTCTATACCCTGTCGCGCCTTGGTGCGGTCTGTGTCGGATTTCTCACAGTCTATACGCTCCTGACCCGAGTGCTCCCGCCTTCCATGCCCGGGTTCATGGCCTTTGCCGGAGCTGGCTTGTTCGGGCTCGCCTGCATTGTGATTCCGAGCATTATGCTTGATCGCTTCGAGAATGCGCAGAAGGAAATCTATCGTCGCGGCTTTCCCGATTTCATGGACATGATGATCACCTGTGCCGATGCCGGCATGAGCCTGGAGGCGGCGGTCGAGCGCGTTAGCAGCGAACTGGCCGGCACTCACAAATGGCTCGGCATCCAGCTTGCGATCATGAATTTGCAGTTGCGTGCTGGCAAGCCATTGCGGGAAGCGTTGCGTGAACTCGCTGACCGGATCGGGCTTGAGGAGGCGCGAGCCCTGGCAGTGTTGTTCCGACAATCCGAAGAACTGGGCACCAGCCTTACGGATGCCCTGCGCGTTTACAGCGAAGAGATGCGTGGGCAAAGAATTCTGAGTGCAGAGGAACGCGCCAATGCTTTGCCGGTGAAAATGATGATTCCGTTGGGGCTTTGTATCTTCCCTGTGGTTATGATGGTTATCATGCTACCGGTGATCATCCGTATGAGGGGCATTTTCTTCTGATTGCGTGTATGATCTGATTCTAATATGAGGTCTGAGACCCTTGGGGGAATCTGTATGAAGAGGGCTATCGCGGCGGCGTTCTGCCTGTTGACGGTTTTGCTTGCCGGCTGCCAGACGGACGCCACCGACGGTGTCGTTCGCACCAACGAGCCGTCGAAAGGCGACGTAACGGCCTTTGGCGATGCTTTCGACGGGCTGAAGACGGTCAGCGATGTCGAATACTATGCCTCGGACCAGGCTGTCGCCGAAGCCAAGAACCAGTTCCGCGCCGAGAATTACGGCAATGCCGGCGCGCTGTTCTTCAAGGCGACGCAACTGGCCCCCAATGATGGTAACGCCTGGATGGGGCTGGCCGCTTGCACCGACCGGATCCACCGCTTCGACCTGTCCGACCGGGCCTATGCCAGGGCCTTCAAGCTGGTCGGCGCGACGCCTGAATATTACAACAATGTCGGCTACTCCTACCTGCTGCGCGGCAAGCTGCAGGACGCACGCTCGAACTTTCTCAAGGCTTATGAGCTGGCGCCTAACGACCCGACCGTCGCCAACAATCTGAAGCTTTTGTCGTCAAGCGTGCAGAACGTCGAGCGCTAGCATGCTGCTCGTCGAAGCTCTGTTGCTGAAAGCGCTCGCCATCCCTCTGCTGGCAAGGATTGCCTGGCTCGATTTCAAAACGCAGAAGATTTCCAATCGCGACGTGCTGCTGCTGCTCTGCCTGGGCGCTGGGGGCTTGCTGCTGCTCTCGCTCCAGTCCGGCTCGTGGTGGGACATGGGGCTGAGCGCCAGTGCAGGGCTTCTGCTGTTCGTCGCGCTCTTGCCCTTCTGGGTCTTGCGCAAGATCGGCGCCGGTGATGTCAAGCTGCTGGCAGTCGTGCCATTCCTGATCAGCGGCGGCGCTCTCGCGGTGTTTTCGGTGCTGCTTCTGGTTTTCGCCCTGGCGACCGCGGCGATCGTGAAAAACCCGTTCATGCTGCCCGCGGGCGCTTTTCGGCTTGTCGTGCAGCATCTGGACCGCAAGGGCGTGGTGCCGTTCGGCGTGCCGATCGCGCTAGCCGCGATCTGTACACTGGCGTTCCTGATCTACAGGAGTTTGATGGTCGCGAGCAGCTCTGGAATCCTCAACCAGCTCAACTGACCCTGACATCTCACGCGGCTGAATTGTCAGGGAGATTTGACGGAGCAAACAAAAACCCGCCTGTGCGGCGGGTCATTGGCGTAAATCTGCACCATAGACAAAAATATACCATCGCTGAGGGCAGGGAGTCAAGAAAAAATTCCTATCGTGAAACGCTGCCGGCGCCGCGGCGCTCCGTTCAGTCCCGCAGCAGATCGAACATCAGCTTGAAGAAGCGGTCCGCATCGACCTCGTGGGCGATGCGGGCATTGTCCTTTTCACCGCGCTCGCCCCAGTAATCGGCGATGGTCGCGCCGAAGGCGTAGGTGCCGGACAGATCGACGCCGATATGGGCAGGGCGCGTGCGCACCAATGTCGGGTCGATGGCCAGCGCCAGCGCCAGCGGATCGTGCATGGCGCCGCCGACGCCCATCGAGTTGCGGTGCAGCTTCTCGTAGAACAGCAGCCAGTCGTTGACGAGCCGGCCGAGCGGCGTGTCGATGGTGGCGAGTTCGGCATATTGCGGCGCCTCGATCAGCACCTGCATGGTGACGTCGAGGCCGACCATCAGGATCGGCACGCCGCTGTCCAGGACGATCTTCAGCGCCTCGGGGTCGCAGAACGCGTTGAACTCGGTCGGCGTGATGATCTCGCTCTTGCGGTAGAACACGCCGCCCATCCAGATCAGCTCCTTGATCTTGGGCAGCACGTCGCGATGCTTGAGGATCATCAGGCCGATATTGCTGAGCGGGCCGGTGGCGACGACCAGGATCGGTTCGGGCGCGGCGCGCAGTCTGTCGGCCAGGAAATCGACGGCGTGCTGGTCAACCGGCTTGATCGTCGCCTGCGGCAGGTAGGGCGAGCCCTCGAGCCCGCTTGGTCCATCTGCGGTGCCGAGCACCAGCGGGCGCGCCAGCGGACGGTGACAGCCCTGCGCGACAGGCACGTCGCCGGCGCCGATATACTCCAGGATGCGCAAGGCATTGGCGGTCGTCTTCTCGACTTCCGCATTGCCGCAGGTCGTGGTGACGCCGAGTAGCTCGATGGCCGGCGAGCGATGCGCCATGACCAGCGCGATGGCGTCGTCGTGGCCGGGATCGCAGTCGAACAGGATAGGAGTTGGCTTGGTCATCATGTCGTCTTTCACGCCGCCCGCTCGTAGCGCGCTATGGTTTTCTTGAAGCCGTCGAGGAAACGCCGGCCGTCGAGGCCGGTACAGATGCGGGTGGTCTTGGGCCCGCCGCCGGGCAGCAATTGCCGGCCGCGATAGGCGACGGTCTGGCCGCGCGCCAGCCTGCCGTCGAGCACGACATCGGCGAACAGCGGCTCGGTCATCGTCGCCAGGCCCGGATCGAAAGCCAGCGCCACGGTGATCACGTCGTCCATCGGGAACCCGACGAGGTCGAAGAATTCGCGCCAGATGTCGATGTAGATCGGGAAGCTGTCGGCGATCATCTCAAGGACGGGATTGTCCCTTGCCACGGCCTGCATGTCGGCGATGTCGTCGCGCGTCAGCATCGAATCGGCGACGCGGTTGTCCTCGCAGATGTCGAGCGGCACGAGGATCTTCTCGACATCGGCGTTGAGCACGATGCGCGAGGCCTCCGGATCGGCCCAGATGTTGTACTCCGACAGGGGTGTGATGTTGCCCGGTGTCTGGAAATTGCCGCCGAGCACGATCAGCCGCTTCAGTGCGCCGGTCAATCCCGGCTCCTGCAACAGCGCCATCGCCGCGTTGGTCAACGGGCCGGTCGTCACCAGCGTGATCTCGCCCGGATTGGCCATGACCGTGCCGATGATGAAATCGACTGCGTGTCCTGATGTGGCCTGCCGCACCGGCGTCGATGCCGGCGGGTTGAACTTCTTCAGGCGATCGCCGAAACGGGCAACGAGCCGTTTTTCGAAATGCACCGGCGCCTCCATGTCGGCCTTGGCGTTGCCGACGATCGGCCGCCACGCGCCGGCGTGAACCGGGATGTCGTCACGCCCGGCGAGCGTCAGCGTGTTGAGGACGACATTGGTGACCTGCTCGATCGGGCCGGCCGCACCGGTCACGGTGGTCACCCCCTCGAGCCGGAGCCTCGGATTGACCGCTGCAAACAGCACGGCGAGAATATCGTCGCCGGCCGAATCCACGTCGAGGATTATGCGTTCCATAGAGGCTTCCTTCACTGGGGATTTTTGCGGCCGGGTTCAGTGTTCTTGTCTACCGACAGCAGCTTACGCATCGATTCCAGCGTCTCGGCGATAACCCTTGGACGCGCCCGGTAGGACAGCGCGAACAATGCGATCAGCGCGACGACATAGGGGACGGTGAGAACCAGGTAGGAGGGATAGCCGAACGTCTGCAGGCGCAACGAAAAAGCATCGGCGAAGCCGAACAGCAGGCAGCCGGCCAGAACCTTCAGCGGATCGCCGTTGGAAAAGATCAGGATCGCCACCGCCATGAAACCACGGCCCGACGACATGTTTTCGGTGAACATGGTGATGTAGCCGAGTGACAGATGAGCGCCGGCGAGGCCGGCCAGCAATCCGCACAGCAGGGACGCGATGTAGCGGACGCGGGTGATCGAGATGCCGAGCGCCTCGGCGGCTTCCGGTTTTTCGCCGACGACGCGGATATAGAGGCCGAGCCGTGTCCGGTTGTAGCAGACGACCAGCAGCGGCACGGCGATGAAGGCGGCATAGACGAGCGGCGTGAAGCCGGAGATCAGCGGCGCCCACGAGCCGAGAAGGTCGCGGGCACCGGGCAGCTGGACTTTCGGCAGGCCGACGATGCCGTGACCGACGATCGAACCGCGCGTGCCGAAGATCGCTTTCATCAGCGAGATGGTCATGCCGCCGGCCAGGATGTTGAGCGCCAGCCCGACGACCACTTCATTGGCCTTGAAGCTCACCACCAGGACGGCAAAAATCAGGGCGAAGACGAGCGCCGCCGCGACGCCGCAGGCGACCCCCGCCAGCGCGGAACCGGTCCAGATCGAACCAAGGACGGCGAAGAAGGCGCCGACCAGCATCTGCCCCTCGAGGCCGATGTTAAAGATGCCGGCCTTGGTGGTGAACGAGCCGCCAAGCGCGACCAGAAGGATGGGCGCGGTGGTGCGAAGCGTCGCAGCGATCAGCGCGACGTTGATGAGCTTGTCTAGAATTTCCATCGCCGCTCCCCTGCCTGGCTGTCGCCACGCTTTCTCACCAGCACCTGGGCCGAGACGCTGAGGATGATCAGCGCCTGGATCACGGTTATGATCTCGCGCGACGCGCTGGTATCGACCTCGAGCAGCAGCGATCCGTTGCGCAGGGCGCCGAAGAACAGTGCGGTGAAGATGGTGGCGACAGGCGAGCCATTGGCAAGCAGGGCGGCGATCAGCCCGTCGAAGCCGAAACCGGGGGCAAATCCTTCCATGAAGCGGTGATGGACGCCGAGCGTCTCGACGCCGCCGGCCAGCCCGCCGACGGCCCCCGAAAGCAGCAGGACCAGGAAACCCTGCCGTTTCACGTTGACGCCGCCATATTCGGCGAATTTCGGCGCCGAACCGACCATCGTGACGCCGTAACCCCATTTGGTGTAGCGGAAGACAAGGGCTGCGCCGACCGCCAGCACCAGGCCAATGACCAGGCCCCAGTTCAACCGCGAAAAGGTGAAGATCTCCGGCAGATAGGATGTCGCCAGGATCGGCGGCGTCTCCGACCAGCCACCCGGCCGCTTGAACAGGAAGATGGTGAAATAGGAGGTGAGCAGCACCGCCACGTAGTTCGACAGGATCGTCGAGACGACCTCGTTGGTGTTGTAGCGGGCGCGGAAATAGGCGGGGATGGCGACCCAGGCCGCGCCTGCCACGACCGCGAGCGCAAGCGCGGCCAGCGTGTGAATGCCCGCGGGCAGGGGCATGGCAAAGCCGACCCACGCGGCGGCGAAACCGCCGAGGAACAGCTGGCCCTCGATGCCGACGTTGAACATGCCGCCGCGCAAGCCGATGCAGGCGGCGACACCGCAGATCAGGATCGGCGTCGTCTGCAGCAGGGTCCCGGCGATCTTCTCCTGATCGCCGAAGGCGCCGCGCAACAGCGTCATGAACACACGCACCGGGCTTTCGCCGACCATGAGGATGATGATCGCGCCCATCAGCAGCGCCACGCCGATGGCGATCACCTGGCCGGAAACGGCACGCAAATGGTCTGTCATGATGCGGTCTCCGCGGCAAATTCCGGCGCGGCCACGCCTGCCATCATCATGCCGATGCGCTCCTCGTCGGCCTCGTCGCCAGCGACCTCGCCCATGATCCGCCCGTTGAACATCACCAGGATGCGGTCGGCAAGGGCGGCCAGTTCGTCGAGCTGCACGGAAATCAGCAGGATCGCGCGGCCGGCGGCCCGCTGGCGCATGATCTCGTCATGAATGGCCTCCTGGGCGCCGATGTCGACGCCACGCGTCGGCTGGTCGATCAGCAGGAAATCGGCGCCATTGGTGAATTCGCGCGCCAGAACGACCTTCTGGATGTTTCCGCCCGAAAGCCGCTTGACCGCATCACCGGCTCCGCGCGCGCGAATATCGAAGCTCTTGATCAGCGTTTCGGCGTTTTGATTTATGGCATTCCAGTTGAGCATGCCGCCGCGGCTCCATGGTGCGCGATGCTGGCGGCCCATCAGGGTGTTGGCCGCTATCGAAGCGTTGCGATCGACCCCGCGCACCATGCGGTCGCCTGGAACATGGGCGAGGCCTGCCTGGCGGATCGCGGCGGGGGAGAGAGCGGTGAGATTCTGGCCCTTCAGCCACGCCCCGCCATGGCTTGCCGGTCGCAGGCCCGAAAGCACTTCCGCCAGCTCCGTCTGACCATTGCCGGCCACACCCGCGATCCCCACCACCTCGCCGGAGCGGACGGTGAAACTGGCGTTGCGAAGGGCCGGCAGCAGGCGATCGTCGCGCGCCCACAGATCCTTCACTTCGAGCACCACGTCGCCGTGCAGCGACGCACGCGCCCGGCGGTCGAAGCTGACCTCGCGGCCGACCATCATGTGCACCAACTCGTCCTTGCTGAGCTCGGCCGTCGGCCGGGTCGCCACCTTCCTGCCGTTGCGCAGCACGGTCACCGTGTCGGACACTTCCATCACCTCTTCCAGGTGATGCGAAATGAAGACCACCGTCATGCCCTCGCCCACGAAGCTGCGCAGCGTCTGGAACAGCTCACGGCTCTCCTGCGGCGTCAGCACGGCGGTCGGTTCGTCGAGGATGATGGTGCGCGCGCCGCGCACCAGGACCTTCAGGATTTCGATGCGTTGCTCTATGCCGACCGAGAGCAGCCCGACGCGCTCGGTCGGATCGACCTGCAGGCCGAAGCGCTTCGACAGGTCGCGCGTGCGCGCAATTTGTGCGGCGTGGTCGATCAGCCCATGGCGACGGATTTCCATACCGAGAAAGACGTTGTCGGCAACCGAGAGCGAGGGAACCAGCTTGAAATGCTGGTGAACCATGCCGAGGCCGGCCTTTATCGCCACGGACGGGTCGGCGATCACGATCTCTTCACCGTTCAGCCGGATCGAGCCTTCGTCCGGCTGCAAGAGGCCGAACAGGATGTTCATCAGCGTCGTCTTGCCGGCACCGTTCTCGCCGATGATGGCGTGGATCTCGCCGCGGCGGACCGCAAGGTCGATGCCGTCATTGGCGACGAATGCGCCAAAACGCTTGGTGATGCCAGTCAACTCGACGGCCATCGCGGCATTGCTGTGGAGGGTCGGCGACCCCGGCGTGTTCGACAACGTGGCTCTCGCAGATTGGACACTGATCCGCCGCGGCAAGCCGCGGCGGATCAGTGTAGCGCTTTCTTGGGAGGGAGGCGCTGTTGTTGGCTTATTTTGCCTTGGCGATCACGATCTTGCCGTCAACGATGCCCTTTTTGATCTCATCGAGCTTGGCGGTCATCTCTGCCGGGATCTTGGCGGCGATGTCATCGCAGACCTTGACCTCGACACCGCCCGAGGCGAGGTCGAAAGTGCGGGTGCCGGCGGTGATCTTGCGGCCCTCGACCTCGTCCTTGATCAGCGTGTAGACGGCGATGTCGCCGCGCTTCAGCATGCTGGCGAGCACATTTCCGGGAGCCGAGCCACACATGTCGATGTCGACGCCGATCGAATATTTGTCGACCGCGGCACTTGCCTGCATCACGCCTTCACCCGTCGGGCCGGCGACGTTGTAGACAATGTCGGAGCCTTGGCCGTAAAGCGCCTGGGCAAGTTCGCTTCCCTTGGCCGGGTCGTCGAAGGTTCCGGCGAAGACGGAGTTTACCTTGACGTCGGGCGCGGCATATTTAGCGCCTTGCTCGTAGCCGCCCAGGAAGTTGCGGATCACCGGGATATCTCGGCCGCCGACAAAGCCGATCGCCTTGCCGTCGCCGATCTTGTCGAAGGCGGTGCCCTTGGCTTCGATCATGCCGGCAAGCGCGCCGGCGACGAAGGATCCCTGCTCCTCGGCGAAATTGGCGTAGATCATCTTGGGGTTGTCGAGGACGCCATCGATGAACACGAAGCGCTGGTCAGGATATTCGGCGCTGACCTTTTGCAGCGAGTCCACCAGCTCCCAGCCCATCACGAAGATGAGGTCGTACTGTTTGCCCTTGGCAAGATTCTCGAACTGCTGCTGGTAGTCGAGCGCGCGATTGCCGGTGTCGACCAGCTTGAGGTCGATGCCGAAATCGGTCTTGGCCTTGTTGAGGCCGTTGACGATCGAAACGCCGAAGCCCTGGGCAAAATATCCCGAGATGGCGGCCACGGAAACCTTGGCCTGTGCCGCGGCCGGTCCGAACGAAATGGCAAGCATCGTGCCGGCCAGAAATAAACTCTTGAGCGCCCTTTTCATGTCATTCCCCTTCAGCTTTTTTCAGCTTTTGAAGCCACGCTTTGACCATCCCCACGTGTCCGCCGGGACAACGGCGAGTTCGTTGATGGTCATATGAGTTTAGGAGCGGCTTAACAGGCTGTCAATCGTCATCCGATGCAGTTTTCTTGGCCCTTCGCCCACTTGCTCGACGTCTGCGCTTGACAAATGTCCATGGGCATAATTGTTGATACTCTAATGAGTTTTTATGAACGACGGGATGAAGGAAGCGAACGATGCCGGCTGTGGTGGTCAGGAAATTTCTGGTTCAGGTCGAAGAGATATTCCATGAGGGCGGACCCCACGCGGCACGCCCGCTCAAGCGGGGCGCGGTCGTCGCGGTCATCGCCAACCCTTTTGCCGGACGTTATGTCGAAGAGATCACTGGCTTCATGGAAGACCTGAAGCCGCTCGGTCTCGATATGGCTCGGCGCCTGATCGACGCCATTGGTGAAGGCGGCCAGGCCATCGAAGGCTATGGCAAGGGTGCCATAGTCGGCGCCGCCGGCGAGCTTGAACACGGCGCGCTCTGGCATAATCCGGGCGGCTATGCGATGCGTGAACTGCTCGGCAATGCCAAGGCGATCGTGCCTTCGACCAAGAAGGTCGGCGGCCCCGGAACGCGCATCGATATCCCGATCACGCACATAAACGCCTCCTATGTGCGCAGCCATTTCGATGCGATCGAGATCGGCATTGCCGATGCGCCGCGCGGCGACGAAATGGCCGTCATCCTGGCGATGACCACCGGCGCACGCGTTCATGCACGGGTCGGCGGCCTTGCCGCCCCCGACATCAAGGGCGAGGACGGATTGCGATGAACCCGGAAATCCGCCGTATCATCACCATCGTCGAGGAAACCCGGATCGAAGGCGGGCGGCCCGTCGATCCGCCGACGCGGCGTGCCGCAGCCATCGCGGTGATCCGCAACCCCTATGCGGGTACCTACGTCGAGGACCTGTCGGCACTGAGCGCCATAGGCGAAGCATTGGGAGATATCTTGCCCAAGCGCGCCGTCGCTGCTCTGGGCATTGCCGGCGACCGGGTCGAGAGCTTCGGCAAGGCCGCCGCCGTCGGCGCCGACGGTGAGCTCGAACATGCCGCCGCCATCCTTCATCCAAAGCTCGGTGCCCCGTTCCGCGATGTGCTCGGCAAGGGGGCCGCGCTCATTCCTTCATCGAAGAAGCGCGGCGGCCTCGGCGTGCCGCTCGATATTCCGCTCGGTCACAAGGATGCGGCGCGGGTGCGCAGCCATTTCGACGGCATGGAGGTTCGTGTTCCCGACGCACCGCGGGCCGACGAGATCGTCGTCGCTATCGCCGTCACCGATTCCGGCAGGCCGCACCCGCGCGTCGGCGGGCTGACCAAGGACAAGATTGTCGGGATTGACGGCGTCGGCTGACCGTCAGGCCGCCAGGACTTCCGGCACCCGCATCGCCGGAGGCGTATTTCTGCTCCGGCCGATCCGCACCACGCCGTCGATGACGACCATTCCAATGCCTGGAAGATTGCCCAGCGCCACGCTGTCGAGCAGCCCGTCGCCGGCACCGCCGATCGCTTGATCCATGAAGATCAGGTCGGCGGCGCGACCGGCCTCGATGATGCCGCGATCATCCAGTCCGCGCACACGCGCCGTGTTGCCGCTGGCAAGACAGAACGCCACTTCCGGCGCGATACCACCCAGCGAAGCCAGCATGGTCAGGGTTCGCAGGATGCCAAGCGGCTGCACGCCGGATCCGGCCGGGCTGTCGGTGCCGAGGATGACGCGCGAAAGTTCGCCGCGCTGCCTTGCCAGGTCGAGCACGAACAGTCCGGTGCGCAAATTGCCGTTATGGACGATTTCAAGCGCCCTCGAGCCCTTCTCGCAGATCTGCCGTATTTCCGCGTCGGGCAGGGCGGTTGGCCCGCCATTGACGTGCGCGACGATGTCGGCGTCGACCTCCAGCACGACATCCGCGCCGATGCGGCCGGAGCCGGGCAGGGATGGACCGCCCGTGTGGGTCATCGAGGTCATGCCGTATTTGCGCGCCCAGGCGATCATCTGCCGGCCGGTCGGCCCGTCCTTGACGCCGCCAAGTCCGACCTCGCCGACAAGCGTCACGCCGGCCTCGGCGAGACTGCGGAAGTCTTCCTCGGTAAGGCCGGGTTCCAGGATCGGTGCCCCGGCCAGGATCTTCATGCCGTTCGGACGGAAGTTGGAGAAGGTGCGTTGGGCAGCGATCGCCAGCGCCTTCAGCCCGACAAGGTCGCGCGGTCGGCCCGGCGTGTGGACTTCACCCGCCGAGATCATGGTGGTGACGCCGCCATGCACAGTCGAATCCATCCAGCCGATCTGGTTCTGCCGAGGCGTCCAGTCGCCGGCCACCGGATGGGCGTGGTTATCGATAAGACCCGGCGAGACCGCACAGCCCATCGCATCGATGATCGTCGCCGCGCTGCCGCCATCAATGTCGCCTGCCTTGCCAATGCTGGTGATGCGTCCATCGCTCACGACGATGGTGTCGGCGTCGATGATCGGTTGTGCGAGATCGCCACTCAGCATGAGACCGATATTGCGGACGACGAGCGTGTTGGCAGACGACTGGGAGTCGGACGACATCGGTTCTCACTTTTGCTGTTATGGAAAAAAGGACTGGACGCGGCTTATTTGCCGCCGTCGCCATTCGATGGGTCGTCGTCGTTGATGCGCTGGAGCAGGCGAAGCAGCGTCGCCTGCTCAGCCGGTGAGAGCGGCGACAGGAACCGCCGCCCGACCTCGACGCTGCGTTCGAGCCGCTCCAGCGTATAGTCGGTCCCTTTGCCGGTCAGCGCGATCATCGTCAGGCGTTGGTCGGTTTCGGAGGCGCTGCGCGTGATCAGCCCGTGTTTGAGCAGTTTGCGCATGACGATGCTGATGGTCGACGGGTCCATCGCCGTCAGCCGGCCGAGATGGTTCTGCGAGACTTCGCCATGCTTGAGGATCGTGGCGAGCGCCGCGAATTGCGTTGGCGAAAGGTCTTCGCCGGCCATCACCTGCTGGAAGCGCAACGTCGCGCGCTGATGCGCCCGGCGGATGACGTGCGCCGGGTGGCGGTCCAATTCATAGCCGGTCTCGGCGTATTGTTGCAGCACTTGCTCGCGGCTCGGGGGTGCATCGCCGCTCGGCGTTTTCGGCGTCGCGCCTTTTTCGGATTGCGGTTTCTTTTCAGTCGTCACACCGGACTCCTATCGCCGCTGTCTTGGATGTCGCCGGTTTGAAAAAAGCTCAAGCCGCGACCTCCGCTGGTTGAAGCGACCTCCCGTCGCGGAGGGCTGCGACGACATCAGCCGAATCGCTGACCACGCCGAAATGGGTCGCTATGTCATAGAGCGAGCTTTCCTGCTCGCGTGGTCCCGTCGCCGCGCAGCAATCGCTTGGCACCACCACCTCATAGCCCTCGAAAAAGGCATCATGGACGGTCGAGCGCACACAGATGTTGGTGACCACGCCGAAGATGATCAACTGATCGGTCTGCATGTCTTTCAGCGTCAGGTCGAGGTCGGTTTGAAAGAAGGCCGAGTAGCGCCGCTTGATCACATGGATCTCGTCATCGCGGGCGCCGAGATCCTCGATGATCTCCGGCCCCCAGCTTCCATCCAGGCAATGCGGTGTGCGCTTCAGCCATTCGCGCTCGCGTCGCATGCCCGGCCGGTGGCTGTCATGGACCCAGATCACCGGCACGCCGGCGGCGCGCGCGGCCTCGATCACGGCCAGTTGCGGCGCGACCAGCGTCTCGTACCCAGGCAGGACCATGGCCCCGCCGGGCTTGCAGAACTCATTGACCATATCGATGACGACAACGGCCGCACGGCGTGGATCGAGGCGCACCGCGTCATCGTGCCGATGTGAGGAAAAACTGTCCACGGACATGGCGAGCTCCTTTGACCGATCGTTGATGCTCATACAAAAAACCCTAGCGGATGCCAAGTCAATCCCGTTCGACGCAAAGCGTGCTGGTCGGCCTTGCGCACCGCGCTCCGACAAGCGTATGCGCTATTTGTCCATCGCGAAATGGCCTTGACAACGCTTGTCAGGCATGCGCTCGATTTGTATGACCATCAACAATATTCAAGCCGCTTAATTGCGGAGCCGAGGCCGAGATATGAAAACCATCGTCACCGGAGCCAGCGGCCTGCTTGGCCGCCATGTGGCCGAGGCTCTGGTTGCGGCCGGCCACGATGTGCTTGGTGTCGATGCCGTGGTGCCGGGTGAGGTCGCATGGCGCCACGCAACCGCCGATTTGACCGATCTGGGATCGACGCTGCAGCTGGTGCGCGATTGCGATGCCGTTGTGCATGTCGCGGCCATTCCGCGGCCGACCGGCCGGGCCGGCGGCGAGGTGTTCAAGACCAACATCACGACCGCCTACAATGTGGTCGAGGCAGCTGCCATGGCCGGCGCCAGGCGCTTCGTCTATGCCTCGTCCTTCAGCGTTTTCGGCTATCCCTTTTTCGAGAAACCTGTGCGGCCGCCCTATCTGCCGGTCGACTTGAACCATCCGGTCGGCGCGCAGGACCCGTACGGCCTGTCGAAATGGCTGGGCGAGGAAATCGTCGACGCGGCGGTGCGCCGGGGGGCCTTCTCGGCGGTCAGTATCCGCATGCCGTGGATCCAGACGCCGGGTTCTTTTTTCGAGGGCGTCGGGCCGCGCCGCGCCACCGCCGACAGTGCCCGCGACCTGTGGGCCTATCTCGATGCGCGCGACGCCGGGCAGGGCTTCCTGCGGGCGCTTGAATGGCAAGGCGATGGCCATCTGCGCGTCCTCCTGAGCGCCGCCGACACATTCATGGAAGAGGAGACCGAAGCGCTCGTGCGCCGGGTCTATCCTGATGTCGCTCTGTCGCGGCCGATCGCCGGCTTCGGCGCCGTGCTCGACACGGTCCATGCGCGCGAAACGATCGGTTTCGAACCAAAGTATTCATGGCGTTCCTATCCAAAGCCGGAGACCGAAGGATGAAACGGTTCGACCAGAAAAAGGTCCTCGTCACCGGCGGCGCCGGCGCGATCGGCAGCGCAGCGGTGCGGCGTTTCCTTGACGAAGGCGCGCGGGTCGCCATTGTCGACCGCAATGGCGCGGCGGCGCGGCAATTGGCCAGCTCCCTCGGCGACGACGCCCTGGCGATCGAGGCTGACGTCACCGATGAAGCGGATGTGCGGCGCGCCGTCGCAACGATCGTCGAGGCGTTCGGCGGCCTCGACGTGGTGTTCAACAATGCCGGAATTTCCGGCGTCGTCGCTCCCGTTCACGACCTGCCGGTCGAAGACTGGGATACGACCATCCGCATCAATCTGCGCGGCATCTTCCTCGTGCTGCAGGCGTCGCTTCGGGCGATGATCGAGGCCGGGACCGGTGGCTCGATCGTCAACATGGGCTCGTCCATGGCCGGTTGGGACGTCCTTTTGGGTGGTGCCGGCTATGTCGCTTCCAAACACGGGGTGGTCGGCCTGACGCGGGTCGCAGCGCTCGATGCCGCGCCTTACGGCATACGCGTCAACGCCATCTGCCCCGGCGTGATCGAGACGACGCTTGGCGTACCGGTTTCCGGCGACGGCGAATTCAAGAGCAGCGTCCAGCATTTCGCCGACCGCATTCCGTTGCGCCGCATCGGCCAGCCGGACGATGTCGCGGCCGCCGTGGCTTTCCTGGCCTCCGACGAGGCGAGGCACGTCACAGGCGTGGATTGGCTGATCGACGGCGGCCAGACCTTGCAGAGCTGGGCCAACGCGCCGGCTGGCGGCGCGTTTCCGAAATTTCGCTAAAGTCTTTTCGGCGGCATTGCCTGGATGATCCGAACGGCAAGATCGAGATCGGCGAGCCCGCCCGAAAGCGGCGTGCGCGGCTTCGCGCCGCCATGGACGCAATCGGCGAAATGCAGCCATTCGCGGCGGAACGACGTATCCGGAACGCCAGGCAGAGCGCGTTCGGATGCAGCTTCGCCTGTGGTTTCGCGCAGCCGGACGGTCGCCGAGGCATTGCGGAAATAGGGGTTCTGGAATTCGATCCGCACCTCGTCGCGCTCACCATGCACGTGGATCCACTCGTCCCACCATTCATACTGGGCAAGTGCCATGTCGAAGAGGCAAGGGACGCCGCCATAATCGAGCACGGCCAGCAGCTGGTTGGGACCGGTCTGCTGTGCATGCACGACGCGGTCCGGCGTGCCGAAAGCGCCGCGCATGACGGCAAGGTCGTGGCTGGCGAGGCTGAGCAGTACAAGATAGAGATCGCGATAGCCGGCATGGTCCACACCGAGCGCCGCCTCGATGCGCCGAGCGACCGTTTCGCGTCCCGCCGCTAACACATCGGCCGGCACGTCGGTGACCCTGGTCTGCGTGTAGAGTTGGCCATAACGGTCGAAGCGGCCCGCGAAATCGTGGACATGGATCGACTTCGGCCGGCCGATGGCGGCGATGCGCTCCAGCCCGATCTCATAGCCGGGATCATAGAATTTCATGTAGCCGACAAGGGCGACGAGGCCGCTCCGCTCGGCCTGCTCGACCAGCGGGCGCGCCTCCTGCGGCGTGAAGGCAAGCGGCTTCTCGACGATCAGGTGCTTGCCGGCTCGGATTGCATCGGCGACCATCTCGCCATGATCGTAGGTGCAGATCACGACCGCATCGACATTCGGGTCGGCAAGCAGCGCGCGATGGTCGGTATATCTGGCAGTGACGCCATAATGTTCCGCCACCTTGTCGACCGTGCCGGAAGAGATGTCGCACAAGGCGGCGATGCGAAACGCCGGCAATTCCATGAGATAAGGCAAGTGCATCAACTGGGCGATCTCGCCGCAGCCGATGACGCCAACGCCAATGACGCGATCCTGCATGTCAACCCTTCACGGCGCCGGCTGTCAGGCCGGCGATGAACTGCCGTTGCATGGCGACAAAGACGACGATCACCGGCAGTGTCGTGATCGTCAACGCGGCGAAATAGAGCGTCCAGAGCGAGTCGTATTGCTGGAAGAAGCTGACCAGTCCAAGCGGAATGGTCTGCACTAAAGGGTCGCGCAACAGCAGGAAGGCCAGGAAGAAATCGTTCCAGATCTCGATGAAGCCGAAGATGAGGATCAGCGCCACGCCCGGCCGCACCAGGGGCAGCATGATGTGGATCAGGATCTCGAGCCGGCTGGCGCCATCGATGCGAGCGGCATCTTCGAGGTCGGCCGGCAATGTGATGAAGAAGCTGCGCAGGATGAAGACCGAAAGCGGCAGCGACGTCGCGGCATAGATGAAGGCAATGCCGAGCCGGCTGTTTATCAGGCCGAGATCGCGCGCCACCAGGAACAGCGGAATGGCCATCACCTGCGGCGGCACCAGCATGGCCGCAACTGCGACTGCGACCACAAGACCGCGTCCGGGGAAACGAAGACGCGCCACCGCATAGGCGCACGGCGTCGCGACGGCCACCAGGATGATCAATGCCGAGCCGGTGACGAAGATGCTGTTGACGATGCGCGATCCCATGCCGGCGATCCGCCAGGCATCGGCATAGTTCTGCAGCACCAGGCTCGATGGCGGACCCCAGACATTGCTGAGCATTTCCTGTTTGGTCTTGAGCGAACCGAACAGCACCCAAAGCAGCGGATAAAGGGTCTCGAAGAGCACGAGAATGAGCGCGGCATAGATGCCGCCAAGTTCGAGGATGCCGCGCATGCCGAGGCGCTGCATGAGCCCGCGACGGCGAGAGCCGGCGGCGCCATCATCCAGGGGAAGCGGAGGGTTGGCGGCTGCTCTCATCAGACGTCGAGCCTTTGCCGCCGCATCAGGGCCAGCAGGCCGACGCTGGCCAGCCCGACGATCATGAACAGCACATAGCCGATCGCCGCGGCGTAGCTCATGGCGCCGTCCTGGAAGGCCTTGCTCATCATGTAGGTGAGCACCACTTCGGTGGCGTGGTTCGGACCACCCTTGGTCAGGACATAGACGATGTCGAAGTTGCGCACGAAGGCGCCGGAAAGGCCGAGGATGGTGTTGATGAAGATGATCGGCATCATCATCGGAACGGTGACGTGCCGGAAGCGCTGCAAGGGGCCGGCGCCGTCCATCTTCGCCGATTCATAAAGCTCCGAGGGGATCGTCTGCAGCCCGGCCAGATAGATGACGGCATGGAAGCCGAGCCATTTCCAGACATCGACGACGATGATCGAGTAGAGCGCGATGTCGGCGTCGCCGAGCCATGATCGTTTCAGCCCGGCGAGGCCAATGAGATCGAGCCCGCTGTTGAGCAGGCCGAAGACGGGATTGTAGATCCAGGACCAGAGCAGGCCGACGGCGACGAAGGACATCGTCACCGGGATGAAGGCGGCGGCGCGAAAGAAGGCGCGGCCGAGCAGCGCCCGGTTCAGAAGCAGCGCCAGCCCGAGGCCGAGCACGTTCTTCAGGACGACGACGGCAACGACGAAAATCAGATTATTGCGCAGCGCACCGAGGAAGATGCGATCATGCGCCAGGCGCATGTAGTTGGAAAAGCCTGCCCAGGTCGGGTCGGAAAACCCGTCCCAATTGTGCAGGCTGAGCCAGAAGCCGTTGACGAACGGCCAGAGGTAGAAAAGACCGAAGAGGATCGCGGCGGGCAGGATCATGACGAAGGCCGTAGCCCCGTCCCCGGCATCGAAACGCCAGGTGCCGGATCGGCTCGAAACAGGAGCCGCCTTTTGCGGTCGCGTGCTCACGCGGCCTTCGCGCCTTGCGGGGTCAGCACCAGCCCGAGCGTGTCCCTGACATAGGCGATGCTCTCGAGCGTGCTTTGCTCTGCCGTTTTCCTGGACGCATCCAGCTCGATGATGGCGAGCCCATCGTAGTTTGCATCCAGCAGGACGTCGACGATGCCGGCGAGATCGACGACCCCGGCGCCGAGCTCGCAAAAGGCGCCATAGCGGTCATAGCCCTTCAGCGCCGGATCGACCCTGGTGTCCTTGAAATGCATGTAGCGCACGGCCGAAATGTAGGTCTTTACCGCGTCGACCGGATCGGAATTGGTATGCGCAAGATGCGCCGGATCGATGCACAGGCCGGCCAGATCGGTATCCAGTTCATCCATCATGCGATCGAGCTGGTCGCGGCGCTCGATGAAGGTGTCGAGGTGCGGGTGATAGACCGTCTCGATGCCAAGGTCCTTTGTCCGCCTGCCGATATCCTCGAGCGCCCGGCAAAAGGCGCGGTAGTCGTCGGCCGTGTGCGCCCCGGCAGCGGCTTCCGATGGACCGCCGCCGAGAACCAGCACCGGTGAGCCGAACCCCTTCAACATCCTGGTCAGCGCGACGAGCACATCCCGTTCATAGGGCCAGGCGACGGGGTTGGTGAAGATCGCATTGACGTAGAAGGAGGAGAGCTTGATGCCATACTCGCTCTGGCCTTCCGACAGCAGCGCATAGCGCCGCAAGATGTCGGTGTCGGTGGTCACCCCCATCGGCGCCTGGTTGCCGAGCTGCATGTATTTGCGGGCGTATTGGTCCGACAGGCTGGTGAAGGCGAGGATCTCGAACCAGCCGAAGCCCTGGTCTGCCAGGAACTTGATGGCTGGCCGTAGCGGAAGGCCGGTCAGGTCCCAGCTGTTCAGATGATAACCGATCGAGAAGCGCTGCCGTTCGGCGCGATGTGTCGTCATGTGTTCTCTCCGATGGGCGAGGCTGCCCGAAGCAGGCAGCCTCTGTTTTTCTTGCCTGGCGCATCAGCCCGACCGGATGTGCGCTCGCTTGCAGGCGCTACTTCAGGGCCTCATTTGGGCGGCCAACTGCCCTGGGCCTTGAGGTCGTCGAAAATGGCCTGGATCGATGCGGCGGCATCTTCGGGCGTGGTCGTGCCACCGACGATGCCGGCGATTGCCGAAGACGTGGCGCTCGCGACCTCCGAGGGCCAGATCCAGTCGAGGAACTTGATCGTGTTCGGGAAGGCTTGCTTGCGCAGTTCGACGGCATAGGCATCGTCGACCTGCGGCACGCCCTTGATCGAGGCCGCGATCGGCTGTTCCGGCGCGAGGTAGAGCGTCGCGACCTCGGGCCTTGTCAAATATTCGATGAACTTGACCGCGGCATCGAGCTTCTCGGGCGGGATCGAGGAGGCGACGCACATGCCGTTGTCGGCACCGCCGCCATGGCCAGGCGCGCCCGGCGTTCCGTCCATTTTCGGAAAGGCGAAGACGCCCCATTTGAAGTCCTTGACGCTCGACTGCAGCGACGGGATTTCCCAGGTGCCGCCATAATACATGGCGCTCTTGCCGGCGGCGAAGGCCGCACGCATGCCGTCCTGGTCGACGGAAAGCGAATCCTTGGAAAGGATGCCATCATCGACCCATTGCTTGATCAGCTTGAACCCCTCGACATCGGGCGCGTCGGTGAATTTCGCCGTGCCCTCGAGGTTCTTCTGCGTCTTGCCGACCGGGTCGCCCGAGGCCTGCGAAAAGGTCTCGAAGTACCACATCGGCCACATCACGGTGTTAGAGCCCTGATGCAGCAGAGGGATCACGCCCGCGGTCTTGAACTTCGGCACGGCTGCCTTCAGGTCGTCATAGGTTGGCGGGACAGGAATGGCGAGCTTCTGAAAGAGATCGACATTGTAGAAGATCGTCGATGTCGACAGCGTCGAGATCGGCACGCCGTAGACTTGGCCGTTGACCGTGAAGGCGCCAAGTGCGGCGGCGTCGATCCTGTCCTGGAACGGCTTGATCTTGTCGGTAATCGGCATCACCAGTTTTCGCCTGACATAGGCGCCATTGGTGTAGAAGGCCGGGCAGGCGATCAGATCCATTTCCTGGTTTGCAAGTTTTGCGGTCATCACGCGCTGGATGGAATCGGTTTGCGGCCCCTGGGCATCCCACTCGACCGCGGCGACGTCGGGGTTGGCCTTGAGGAAGCCGTCGATGACCTGCTGCTGGATTTTCTTCTGTTCGTCCGGCGGTTGACGCGGCGCGAGTTCGTCGAGCGCCGAGCCGCCGAAAATCTTGAGCGTGATCCCGTCGGCGTGGCCGATGCCGGGCAGTGTGATCAGGCCGAGGCCTAGCAGTGCGGAGGCAAGGATGGGGGCGATGGGACGTTGTTTCGGACGATGGGTCACTCTCTGCTGAAGGGGCATCTGGCTCTCCTTTACGCCAATGCCGAGGGGCAACCTCGGGACCAATATCGTTGATGGTCATATGATCTTGGTCGCCTGTTGATGTTTTTGTCAATCGGCAACAATGCCTATTATTTCATCGATCGCGTTGGCGCCTTTCAGGGTTGAAAATGGCTCGGTGGCTGCTGAAACCTGTCGTCCAGTACTGCGTCTGGGTGAAGGCCAAGCCCCGATCCTTATGATCTACTTCACGCCGATGCCGGCGGTCAGGCCGCCATCAATCCTGTAGTCCGCGCCGGTGCAGAAGCCGGCCTTCGACGAACACAGGAAAGCGATGAGTTCCGCCACCTCCTCCGGCTCGCCGATGCGCCCGATGGGATGCGCTTCGCCGAAGCGCTTGTAGGCGGCCTCTACATCGGCATCGCTGCCATTGTCGCCACGCGCAGCCTTTTCCAGGATCGGAGTGCGGATCGAGCCGGGGCTGACGGAATTGACGCGGATGCCGGAGCGCGCGTGGTCGAGGGCCAGGGCGCGCGTCAGCGTGTGGATGGCGCCCTTGGTCGTGGCATAGGCGGCGACGTTTTGCTGGCAAGCAAAGCCCTGCACCGAAGCGACGTTGACGATGGCGCCGCCGCCCCTGCGGACCATTTCCGGGATGCCGAAATGCGCGGTCAGATAGATCGACCCGACATTGACCGACATCGCCTTGTTCCAGGTCTCGAAATCGGTGCTGACGGCGGTTCCGTATGGATGCACCGCCGCCGAATTGACGATGATATCGAGGCCGCCGAACCGCTCGACGCCGGCCGCGACGGCGTCGCGAACCTGCTCCGGTACGGAGACGTCGGCGCTTATGACCAGCGCCCCGGCTCCGGAGTTCTCCAGTTCCGCTTCCAGCGCCGCGTTGGCCGCGCGATCGATGCCGCAGGCGACGATCGCAGCGCCTCCAGCCGCAAGGCGTCTGGCGGTTGCGAGGCCAATCCCGGTCGTCCCCGTCACCAAGGCAACCTTGCCGTCGAAATCCTTCATTGGGAAAACTCCTTCATTCGGTGTCTGAAACCGTTCCTAGTTTGACACCCATTGTGGTCCAACAATAGGTTGCCGTTCTCTCGCAGAAGGAAGCGGCAATGGAACAGTGCTGGCGCTGGTATGGACCGAACGACCCGGTAACGCTCGATCATGTCAGGCAGGCCGGTGCGACCGGCGTGGTGAGCGCCTTGCACGATATCTATGACGGGCGCGCCTGGCCCCTCGAGAGCATTCTGGAGCGCAAGCGTGTCATCGAGGCCGCCGGCCTGACATGGTCGGTGGTCGAGAGCATTCCGGTCCACAATTCCTTCAAGATCGGCACGCCGGAACGCGAGCGCTACGCCGGCTACTATCGCGACTCGATCCGCGCGCTCGCCAAGGCCGGCATTGCGACGGTCTGCTATAATTTCATGCCGGTGGTCGACTGGACGCGCACGGATCTCGCCTATCGGCTTCCCACGACCGGTTATGCACTGCGTTTCGATGCCATCGATTTCGCGGCCTACGATTTGTTCGTGCTGAAGCGCGTCAATGCCGAGGCCGGCTATACCCCCGCCCGCATCGCCGAGGCGGAAGCGCGGCTGAAGGAATTGAGCAGCGAAGCTATCGACAGGATCGAGCGCAACCTGATCGCCGGCCTGCCGGCAACCGAGCGCAGTTATAACAGGGACAGTTTTCGCGAGGCCCTGGCGGAATACGACGCGATCGGACCAAAGGAGCTGCGCGACAACCTTGCCTGGTTCCTGCGCGAGATCATTCCGGTGGCCGAAGAGGAGGGGGTGCGCATGTGCATCCATCCCGACGACCCGCCCTTCTCGCTCTACGGCCTGCCCCGCATCGTTTCGACCGCCGAGGATGCGCGTTTCATCCTCAACGCCGTCGACAGCCCCGCCAACGGCCTGACGTTCTGCACTGGCTCCTATGGGACACGCGCCGACAACGACATCGTCGCCATGGTCAAGGAGTTCGCGGACCGCATCCATTTCGTCCATCTGCGCAACATCACCATCGAGGATGACGGCTCGTTCCACGAGGCCGAGCATCTCGAGGGCGGCACCGACATGGCGCATGTGATCCTGGCTCTGATGCAGGAAGAGGCGCGCCGCCGCCGGGAGGGCCGTGCCGACTGGCGTATTCCGATGCGGCCCGACCATGGCCATCTGCTCGCCGACGATATCGGCAAGACCAGGATCAATCCCGGCTATTCGCTGATCGGCCGGCTGAAAGGCCTCGCCGAGCTGCGTGGCATCATGCGCGCCATCGAGCGGTTCGAACTGGCTTGAGTGGTTCCCTCAATTCGGCTGGCAGGATCTGAAACTATCGCGCCGTTTTTGCACTCCCGCGGTGCTTATATGCCACATTGATGAGAAACGCCCTGGGCCGCATCGCGCCAGGGCAGCCATGCGCTGCCGCAGTTCGGCGAAGCTGGGCATGGATTGTCCGCATGGCTTGACGACAAACTTGGTGATGCGGCTCGACACTGGCCGCTTCGACACCATCCAGTAATGGATTGTCACAAACACCGCGATCTTTAGGAAAAATCTCCACGCGCGATGCTTTGAATTACACTAAATCCATAGAAAAAGATCGATCCCGTGCTGAGCGCGTTTGTCTGGGTTGTCATATGGCAAAATCTCCTATTATTCTCAATGGCTTCACCATGAATGCCGTCTCCCATGTCGCCTACGGCCTTTGGCGTCATCCGGCCGACCAGGCCTATCGACATGCCGAGCTCGACTACTGGATCGAGCTTGCCAAAGCACTGGAGGAGGGCGGCTTCGATTGCTTGTTCATCGCCGACGCGCTGGGCCTTCTCGACGTCTATGGCGGTGGATACGACGCCTCGCTGGCAAAGGGCGTGCAGTCCCCCGTCAACGATCCGCTGTTGCTGGTCTCAGCGCTTGCCGGCGCTACAAGCCGGCTGGGTTTCGGCGTCACCGTTTCGACGACCTACGAAAAGCCATATCTGCTGGCGCGCAAATTCACCACGCTCGATCATCTCACCAAGGGGCGGATCGCCTGGAACGTCGTCACCTCGCAGCTCGACAGCGCGGCGCGCAATCTCGGTCTCGACAGGCAGGTGGCGCATGACGAGCGCTACGAGATCGCCGACGAGTTCATGGATGTCGCCTACAAGCTCTGGCAGGGTTCCTGGGAAGACGGTGCCCTGGTGCGTGATCGCGGCAGCGCCGCCAACCCGGACGGTCTCTATACGGATCCGGAAAAGGTCCATCCGATCGGTCATTCCGGTCGCTACTTCAACGTTCCGGGTCCGCATCTCTCGGAGCCCAGTCCGCAGAGGGTGCCGGTGCTGTTCCAGGCGGGCGGTTCGCCGCGCGGCCAGTGCTTTGCCGCTCGTCACGCGGAGGTGGTCTTTGTCGCCGGTGCCGATGTCGATGGCATCCGCCGCAATGTCGCTGAGGTGAAGCGGCTTGCCCGCGATGAAGGCAGGGCTCCAGGCAGCATCAAGTTCATATCCGCGGTCTCGGTGATCACGGATGAAACCGACGCCGCCGCGGCCGCCAAGCTCGCTGACTACAGGTCGCACTACGATGTCGAAGGCGCGCTGGTGCATTATTCGGCAACGACCGGCATCGATTTTTCCAGGCACGATCTCGACCAGCCTATCCGCTACACCGAAACCGATTCCAACCGTTCCCTGCTGCGCATGTTCGATGACCCGTCGTCGGGCCGCCAGTGGACCTTGCGCCAGGCGTTCTCGCCGGAGGGCGGTTTCGGGCGCGGCAAGTCCTTTGTCGGCGGCCCCAAGACCGTTGCCGACGAGCTCGAGCAATGGCTGGAAGCCACCGACACCGACGGCGTCAATTTGACGCATGTGGTCAGCCCCGGCAGCTTCATCGATTTCTCCGCCCACGTCGTTCCCGAGCTGCGGAAGCGCGGACGAATTCGCGAGGATGTCGGTCCCTCGCTGCGGTCCAGGCTCTTCGGGCGTGACAACCGGGTGCCCGCCGATCATCCGGCGGCGCAACACGCTTTCTCGCAGGGCCGTCAGCCGGAGGCTTTGGCATCATGACCATCCACGCCACCGTTCAGCATGAACAGCGCAGCGATTTCCAAGGCTGGGCCGAGAAGGCCGAGGAGGTCGTGCGCGAACTCAAGCGAACAGCTGCAGCGCGCGATCTGGCCGGGGCCGCCCCGCATGCCGAGATAGACCTTTTGCGTCTGGCCGGCCTGCTGACGATCTATATTCCCAAGCGATTTGGCGGCGGTGGCGCGACGCCGGCCGAAGTGCTCAGGATCGTCCGCATCCTGGCCAGGGGCGATACATCGATAGCCCAGATCGTCATCTACCATCTCTTCGGCACGGCAATCGGATTGGACGGCGACAACAAGTCCCTGATCGAAAGACGGCTTCAAGGCTTTCTCTCCAAGGGCTGGTTTCATGCCGGCATCGCGCAGGCCGCCTATGAGCCGCTTGTCGAGGCGAGGCAGGTGGACGGCGGTTTCGTGCTCAACGGCGCCAAGCCTTTCACCAGTGGTGCGCAGGTGGCCGACACGCTGCAGGTCTGGGTGCGCTTTGCCGGGAGCACGCGGATCGCCGGCACCGATGCCAGCGGTCATATCGGCCAGTTCATCGTCGCCAACCCCACGTCAGGCCTCAGCTTCGGCAATGACTGGGACAATATCGGCCAGAGGCTGACGGTGAGCGGCAGTGCGGCGCTCGAAAATGTCGCCGCATCCGCCGACGATCTGGTCGGGCATTGGCCTGATGATACGGTTCATCCGCCGCATGCCACGCTGCATGTGCCGATCGTTCATGCAGCCTTCGGCGAACTTTATCTCGGCACCGCCCTTGCCGCCCTGGAAGACGCCAGGGATTACATCACCCAACGCGGCAGGCCATGGCTGTCCTCGCCGGCAAAGAAAGCCTCCGAGGACACGCTGGTTGTCGAGCGCTTCGGCCGGCTTTCGATCGCGCTGGCGTCCGCGCAGGCGCTCGCGGACGCCGCCGGCGAGGCCGTGCAGCGCGCCTTCGAGCGAGGCAGGGATCTCACCGCGGAAGAGCGTGGCCATGCCGCGGCAATCGCCTACCAGTCGAAGGTGCATTCGACCGAGGTCGCCCTAGAAGTGACGTCGCGGATATTCGAGCTCACCGGCGCCCGCTCGACGGCGCGCTCGTTCGGCTTCGACCGCTACTGGCGCAACGTCCGCACCCACAGCCTGCATGATCCCGTCCACTACAAGGTGCTGGAAGTCGGTGACTTCGCGCTTAACGGCCGTGTGCCGCCGCCAACCTACTATTCGTGAGCCGAAGCATGGCAAGTTCCACCCATAAGGCGGTCAAGCCTCTCATCCTCAACGGCTTCGGTATGACCGTGGTCGGTCACGTGTCGGCGGGCCTCTGGCGTCATCCGAGCGACCGCGCCAACACCTACACCAGCCTCGAATACTGGACCTCGCTGGCCAAGCTGCTCAACGACGGCGGCTTCGACGCGCTGTTCCTCGCTGATGCGCTTGGCCACCTCGATGTCTTCCGGGGGACACCGGATGCGTCGCTGCGCACCGCAGCCCAGTCGCCGGTCAACGACCCGCTGCTGCTGGTCTCGGCAATGGCCGCCGCCACCAGGCATCTCGGCTTCGGCATCACCGTGTCGACCACTTACGAGCAGCCCTATCTCCTGGCCCGCAAGTTCACCACGCTGGATCATCTGACCAAGGGCCGCATTGCCTGGAACGTCGTCACCTCGGTTCTGGAATCGGCGGCGAAGAATCTCGGCCTGGAGCGCCAGATCGACCATGACGAGCGTTACGATCTGGCGCAGGAATTCCTGGATGTCACCTACAAGCTCTGGGAGGGATCCTGGGAGGACGGGGCGGTCGTGCACGATCGCGAGAAGGGGCTCTACACCGACCCTTCCAAAGTCCATCCGATCGGCCATCACGGCAAATATTTCTCCGTGCCCGGCGCGCATCTCGCGCAGCCCAGTCCGCAGCGCACGCCGCTTCTGTTCCAGGCGGGAACCTCGCCGCGCGGGCGCGAATTCGCTGCTCGCAACGGCGAGGTGGTGTTCCTCGGCGGCACCAGCACGGCCTCCATCCGCCGCTCGGTCGAGGCGATCCGTGCCCGCGCCGTCGAACTCGGACGGGCGCCGGATGCGATAAAGTTTATCACCGCGGTCACCGTCATTACCGGAGCCACGGACGAAGAGGCCGAGGCCAAGCACAAGGACTATCTATCCTACACCAGTGTCGAAGCGGCCCTGGCGCTGTTTTCGGCATGGACCGGCGTCGACTGGTCGCAATACCCACTCGACCACCCGCTCGAATATATCGAGACAAATGCCGGCCGTTCAGCCCTTGCCAATCTGACGCGGATCGATGCCGACCGGCGCTGGACCGTGGCCGGGATCGCCGAGTATATCGGGCTCGGCGGCATCCATCCCAAGCTGGTCGGCTCACCGCAGAGGATCGCCGACGAGCTCGAACGCATCGCCGATGAATCCGGCGTCGACGGCTTCAACCTGGCCTATGTCGTCAGTCCGGGCACGTTCGAGGACTTCATCGAATTCGTCGTCCCGGAGCTGCGGCGGCGGGGTCGCATCCGGGAACGTGGCGCGCCCGGCACCACGATCCGCGAGCGCTTCCAGGGAGCGGGCCAGCGGCTGCTGCGCGACGACCATCCGGGAACAGCCGCACGCGACCGCTCGAACTGGGGTACCATCGTCGAGGCGGCCGAGTGAGCGGCATCCATCTCCACTGGTATCTGCCGACCAACGGCGACAGCCGGGAAATCGTCGGCTCTGGCGATGATTCCCATCTCGGCAACGGCCCGTCACGATCGCGGTTTCGGGAAGCGAGCCTCGATTATCTCTCGCTGGTCGCCAAGACCGCGGAGACGTTGGGCTTCGAAGCTGTGCTGACGCCGACCGGAACCTGGTGCGAGGATGCCTGGATAGTCACGGCAGCACTGGCGCAGGTCACCACGCGGTTGAAGTTCCTTGTCGCCTTCCGTCCCGGCCTGATCTCGCCGACGCTGGTCGCCCACCAGGCGGCGACCTTCCAGCGCATATCGGGTGGGCGGCTGCTGCTCAACGTCGTCACCGGAGGCGATCCGCTGGAGCAGAAACGCTTCGGCGATCATCTCGGCCACGACCAGCGCTATGAACGCACGGGAGAGTTCCTCGAGATCCTGCGCGGCGTGGTCCTGCCAGCCGGTTCGGGCCGGCGCTTCGATTTCAGGGGAAAGCACTATGACATTGAAGGCGCCCAGATCGATTTCGGCAAATGGCCGCTTCCCGATATCTTCTTCGGTGGCGCAAGTGGTGCTGCGCAAGCGGTCGCCGCGAGCCATGTCGACACCTATCTGGTCTGGGGCGAGAGCCCGGCAACCGAGGCTGCCCGGATAGGCCATGTGCGGGAACTCGCCGCCGCGCAGGGCCGCAAACTAAGCTTCGGCATACGCCTGCATGTCATCAGTCGCGATACCGAGGCGCAGGCCTGGGAGGAGGCCGAGAGGCTGCTGGAGAGACTGACGCCGGAGCGGATCGCGCAGGCGCAGGCAATCCTGGCGCGCACGGAATCGGCCGGCCAGCGCCGGATGAACGCGTTGCATAGCGACAGCGGCACCGCGGCGCTCACCGCGCGCAGCGTGCGCGATCTCGAAATATCGCCGCATCTGTGGGCCGGCTACGGCCTGGTTCGCGGCGGCGCCGGCACCGCGATCGTCGGCAGCCACGAGCAGGTGGCGTCGCTCATCGAGGAGTACCACGCCGTCGGTTTCGACCACTTCATCCTGTCGGGCCAGCCGCATGTCGAGGAAGCCTATCATTTCGCCGAAGGCGCGCTGGCGGTCTTGAAATCGAAGGGGCTGCTCGCAGCCTGAAACATGTGCGGCCTTTGGTGGTCGCGACAATGGAGCATGACGAGAAGACAATGTCGGACATTCAGATCTATCCGGGCCTCAGCGACGCCGAATTCGAGACCTGGGCCGAGAAGGCCCGCGACGTGGCGCGGCAACTCGCGGCAACGGCGCTCGAACGCGACCGGGCAAACAAGGACCCGGTGGAAGAACTGGCGCTGCTGCGCGACAGCGGCTTGCTTGGCCTGGCTGCGCCACGCGAATTCGGCGGCGCCGGCGCAAACCTCGTCCAGGCGCTTAAGATCAGCCGCATCATCGCCGCCGCCGACGGCTCGATCGGGCAGTTGATCGCCTATCATTATTCCAACGGTGTCTGGACCTACATTCTCGGCACGGCCGAGCAGTGGGAAAAGACGGCGCGTGGCGTCGGCGCACAAGGCTGGTTCCAGGGCGGCGTCAGCAACCCGCGCGACCAGTGGAACGAGATCGAGCATGTCGGCGACCGCCGATTCCTGAACGGCAGGCGCACCTTCGCAACCGGCGCCTCGGTGGCCCAGGTCATCACCGTCAGCCTCTGGGACAACGGCAAACGCGCTCACTATCAGATCCCGCCGACGCGCAAGGGCATCAGCTTCGGCGGCGACTGGGACAATCTCGGCCAGAGACTGACAGCGAGCGGCAGTGTCACTTTCGACCGTGTCGAAGTCTTCGAGGATGAGCTGCTCAGCGCCCTCGACGATTATGAGGGCGATGTCGAATTGCGCGATGGCCTGCGCGTCCTGTTCAGCCAGCTCATCTTCATCAATTTCTATCTCGGCATCGCCGAGGGCGCTCTTGCCGCCGCCGCCGATCATGTCCGCCGCTTCGGCCGGCCCTGGCCGGAGTCCGGGCTGGAACGGGCGATCGACGATCCCTACCATCTGGTGCTGTTCGGCCGGCTATCCGCCGGCATTGCGGCGGGCATAGCAATCGCCGACAAGGCCGCGGCGCTTTACGAGGCGGCACTGCATGCCGGAGCGTCCGTGACGGCGCAGCAATGGGGCGAACTCGCAACGATCATCGACCAGGGCAAGATCGTCGCCAACGACGTCGTGCTCGACGTGACGGCGCGCATCTTCGAAGCGACGGGCGCGCGCTCGACGGCCAACAAATATGGCCTCGACATCTATTGGCGCAACGCGCGCACCCATACCGTCCACGATCCGGTCTCCTACCGGGCGCGCGAGGTCGGCACATATCTGCTGGCCGAAACGCTGCCCAGGCCACGCAGCTACAGTCAGCCGCCGCAGCCGGAGGCCCACAAGCCGGAAGAGCATGGGCCGGAAGCCGTGCTGACGCGGAAAGCGTCATGATATCGGACGTGCGTCTGCTGACCGGGAAAGCCGAGCTCGCGCAGGCCGCGCGCACCTTCCGCACGGCCATGGTCGGCCTGCCGCCTCTCGGTCCGATCGACGACGACTTCCTCGAAAAGCTGTTCGAGCCGGATCGCACCTGGGGCGCCTTTGACGGTGAGGCGCTTGTCGGCACCACCGACTCCTACTCGGGACGGATCGTGGTTCCCGGCGGCGCCTGGTTGCCGCAGGCCGCCGTCACCCATGTCGGCGTGCTGCCCACCCATACGCGGCGTGGCGCCGCCACGGCGCTGTTCAAGGCGCAGCTTCGCGCCGCGCGCGAACAGGGCGAGGCAGCGGCCACCCTTCGGGCCTCCGATGCGCGCATTTACAGCAATTTCGGTTATGCGATCGCCAATACTTCGGTCAGTTTCGAGGTCGACAAACAACGTGCGCGCCTCAGGCGAAAAGTGTCGACGGACAAGATCCGCCTCATCAACATCGACGATGCCTGGGCGACACAGGCGCGCATCTACGCAGGCCAGCCAGCTCCGCGCGCGGGCGTCATCGCGCGCTCGCCATACTGGTGGGATTTTCAAGCGTTGCGCCAGGCGCAAGGCGGCACGCCGTCCTATGTCGCTGTTCACGGCGAGGAGGGCTCTGAAACCGGGTTCGTGCGCTATCATCCCGTCGGTCTCGACAGCTGGTTCACCAGCTCGGAACGCACCATCGTGGTCGATGATATCGTGGCCTACAGTCCGGACGCCTATGTCGCGCTGGTCGCGCATCTGCTGGCTGTCGATCTGCCTCACCGCATCGTCTTCTGGAGCCGCCCCGCGGACGATCTGCTGCCGTGGCTGTTCGAGGATTTTCGAAGCGTTCGCGTTTCGGCGGCGCGCGACGAAACATGGCTGCGGCTCCTGGACGCTGAAAAGGCTCTAACAGCCCGGTCCTATGCCGGGCAGGGCAGCGTCGTGCTGGAAGTCTCCGATGCCATCCTGCCCGAGAACGCGACCAGGCTGCGCCTCTCGCCAGAAGGAGCCGAGCGCACCAATCTGTCCGCCGCCGTGGTGACGGACGTGGCCGCGGTTTCGGCGGCCTATCTCGGCGGCGTGAAGTGGTGGCAGCTCGCGCAGACGGGGCGCCTCGGCGACTTCGACCGGGCTGCGGTCGAAACGCTCGACACGCTGTTCACGGCGCCGGCCTTGCCTCATTCCGGAACAATGTTTTGACAGGCGGAGCTAATATAAAATGTATTTTGAAAGTGTGTTTGAAAAATGGGTAATTTTATCTCAAAATTATGCTCGCTAAATGCAATGGTATTTTGAAGAATTATTTATAATCGGAGAGAAGTAATGACAACACATGTTGCGCGTAAGTTATTATTGGGAATTGCAGGTGGCATTCTGTCGATTTCTGTTCTTGGTTCATCCGCGCAAGCGGAAGATCTGAAACATGGCGGGGTCCTGCGGATTGCTTCGATCCAGTCCGATCTCGATGCGTTCGATCCGCTCACCGGCTACAGCATCGATTCCTGGGAAATCCTGCGCGCAACAACGCGCCAGTTGGTGACCTATCCCGGCTCGCCAGCCGGCCTCAAGGAGGACACCACGCTCGTGCCGGATCTCGCCAAGTCCTGGGACATCAGCGACGACGGCAAGGTCTACACCTTCCATTTGAAGGACGACGTGTTCTTCTCCGGCAGCATCGAGCGCAAGATCGTCGCCAGTGATTTCGTCTATGGCGTCAAGCGCTTCTGCGATCCCAACAAGCAGGTCGCCGCCATCAACTATTTCAACCTCGTGATCTCCGGCTTCGTCGACTATTGCAAGGAATTCGCGAAAGTGCCGACAGGCGATCTCGCTGCGACCAAGGCTTTCACCGACACGCACGAGATTGCCGGCGTCTCGGCTCCCGACGAGCACACGCTGGTCATCAAGTCGGACACCAAGAACTACGACTTCCTCAACATCCTTTCGATGAATTTCGTGTCCCCGGTGGCGCCCGAGATCGCGTCCAAATATTTCCCGGACTCGCTGGAGTCGCGCAAGAACCTGCCGTCCAGCGGCCCTTACTATGTCGACACCTATGAGCAGGGTCAGAAGCTGGTTCTGAAGAAGGCAAAGAATTTCAAGGCGGAGTCCGACCAGGCGCGCAAGGCCTATGCCGATGAGATCGATATCGATTTCACCGCCAACAGCGAGGACAGCGTCGTCCAGAAGATCATCGCCGGTGAGGCTGATCTGTCGCTCTATCTCGACATCCCGCCCATTCCGACGATCCAGCGCTTCCTGTCGCAGAAGAGCCCCGACATCCATGTGACGAACAGTGGATCGGCGAACTTCATCACCTTCAACCAGCGGCCGGAGGTCAAGAGCGACGGGGCCGAGGCGTTGCGCAAGCTGAAGGTCCGGCAGGCGCTGACCTATGCGGTGAACCGCGAACATCTGGCGCAGACGCAGGCCGGTTCGATCGGCGCGGTGCCGCTCACCCAGATCATCACCTCGACCATTCTCGGCTACGAGAAGTTCGACCCGTATCCGACCGAAAGCTACAGGGGTGATCCGGCCAAGGCAAAGGAACTGCTCGCCGAAGCGGGATATCCGAATGGCATTGCGTTCGACGCGATCTACAGGGGCAACGCGCAGTTCGAAGCGATTGCCGTGACGCTGAAGGAGGATCTGGAAGCAGCGGGTATCACGCTCAACCTGATCCCGATCCCGCCGACGCAGTGGTACGCCTTCATCCAGGATCCGAAGAGCCGCTGGGACGTGTCCCTCGGCGGCACATTCTCCCCGGACTGGCAGGGACCGAGCACGCGCATGCTGCTTGGCGGCTGGCTGAATTCGGACGCGGCACCTTGCGGCACCGGCAACGTCCACGCCATTTGCTACAGCAATCCGGAACTCAACAAGCTAGCGGCGCAGGCCTATCCGTCCGACGATCCGGGACCGATCTGGACCAAGGCCGACAAGCTCGTCTCCGCCGACCTGCCATGGATTCCGTTGTTCGAGAAGCGCAAGGTCGTGGTCACTTCCGATCGCCTCGCCAACTGGGTGTGGTCGTCGCTGGCGGTCAATGCCGACATCACCAACATCGCTCTCAAGCAGTAGCAAGGCCGGACCGGCAAAAGGAGGCGCGCGTGCCCATCTTCTCTGTCGCCGATCTGCGCGTCGCGTTCGGCGGCGTGGACGTGGTGCATGGCGTCTCGTTTTCCGTCGAGCCGGGCAGGACGCTTGCCATCGTCGGTGAATCGGGCTCGGGCAAGAGCGTGTCGCTGCTCGGCGCCACCGGCCTTCTGCCACCGGCGGCGAGTGTTCGCGGCAGCGTGCTGCACAAGGGCGATGAGATACTGGGCCTCTCCGCCGGCGACCTGCGCCGGCGGAGAGGCGCCGATATCGGCTTCATCTTCCAGGACCCGCTCAGCAACCTTCATCCGCTAAAGACCATCGGCCAGCAGATCGCCGAAGCGATCACCGCCCACCGCAAGGTGGGACGCGGGGAGCTGCGTCAGCGCGTTCTCGGTCTTCTGGCCGATGTCGGCATCCCCGATCCTGCGGCCCGCGTGAACGACTATCCCAGGCAGTTCTCCGGCGGCATGCGCCAGCGCGTGATGATCGCAGCGGCGATCGCGCTCAATCCCGGTCTGATCATCGCCGACGAACCGACGACCGCGCTCGACGTGACCGTGCAGGCGTCGATCCTCGATCTGCTGAAACGAATCCAGCAGGACCACGGCACGGCAATGATCTTCGTCAGCCACGATCTGGCCGTCGTTTCGGACATTGCCGACGATGTCCTGGTGATGCGCGCGGGGCACGTCGTGGAGCAGGCGCCGGCCGAGCTGATCTACAGGGCACCGCGCCAAGCCTACACCAGGGAGCTGCTCGGTGCGGCGCGGCTTGGCGGCCTGGTGGCCCGCGCGGCGCGATCATCGCTACTCCCGGCGCTGCCGTCGATGCCCGATTTGCTCTCCGTCTCGGCAATCGCGCGTTCGTTCGCAGGCCGCTCCGCCGCAGGCGGTCTGATCAGGCCGGTGCTCACGGATATCTCGTTCACCGTCCGCGAAAACGAGATCGTCGGCCTCGTCGGCGAATCCGGTTCCGGCAAGTCGACAATCGGCCGGCTGATCGCCGGGCTCGACCGGCCGGACGAGGGCAGCATCTCCCTGCGGGAGCGTATCTATTCGCGTCCGGGTGTCGGCGGCATCGCCATCGACCGGCAATTGCGGTCGGACATACAGGTTATCTTTCAAGACCCCTATGCAAGCCTCAACCCGCGGCGGCGCATCCGGTCCATTCTGGCGGAACCCTTCATCATCGGCACCAGACTGGACACCGCGGCGATACGCCGGCGCGTGCAGGATCTGGTGCGCGACGTGGAACTTCCCGACGACGTGCTGGATCGTTTCCCGGCCCAGCTTTCAGGTGGCCAGCGGCAGCGTGTCGCCATTGCGCGCGCCATCGCGCTCGAACCCTCGCTGATCGTCGCCGACGAGCCGGTATCGGCACTCGACATCACGACGCAGGCGAAGATCATCAGGCTGCTGCAGACCATTCGCCGGCAGCGAGGCCTGTCGTTGCTCTTCATCTCGCATGATCTCGGCGTCGTGTCGGAACTGTGCGACCGCGTCATCGTGCTGGAGAAGGGCGTCATCGTGGAAGCCGGCGAGACAGGCCGTGTCTTCGGCGCTCCCCGGCATCCCTACACGGTCAGGCTGATAGACGCGATCCCCGGCAAGGTCCTGCGGCGCAACCCGGTTCCCGAGCGGATCGCCGCACATGCCTGAGATCCGTGCCCTGGCGTCCGTCCAGGACCACGTCCTGCTGGGGCATGGCGAGGTGGTGAATTCCTACAGGTCGCTGCTTCTGCGAGCGCTGCTGCGCGAACGGTCCTTTCGCATCGGCGCGCTGATCATAGGCTTCGTCACCGCCGGTGCGCTGCTGGCGCCAGTGGTCGCATGGCTGCTGGGGCACGGGCTGACGGAGCAGTTCCGCGATACGGCGTTGACCGAGATGGGACTGCCGAGTGGCCCCACGTTCGAATTTCCACTTGGCGCCGACGGCAACGGCCGCGACGTGCTGGTCAGAACGCTCTACGGCGCGCGCGTATCGCTGGCCATCGCCATCCCGGCGACCACGCTTGCCATGATCATCGGCACCGCCATCGGCCTCGTCAGCGGATTTCTTGCCGGTCGCGTCGACCGCGTCATTTCGCAGGCGGTGGACGTCGCTTTGTCGTTCCCGTTCATCGTCACCGCGCTCAGCCTCCTGTCGCTGAACCGGGGCGTCGATGGCAAGCCGTTTGTTGCGCCCTCCCTGGTGGTGGTGCTGATCATAACCCTGTTTTCCTGGACCTACTTTGCCCGGCTGACGCGTGGCCTGGTGTTTGTCCTGCGCCGCAGCCCGCTGGTGGAAGCCGCGCAGACGATCGGCGCCTCGAAGGCCAGGATCATCATGCGCGAGATCCTGCCCAACATCGCGCCGGTCATCCTGGTCTACTGGGCGGTACAACTGCCGACCAACATCATCGCCGAAGCGACGCTCTCCTTCCTCGGCGTCGGCGTGCAGGCGCCGCAGCCGAGCTGGGGCAATATGATCGCCGAGGCGCAGCGCTCATCCCTCTACCAGTTGCAGCCATGGTTCCTGCTCGGACCCGGCATCGCGCTGTTTCTGACTGTGGCCGGCTTCAACACGCTGAGCGCTGGCCTGCGCAACGTCCTCGACCCCCATCGCCGCAGCGGGTGACGCCATGATCCGGCACACAGGCGGGCTGATCTTCCGGGCGCTCTCGACGCTGCTGATCGTGCTGGTGATCGCGTTCTTCATCACCCGCATAGCCTATCGCAATCCGGCCGCGATGCTGGCGCCGCGCAACGCCAGCCAGCAGGCGATCGATGCCATAGCACACGCGCTGCGGCTCAACGAGCCATGGTATCTGCAGTTGTGGTACTATCTCTACCGCGGCCCCGACATCCAGGGCGCGCCGATGGGGATCGCTCACTGGCCGCCGGCGCTGGGCTACTCCTTCCGCAAGCAGACACCGGTGACAGACCTCATCCTGTCCAAGGTGCCGGTGACGCTTTCGCTCGCCCTTGGTGCCGTCGTCATTTGGATGACGCTGTCGATCCTGCTTGGCGTGATTGCCGCGCGCCGGCAGGGCTCCTGGCTGGACAGGCTGATATCGGGCTTCGCCTATGCGAGCCTGTCGGTGCCGACGTTCCTCTCCGGCATCCTGATCTCCTATTTCCTGTTCTTCCAGCTCTCCAACCATGGGGTCTTCTGGTTTCCAAGCAGCGGTTATGTGCCGCTGACGAAAGATCCGTTCGAATGGGCCCGGCATCTGGCCCTGCCGTGGCTGACGCTGGCACTTGCCGAGATCGGCATTTTCCAGCAGCTGATCCGCGCAAGCATGCTTGAGGTTCTGGGCGAGGACTACATAAGGACGGCGCGCGCCAAGGGTGTTCCGGAATGGCGGGTCTATTACGATCATGCGTTGAAGGCCGCGCTCAATCCGGTGATCACGCTGGGTGGCCTGGAGCTTGCCGTCATCATGGGTGGGGCGATCGTCACGGAGACGATCTTCGGATTGGACGGCGTCGGCCGGCTGGCGATCAACTCGGCGCTTGAAGGCGATTTTCCGGTCGTCATCGGGACGACGATCTTCGCCGCGGCATCGTTCGTGTTCTGCACCTTCGCCGTCGACATCACAACCAGATGGCGCGACCCGGCGAGCCTGTCGTGACCGCCCGCCATCAGGCAATTCGCTCTCATTTCAGCACGGATATTGGGAAAAATATTCGCTCTGGCTGACATCGATGAAGCATGTTCCCTTATCATAATCCCCTTCGTCTATAATCTTACTACACAAATTCGCACCGCAATTCGCAAGCAGATCGGCCGCGTCATTCGGTGGAGCCACACTCTCCTGCGGAGCGACATCTCAGGCTCCGCGATCAATTACTCGACAAGGTGAATTCACGATGATCTCCCGCCTGTTGCGAACCATCATGCTGTCTCTGGCAGCCACGCTTCTGACGCTGACCGGACTTGCGGCACAGGAGGCGGGCGGGACGCTCAACCTGATCGTCCAGCCTGAGCCGCCGACGGTCAATATCGGCGTCAATCGCCTCGGGCCGACGACCTATGTCGGCAACAAGATCTACGAGAGCCTGTTGACCTATTCGGCCGATCTGAAGCCGCTGCCGCGCCTGGCGCAAAGCTGGTCGATTTCGGATGACGGCCTCGTCTACACCTTCAACCTGCGCCGCGATGTAAAATGGCATGACGGCCAGCCGTTCACGGCCAAGGACGTGGTGTTCAGCTTCCAGAAGTTTCTGCCGGCACTTCAGGCCCGCTCGCGACTCAACCTGGCGGAGGTGAAGGGCATCGCCACGCCGGACGACCACACCGTGGTGTTCACGCTCAAGGCGCCGTACCCAGCCTTTATCTACGTCCACAACACCGCCGTGCTGCCGGCCCATCTCTATGAAGGGGTGAGCGACTTTCGCACCGCCGAGGCAAACAGCAAGTTCATCGGCACCGGGCCGTTCAAATTCGCCGAGTGGAAGAAGGGGTCCTTCATCCACCTTGTCCGCAACCCTGACTATTGGGATGCCGGCAAGCCCCATCTGAACGACATCTTCTTCCACGTCATCCCTGACGCCAACAGCCGCGCCATCGCTTTCGAAACCGGTCAGGTGGATGTGCTGCGCGCAGGCGACGTCGAGAACTTCGACATTACGCGGTTGGCCGGGCTCGATGGCGTGCAACTGACCGAGGCAGGCTGGGAATTTCTTCAACCGGTCGGCTACATCCACCTCAACAACCGCCACAAGCCGCTCGACGATGCGCGGGTGCGCCGGGCGATCGCGCATGCGATCGACCGCCAGTTCATCATCGACACGATCTTTGGTGGATTCGGCCACGAGACCAACGGCCCGCTGTCGCGTCTGTCGCGGTTCAAGGACACATCGGTCGAAACGAAATATGAATTCGACCTGGCCAAGGCGAACGCCATCCTCGACGAGGCCGGCCTGAAGCCCGACGCCAACGGCGTGCGCTTCGAACTGCAGTTCGTTCCGCTGCCTTATGGCGAGCTGTGGCAGCGCGAGGCGGAATATGTCCGGGAGGCGCTGGCGTCTGTCGGCATCAAGGTCAACATCGTGGCGACCGACGTGCCGGGCTGGTTCAAGCGGCTGACCACCTTCGACTATGATCTTGCCGAAAACTTTGTCTACACCACCCCCGACCCGGCAATCGGCATCAGCTATGCCTACACCACGCTCGAAGGCGACAATGCGGGCACGACCGGCGGCAATGTCCATGGCTATTCCAACCCCGAGGTCGACAGACTGCTGGCCGACGCCGCCCATGAGAACGACTTCGACAAGCGCAAGGCGCTCTATTCGCAAGCCCAGAAGATCATCTCCGCCGACGTGCCGCTCATCTGGACGCACGACATCGTCTTTCCGACGCTCTACCGAACCAAGGTTCACAATCTGATCGCGACCGGTCTCGGCACAGATGAAAACTTCGCCGATGTCTGGCTGGCGAAATAGCTGGCGGGGCTGGGTAGGATGGATCGTCTTGGCTTCCTGACGGGACGGGCCGCCCGCGCGGTTCTCATCCTGTTTGGGGTTATCGTGCTCAACTTCGTGCTGCTGCGCCTCGCACCGGGAGATGCGGCATCCGTCCTGGCCGGAGACCAGGGTGCGGCCGACCCGGCCTTTGTCGCGGAACTGCGCCACGATCTCGGGCTTGATCGCTCCGTGCCCGAGCAATTGTGGATCTACACCAAGTCGCTGGCGCGTCTCGACTTCGGCCAATCCTACCGCGACCAGCGTCCTGTTATCGATATCATCGCGGAAAGGCTGCCGGCCACACTGCTTCTGACATTGACCGCCTTTGGCTTTGCGTTGGGGACCGGCATTGCGCTCGGGTCTATCGCCGCCCGGCACGCCGGCAGTCTGCTCGACACCGTGCTGACCGGCATTTCGGTGATGTTCTTTGCCATGCCGCTGTTCTGGACCGGCCTGATGGCGATCCTGCTGTTTTCGGTCTGGCTGAACTGGCTGCCGTCCTACGGCATGCAGACGGTAGGCGAGGGCGGGTCGGATCTCTCGCTTGTCGGGGATGTCGCCGTTCATCTCATTCTTCCGGCTCTGACGCTCGGCCTGTTCTACATGGCCATCTACATGCGAGTGACGCGCGCCTCGGTGCTCGACGTGCTCGATCGCGATTTTGTCCGTACCGCCAGGGCCAAGGGCCTGAAACCGGGATTGATCTGGCGCCAGCATGTGCTGAGGAACGCGCTGCTGCCGATCATCACCTTCGCCTCCTTGCAGGCCGGACAACTGATCGGCGGGTCGATCCTGATCGAGACGGTGTTCGCCTGGCCGGGCGTCGGGCGTCTCGCCTTCGATGCCCTCATGCAGCGCGACTACAACCTCCTGCTGGCGATCTTCTTCATCACCTCGGCAATCGTCGTCGTCATCAATCTGGTCGCGGATTTTCTCTACGTTGCCGCCGATCCGCGCATCGAACTGGGGGCTTGAGGCCATGGCCCTTCTGCGAAGCTCGTTCCTCAGGCATCCGGGCGCCGTTGCCGGCGCGCTGATCCTGATTGCGATCCTGCTGATGGCGGTCTTCGCCGGCGTTCTCTTTCCGGGCGACCCCTGGCGCATGGTCGCCCGTCCGAACCTGCCGCCCTTCAGCCCGGGGCATCTGTTCGGCACCGACATGCTCGGCCGTGATCTTGCGGCCGGCATCGCCCACGGGGCGCAGGTCACGCTGCTGATCGCTCTGGCGGTGACGCTGCTCGCCGTCGCCTTCGGCACGGCGATAGGTGCTGTCGCCGGCTATTTCGGCGGCTGGGTCGACGACGTCGCCATGCGGTTCACCGAGTTCTTCCAGACCATCCCGAGCTTCCTGCTGACGGTCGTCATCGTTGCGATCGTCGCGCCTTCGCTGGCTTCGATCATCCTGGCCATCGCAATCGTCAGCTGGCCGCAGATCGCCCGGCTGGTCCGGGCCGAGGTGCTGAGCCTCGTCAACCAGGACTTCGTGCGGGCGGCACGGGTTGGCGGGCTGTCGACTGCCCGGATCATCTGGGGGCACATCCTTCCCAACGTGCTGTCGCCGGTGATCGTTGCCGCTTCGTTGATGACGGCGACCGTCATCCTGATCGAATCGGGCATCAGCTTCCTTGGTCTGGGCAATCGCGAGTTCGTCTCCTGGGGCTATCTGCTCGGCACCGGCAGGACCGCCTTTCGCGTCAACTGGTGGCTGTCGACCATTCCGGGCCTAGCGATCTTCCTCACCGTTCTTTCCCTGAACCTCGTCGGCGACTGCCTGAACCATTGGCTCAACCCTCGCAACAGCAATCGCGGTGGGCGCGCATGACGGCTCTGGTCGAGATCGCGGGTCTCTCCATCGCCTTGCCGGAGCACGCCGATCGAGCATTGGCCGTCGAAGACGTGTCGTTGCGTATCGATCGTGGCGAAGTGCTCTGCCTGGTCGGCGAATCCGGATCTGGCAAATCGGTATTGGCCGCGGCCATTGCCGGCCTGTTGCCTGCCAAGCAGCTCCGGATCGCCGCCGGTGCGATCCGTTTCGATGGCCGCGACATTGCCGGGATCAGCGAGGCTTCGTTCCGCCTGCTGCGCGGCAAGCGCATTGGCTTCATCTTCCAGGAACCGATGAGCGCGCTCAATCCGGTGCTGACCATCGGCCGCCAGATCGAGGAAGCGCTCGCCGCGCATGATGGCGGCGACCGCAAGGCGCGCACCGCTCGCGTGCTGGAACTGGCGCGGGCAACCAGGCTTCCGGATCCCGAGACGATCATTCACCGCTACCCGCACCAACTCTCGGGCGGACAGCGGCAACGGGTGATGATCGCCATGGCGATCGCCAACGATCCGGACCTGCTGATCGCCGATGAACCCACCACCGCGCTCGACGTCACGACGCAAGCGGAAATCCTGCGGCTGATCCTTGAAATCCGCGAAAGGCTCGGCCTCGCCGTTCTGTTCATCACCCATGATATCGGCGTGGTCGCCGATATCGCTGATCGCGTCATGGTGATGAAGGAGGGCCGGGTGATTGAGAGCGGCAGAGCAGACGACGTCCTCGAAGCGCCATCGCAGCCCTACACACGCCGCCTGATCGAAGCCGTTCCGGTTCTTCATACCAGTGCAATTCAAAGACGGGACGCAGGGGATCCGTTTCTCGTTGTCCGCGGGCTGACCAAGACCTATCGTGATCGCCGCGCGCCTTGGCGGCGGCAGGCTTCCGCCACCAGGGCGCTGGACGGTGTCAATTTGACGATTGGGCGCGGCGAGACGGTCGCCCTCGTCGGTGAATCCGGTTCGGGCAAGACGACGCTCGGCCAATGCGTCGTCGGACTGGCCGACTGGGATGAAGGCAGCCTGAGCTTCGACGGTGGCGATCTCGCCGGCACGACACGGGAGCGCACTTTACGTCCGCGTATCCAGATGGTGTTTCAGGATCCGTTCGCCTCCCTCAATCCGCGCCATCGCGTCCGCCGCATCCTTACCGAAGCCGCCATAGTCAACGGCCTTTCACGCGAGAGGGCGGAGGAGAGCATGTCCCGCCTCCTTGTCCGCGTCGGACTTGACCCCGGTGCGGCCGATCGTTTCCCGCATGCCTTTTCAGGCGGCCAAAGGCAGCGTATTGGCTTGGCGCGAGCACTCATGCTTGAGCCCGACCTGCTCGTCGCCGACGAACCGGTCTCGGCCCTGGATGTCTCGATACAGGCGCAGATTCTCGACCTTCTGGCGGAAATCAAACGCGATCTTGGCCTGTCGATGCTGTTCATCACGCACGATCTTCGTGTCGCCTCGGCGATCGCCGACCGCATCGTCGTCATGCAGAGCGGCAAGATCGTCGAGGACGGTCCCGCCGAACAGGTTTTGACACGTCCCGGATCCGACTATGCGCGTGCGCTGCTGGCGGCGGTCCCAGGCCTGTCCTGGGAGCGGAGCCGCAGCCAGATCGACCGGGCCGCCGCGGAATAGAGGCGTGATACCGGTCGCAGGGCAAATCTACCAATCTTGTAGAATTAACAAAAACGCGCTGTCCGTCTTGCCCGAGCGATACTGGAATTTCCCCACCTGCCACCGAAAGGGATGGCGTTTTCTTTGTTTCCATCGCCTGCGGTGCGACGCTTCGATCACCAAACAAGAGGTCGAAATGAGCAGTTCTGCTGGTAAACAAACGATTCCGGTGCTGGATTTTTCCCGCTATGAAGCCGATCCGGCATCTCGCAAAGAATTCATCGAGGGACTGCGGCGCGCTGCACGCGATGTTGGCTTTTTTTACCTGACCGGACATGGCATCGCACAATCGCTGATTGACGATGTGCTTGGCGCGTCACGACGTTTCTTTGCCTTGCCGGACAAGGACAAGCTCCAGATAGAGATGGTCAACTCGCCGCATTTCCGCGGCTACAACCGGATTGGACAGGAACTGACGAAAGGCCAGAGGGACTGGCGCGAGCAGGTCGACATCGGCTCGGAGGCACCGGCGCTGCCGCGCAATGCCTCGTTGCCGGCCTGGACGCGCCTGCAGGGACCAAACCAATGGCCGACCGCCTTGCCCGAGCTGAAGCCGCTTCTGCTGGAGTGGCAGGATCGCCTCACCGATCTTTCGACGCGCCTGCTGAAAGCCTTTGCCATTGTCCTGGAGCAGGATGAGGGTGCTTTCGAAGCCATCTATGCCGGCACGCCGAACCACCTCATCAAGATCATCCGCTATCCCGGCCGTGACGCGACCGAAAGCGAGCAAGGCGTCGGTGCGCACAAGGACAGCGGCTTCCTGACGCTCCTGCTGCAGGAAAGGCAGAAGGGGCTGCAGGTCGAAAGCGCCGATGGCGATTGGATTGACGCCGAGCCGCGCGCCGGCACCTTTGTCGTCAACATCGGCGAACTGCTGGAAATGGCGACCGATGGCTACCTGAAGGCCACCGTGCACCGGGTCGTAACGCCGCCAGCCGGCACCGACCGGCTGTCGGTCGCCTTCTTCCTCGGCGCTCCGTTCGATGCCGAGATTCCGCTCCTGGATTTGGCGCCGCACCTGAAGGCGCAGGCGAACGGGGTCACCCGCGATCCGCAGAATCCGCTCTACCGCAATTCCGGGCAAAACGCGCTGAAGAGCCGGTTGCGTTCGCATCCCGACGTCGCGCGGCGCCATCACGCCGATCTGCTGGCCGTCCAGGCACGCGCCGAAGCTGTCCCGGTCGCTTGACCGCCACAACCATCAGGAAGGAACGATAAATGACCCTGGAAAATCTTTCTCCCGAGACCCTTGCCCTTCACGGCGGCTCCTGGCGCGCCGATCCCGCCACCGGCGCCGTTGCCGTACCTATTTACCAGACCACGTCTTACCAGTTCCAGGACACCGGCCATGCCGACCGGCTGTTCGCCCTCGATGAGATCGGCCATATCTACACGCGCGTCTCGAACCCGACGCAGGATGCGCTGGAGACCCGCATCGCGGCGCTGGAAGGGGGTGCTGCTGCCCTTCTTGTGTCCTCCGGCCAGGCGGCTTCAGCCTATTCGGTGCTGAACCTTGCCGGCGCCGGCGACAACATCGTCTCCGCCACCGATCTCTATGGCGGCACCTGGGCCCTTTTTGCCGCGACCCTGAAGCACCTGGGGGTGGAAGTACGGTTCGTCGATCCGTCCGACCCTGAGAATTTCCGCCGTGCCACCGATGCGCGGACACGCGCCTACTATGCGGAATCGCTGCCCAATCCGAAGCTGCAAGTCTTCCCGATCAAGGAAGTCGCTGACATCGGCCGGTCGCTCGGCGTGCCGTTGATCGTCGACAACACCGCGGCACCGCTGAGCATCAGGCCGTTCGACCATGGCGCGGCTGTCGTGGTCTATTCGGCGACGAAATACATTGGCGGCCACGGAACCTCGATCGGCGGCATCGTCATCGATGGCGGCAACTTCCCATGGGAAGACCATGCCGAACGCTTCCCGACGCTGAACCAGCCCGATCCAAGCTATCACGGCAAGGTTTGGGTCGAGGCGGCCAAAGCGCTTGGACCGGTGGCGTATGTACTGCGCATCCGCACCGTGCTTCTGCGCGACGTCGGTGCCGCGATCAGCCCGTTCAATGCCTTCCAGCTGCTGCAGGGCCTGGAGACGCTGCCCTTGCGCCTCCGTCAACACAATGAGAACGCCATCAAGGTGGCGGAGTTTCTGCGCGGTCATCCAAAGGTAAGCAACGTCATCTTCCCACGCTACCAAAGCGGCGAGAGCAAGCGCCGGGCCGACGCCTATTTCCGTCAGGGCAGCTACGGCGCGCTGGTCGGGTTCGAACTCAAGGATGGCCGCGAGGCTGGACGTTCCTTCATCAACGGGTTGAAGCTGCTCTATCACGTCGCCAACATCGGCGATGCGCGCTCGCTGGCTATCCATCCATCGACCACGACCCACTCGCAGCTTTCGCCGGAAGAGCAGCTCGCGACCGGCGTGACGCCCGGTTATGTCAGGCTTTCCGTCGGCATCGAGCATCCTGACGACATCATTCGCGATCTTGAACAGGCGCTCGATCAGGCCGTCGGCGATCGCGAATTGAAGGCCGCCTGAGGCATTTCTGCTGGCGAACAAATCGTCGGCTCCACATCGATCCGGTCACAGGAGGGTACAATGACTTCCAGCAGGAAAATCGGGGCAACATCGAAGATCTCGCGGCGCGGCGTGTTGCGCGCCGCCGGCACACTCGGTGTTGGCGCCGCGGCTGTGGCCCTGCTCGCCAGGCCGACCAGCTACGCCATAGCCGGCAATGCGACCAAGGTGCGGTTGTCATGGACCGAGTTCGCGGCCTGCCATTCGCCGATCGCCTTCGCCCTTTCGAAGGGCATCTATGCCAGGCATGATCTCGACATCGAACTCTACTATCAAGGTGCCAGCGGCCAGACGCTGATCCAGTCGATCGCCACCAACAAGACGGATGCCGGCGCCGGCTTGCTCTATGACTGGATCAAGCCGCTGGAGCAGGGGCTGGACGTCAAGCTGTTCGTCGGCTCACATGGCGGCTGTACAAGGCTGCTGGCGTCCAAGGCCTCCGGCGTCACCACGCTCGAAGGTCTGAAGGGCAAGACCATCGTCTCCTACGACGTCGCCAGCCCGCCAAAGCACTCCTTCCAGGTTGCGCTGGCCAAGGCAGGCCTCGATCCCGAAAATGATGTGAACTGGCTCAACGTGCCGTTCGATCTGGTCGGCGAAACGGTTGGCAAGGGTCAGGCCGATGCGCTGGCGCATCTCGATCCGTGGGCCTATTCCCACAAGAAGAAGTTCGACCTTGTGGAAGTCGCCAACACGCAAACGGGCTCGTTCGAAGGTGCAGTCTGCTGTGTGCTTGGCGTCAATTCGGCTTTCCTGGATGCCAACAAGGATGCCATCCGGCGGTTGGCCGAGGCCGACATCGAGATCCACGAATATGCCGCGGCGCATCCAGATGAGGTGGCAAAGTGGTTCGTCGACAATCTCAACCCGGGCTTCCCCTTTGAAGATATCCGCGACGAGATTGCGTCATGGGTGTTGCACAACCATCCGGTCGGCAAGGATCTGCAGGATCAGGTGAAGCATGCGGCCGCTGATCTGTCGCTGATCAAGGTGCTCGATCCCACCACCGACCCGGCGGAACTCGCGCAGCGGGTGACGGTCGACATTCTGGCCTGACGGTTGCGGTGATGAGCGCAGCGATCGACGAGGACGCAGGCGAAAAGAGTGTTTCTTCCGCTTCTGCCGGGCCGGTGTGGAAGCACGGGCTCTATGCCGCCTCGGCTTGGCTGCTCGCTGCCATTGTCACGATTGCCTTCCCCGATGTCGTTCCGTGGGGTAGCCGCGATGTCTTCGTCGCCCTGCTGGTCGCCGGAGCGATGATCCTGGCCGGTCTTGCATTCAGCGTCGAAAAGCTTGGCGGATTTGGCCGCGGGCTGATGCACTACGGTCCATGGCTGATTGTGCTGGGCCTTTGGTTCGCGGTCTGGGAGTTGATCACCGCCAAGCTCGGCTGGATGCCGAAACCATTCTTCACGCCGCCGCACGGCCTCCTGCATGTCTATATCGTCGACTGGCAACGCATCCTCATCTGCATCGCTTACACCGCGCGGCTGTGGACCATCGGCTTCTTCAGCGGCATCATTGTCGGCTTCATCGGCGGCGTGGCGCTAGGCTGGTCCAAAAACTTCGCCTATTGGGGCATGCCGGTGCTGAAGCTGATCGGCCCCGTGCCGGCGAGCGCCTGGATCCCGGCAACCTTCTTCCTGTTCCCGACGACGTTCCAGGCGAGCCTGTTCCTGGTCGCGCTTGCATCCGGCATACCGGTCGCGATCCTGACCGCGTCGGGCGTCAACTCGGTCAACCGCTCCTTCTACGACGTGGCGCGTACGCTTGGCGCCAGCAGCCGCTATCTGGTTCTTCGCGTGGCGATACCGGCCGCTCTGCCGCATGTCTTCGTCGGCCTGTTCATGGGGCTGTATTATTCCTTTGCCGTGCTGGTGGTCGCCGAAATGCTCGGCGCGAAATACGGTCTGGGCTGGTATCTGCAGTTCCAGACGGCCTATTCGGCCTACGCCAACGTCTACGCGATGCTGATCGTCATGGCATTGCTCTGCTCGGGTCTGGTCAAGCTGCTGTTCGTCGCGCGCGACCGGCTGCTCGGTTGGCAGAAGGGTGTCGTACAATGGTAGCCTTCGGCACCACTCGCGTCGCGGTCGATAACTCTGCCGGTCTTTCCGTCGACTTTCACGGCGTCTCGCATCAGTACGATCTGGATGGGCAACCCTTGCCGGTGCTGCGCCAGATCGACCTGGCCGTGGCGCCAGGCGAGTTCGTGGCGCTGCTCGGTCCGTCCGGCTGCGGCAAGTCGACCCTGCTGCGGCTGGCGGCAGGGCTGGAACGGCCAAGCAGCGGTGAGGTGCTGGCAAACGGGACAATCGTCGCCAGACCGGATCCGTCGCGCGTCCTGGTGTTTCAGGACCCGACGCTGTTTCCGTGGCGAACCGTTCGCGACAATGTCGCCATCGGGCCGGAAGCGCGCGGCGTCCTGCCTGGCAGTCAGAAGCGGATTGATGGTGCGCTTCGCCTGGTCAAGCTCGAGGCTTTCGCCTCCGCCTTTCCGCACCAGCTGTCCGGCGGCATGGCGCAACGCGCCGCGCTGGCGCGTGCCCTGATCAACGACCCGCGCCTGCTGTTGCTCGATGAGCCGCTGGGCCGGCTGGACTCACTCACCCGGCTGACCATGCAGGAGGAGCTTTTGGCGCTCTGGCGGCAGGCCGAATACACGGTCATTCTGGTCACCCACGATGTCGAAGAGGCGCTGCTGTTGTCCGGGCGCGTCATCGTGCTGACCGAGCGCCCGGCACGCATCAAGGCCGAGGTCGCGGTCGATCTGCCCTACCCCCGTCGGCGTGACGATCCGCGCATCGTAGCCCAACGCCAGCACATCCTCGAGATTCTCGGGTTCTCGGCATGACCGAAAATACGTCGGCATCGGTCAGAAAACTGTTTTCGCCGCGCTGGCTGGAAGCGGCGGGAATTGTCCTGACGCTCATTGCTCTCGTCTGGTGGGCGATCGTCTACGCACAGGTCATGTCGAACACCGGATTTCCAATCGAGCGCACCCTGCCATGTCTGCTGCAGACGTCTGACCGCTGCTCGCTTGCCATGTCGTTGTGCAAGACTTGGCATTTCCTCGGCATCCGGCGCTATTCGCCCGAACTGTTGTGGGCCGGAGCGATCATTTCCAGCTTCGCGCTTCTGTGGGGGAGCTTCATGCAAAATCCAAAGCAGAAAAAAGAAGGAACCTGACCATGCCCAGAATTGTGCCGGTGCTCGATCTGAGCCGTCTCGAACAAGGTGCCTCCGAATATCGTACCTTTCTCCTGGACCTGCGCACGGCGGCGCGAGACGTTGGCTTCTTCTACCTCAGCGGCCACGGAATTTCCGCCTCGGAGATCGACGACGTGCTCGATGCCTCGCGCCGGTTCTTCGCGCTGCCGGAGGCCGACAAGCTGGCGATCGAAATGGTCAAATCCCAGCAGTTCCGCGGCTACACCCGCGCCGGTGGCGAACTGACCAGGGGCGCGGCCGATTGGCGTGAGCAACTCGATTTAGGCGTCGAGCGCCAGCCCATAGCGCAGGGACCTGGAATTGCACCGTGGACACGGCTGCAGGGGCCGAACCAGTGGCCGTCTGCACTGCCGGAGCTCAAGCCGGCACTGCTCGCATGGCAGGCCAAGGCGACCGCGGTGGCGATTCGGCTGCTGAAGGCCTTCGCACTATCGCTCGATCAGCCCGAGGGCGCCTTCGACGCGATCTACCGGGACTCGCCCAACCATCGCATGAAGATCGTCCGTTATCCCGGCCGTGACGCGACAGAAGGCGACCAGGGCGTCGGTGCGCACAAGGATGGCGGTTTCCTGACCCTGCTGCTGCAGGACGACAACAAGGGGCTGCAGGTCGAATATGACGGAAGCTGGGTGAATGTGGATCCGCTGGCGGGAACGCTGGTCGTCAACATCGGCGAACTGCTCGAACTGGCATCGAATGGCTATCTGCGGGCCACCGTGCACCGCGTCGTGACGCCGCCTGCCGGCGTCGAGCGGATTTCCGTCCCGTTCTTCTTCAGCGCGCGGCTCGATGCGACCATCCCGCTTCTCGGCCTTTCCGAGGAACTGGCGGCGCAGGCGCGCGGACCGGCAAGCGATCCCGACAACCCGTTGTTCCGCGATGTCGGCACCAATGTGCTCAAAAGCCGGCTGCGTTCCCATCCGGACGTGGCACGCCGCCACTATGCCGATATTCTCGAGACCGGAATGGCGGGTTCGTGAGCTCAGCGGCGCACGAATTTTTGCCGTTTCACTTGTTTTTTGGAATGCCATTCGTCGCCAAGGCTTCGAAAGAAGCCCAAAAAGGTAAAATCGTTCGGCGGTTTCCTCCCATTTCGCCGAACGGTGTTCCCCTCTGAAGGTTTTGACCTTCTTTTTGGCCGGGCCGTATTCGAGCCCGGCCATTTTTTGCTGCGCGATCTCCATCTTCAGCGGCGCGAACATATCCTTCGCATAGCAATCCATTCGGGAACAGCGCGGTTCGCATTCGCCGCCAATGTGCATTTTCGAAGCAATCTGCTTTCCGGACAGGCAAAAAAATGGATTGCCGTTCCTTAGTATACAAAAATTATAGAGTTAACTTCGGGGCAGTCGAACAGAGCGGGGGACGTTCCGCGATCGGCTGACAACAATGAACCTCAGGAGTTGACTGACATGACGATTGCAATGCGGCTTGGCGCCGGTTGGAGGACGGCACTGGCGACGACGCTGGTGGTGGCGGCGGGATTGTTTTCGACCGCGACCTATGCGGGCCCGACGCTCGACAAGATCAAGGAGCGTGGCTCCATCAAGGTCGGTGTCGGCACGACACCCGGTTTCTTCTCGCCGGACAGCAACGGTCGCTGGCAAGGCTTCTTCGCCGACTATGGACGCGCCCTGGCGATCACTGTCTTTGGCGACCCGGACAAGGTGGAGTTCACCAACTCTTCGCCGCAGCAGCGCCTGCCGGCGCTCCAGGCCGGTGAGTTCGACATTCTGCTGTCGGGCGTGACGGTAACGATCACGCGTGCCTTCCAGCTCGGCTTCCATTTCGGTCCGACGGTTTTCTACGACGGCCAGGGCATCCTTGTGCGCAAGGACCTCGGCGTCACCAAGGCTGCCGACCTGGACGGTGCCACGATCGGCGTTCAGAGCGGTACGACCGGCGAGTTGAACATCGCCGATTTCTTCCGCAAGACCGGCAAGAAGTTCACACCGGTGACGATCGAGGATACCGGCGAATTCATCAACGCGCTGGAGACAGGGCGCGTCGACGCCATCACGCAGGACTCGTCCGATCTCGTTGGCAAGCGCACCCAGCTGAAGAAGCCCGATGACTACATTATCCTGCCCGAGCGGCTGTCGAAGGAGCCGCTCGCACCGGCAATCGCCGGTGGCGACGACCGCTGGCTCGAAATCGTCAACTGGACGGTCAACGCAACCATCCAGGCCGAGGAATGGGGCATCACCAGCAAGAATGTCGACGAGTTCCTGAAATCGCCGGATCCGGCCATCCAGCGCTTTCTCGGCGTAGACCCGTCGCTCGCCCAGGCGATCGGCCTCGATCCGAAATGGGCCTATAATATCGTCAAGACCGTCGGCAATTACGGCGAAATCTATGACCGGAACCTGAAACCGCTCGGTTGGGAGCGCGGCTACAACAGCCTGTGGACCAACGGTGGTCTGCTGTACTCACCGCCGTTCCGCTGAGACCCTTCAGCCAATGTCATTGACGGACGAAACCGTGCCGGGTCCAGACGGACCCGGCATGTTACGCAAGTTGTCCAGGTGGTGGGGCGACTGGCCGCTGACCCAGATCGCGGTGATCGCGGCTGTCATCGCCCTGTTCTGGCTGCTCGGCCACAACACCGCCGCGACCATGGCGCGCATCGGCATCACGCCGGGGTTCGACTTCCTCGGCAGGCCGGCGAATTTCGAGATCGGCGAGGCGCCGATCGCCTTCAGGGCGGGCGACCCCTATGCGCGCGCGATCCTGGCCGGTCTTCTGAACACGCTGACCGTGGCAGCGCTTGGATGTCTGCTCGCCACGATCCTCGGCGTTGCTCTCGGTGTTGCCGGCCTCTCAGGCAATCTGTTGCTGGCCGCGCTCGTGCGCTGGTATGTCGAGATCGTCCGCAACACGCCGCTTCTGCTTCAGCTGTTCTTCTGGATTTCGCTGGCAAAATCGTTTCCCTCGCCACGCCAGGCGCTCTCGGTCTTCGGCAGTTTCTTCCTCACCAACCGGGGCGTGTTCGTTCCCGGGCTCGCCTTTCATGGTGTGTCGGCGCCGACGCTCTGGCTGCTTGTCGGCCTCGCCTTGGCCTATATGGCTTTCCTTTGGAGGGCGCGGCGCGAGGGCAGCTTGCCTGCCAGGCGGCTGGGCATCGCAACCGCGGGGCTGCTGGCTAGCGTTGTGCTGACCTTTCCTCTAACCGGAGCCGGTGCGAGCTGGGAGATACCGGCGCTGGCTGGCTTCAACATTCGCGGCGGCTACAATCTGACGCCGGAATTCACGGCACTGTTGACGGGCCTGGTGGTCAAGTTTTCGGCGGCAATCGCCGAGATCGTGCGAGCCGGCATCCAGTCGGTCGACCGTGGCCAATGGGAAGCGTCCCGGGCGCTTGGCCTGCACAGCGGCCAGATCATGCGGCTCGTCGTGCTGCCGCAGGCCTTGCGCGTCATCACGCCGCTGACAACGTCCAGCTACCTGGACCTGACCAAGGATTCCAGCCTTGCGGTTGCCATCGGCTACCCTGATCTCGTCAGCATCATCAACACCACCGCCAACACGACCGGGCAGTCGCTGGAAGCGCTGACACTGCTGATAGGCATCTATCTGGCGATCAACCTGTCCGTATCGGCCGCCATGAACCACTACAACCGGCGTGTCGCTCTCAGAGGAATTGCGAGGACATGAGCATCTCCGACGCTGTTTACCTACGACCGTGGCGATCGTCGGCAACGCTGCGGACGTTGAAGATCGGGCTTTTCGGCACCCCGCTCAATTCAGTCATCACCCTGGTTACGGTGGCGTTGCTGGGCTGGATCGTACCGCCACTGCTGCGCTGGGGCGTATTCGACGCGACATGGACCGGAACCTCAGCCGACTGTGCACTCGCCAACGGCGCATGCTGGGCGTTCGTGGGGGCGAAATTCCGCTTCATCCTGTTCGCCTTCTATCCGCCGGCGCTGCAATGGCGCCCGCTCGTCGTCATGGTGCTGCTGCTGGGGCTCCTCGTCATCACCGCTCAGCCGCGATTTTGGCGCAAGGGATTGCTCGTCGCCTGGCCTGTCGTCATCGTCGCCAGCTGGATCTTGATGTCCGGCACGCTGGTGCCTCCCGCCGTCCCATCGAACCAGTGGGGCGGGCTGGCCGTGACGCTGTTCGTATGGTCGGTCTGCTTCGGACTGGCGACGCCGCTGGCGATCCTGCTCGCCCTGGCGCGGCGTTCCGGCATGGGCGGCCTGCGCACGCTTGCGATCGCCTTTATCGAACTGATGCGTGGCACGCCGATGGTGGCCATCCTCTATGTGGCGATGCTCATCCTGCCAATGGCCATTCCGAATGGCCAGCTGATCGACAAGAATGTCCGGGCGATGATCATGATCACGCTGTTCTGGTCGGCCTATGTCGCCGAGGTCGTTCGTGCCGGCCTCCAGGCGATACCGGCGGGCCAGCACGAGGCCGCGACTGCGCTTGGCCTCGGCTATTGGCGCACGATGCAGCTCGTTGTCCTGCCGCAGGCGCTGCGTCTGGTCATTCCCGGCATGGTCAATCTGGCGATCGGCTTCCTGCTGGCGACATCGCTGCTTGCCGTCATCGGCATTTTCGACCTGCTCAATGCGGCCCGATCCTCGGCGGCCGATCCGCAGTGGCTCGGCTACTACGACGAGGCTTATCTGTTCGCTGCGCTGATCTATTTCGTGCTGTGCTTCGGCGGCTCACGCTACAGCCTCTGGCTGGAGACATATCTGCGCCGGTCGCAGCGACACTGAGCCCATAAAGCTCGCCGGCGGAGCGCTGTGCCATTTTGCGCTGGCGGCGGGGAAGCGAATGCTGCGGAAGCGCGTGGCGGGGGAACGCAATACCTTCCCCGTGCCTTGATGGAGGTCGATCCTCGTCGAGATTTGTTCAATCTCCAACGTCCGAGATATCCGCCACATGACACGAAAACAATTGCGCCTCGGCGCCTTCATGCGCCCCGTCAGTCTGCACACCGGCGCCTGGCGTTACCCGGGCGCCTATCCCGATGCCAATTTCAATTTCGCGCATCTGAAACGCTTCGCCCAGACGCTGGAGGCGGCGAAATTCGACGCGTTCTTCATGGCCGACCATCTGGCCGTTCTCAACATGCCGATCGAGGCGCTGCGGCGCAGCCACACTGTCACGTCGTTCGAGCCATTCACGCTGCTGTCGGCGCTCGCCGCCGTCACCGACCATATCGGGCTGGTCGCTACCGCATCGACGACGTTCGACGCGCCCTATCATGTTGCCCGCCGCTTCGCCTCGCTGGACCATATCAGCGGCGGACGCGCCGGCTGGAACATCGTCACCACGTCCAACCCTGACGCGGCGCTGAACTTCGGCCTCGACGAGCATGTCGAGCATGATGAGCGTTATCGGCGGGCACGGGAATTCTACGATGTCGTCACCGGCCTGTGGGACAGCTTCGCCGACGATGCATTCATCCGCGACGCCGAAAGCGGGCTCTATTTCGACCCCGCAAAGCTGCATGTGCTTGACCATAAGGGCGAGCATCTTTCGGTGCGCGGTCCGCTCAACATCTCGCGGCCTATCCAAGGCTGGCCGGTCATCGTCCAGGCCGGCGCCTCGGAGGCGGGGCGACAGCTGGCTGCCGAAACGGCGGAAGTCATTTTCGCCGCCCATGCCGATCTCGCCTCGGGGCAGCGTTTCTTCGCCAACGTCAAAGGCCGTGCGGAGAAACTTGGCCGCTCGCGCGACGACATCAAAATCCTGCCCGGTGCCTTTGTCGTGGTCGGCGACAGCGTCGAGGACGCGCAGGCCAAACGGGCTAAGCTCGACAGCCTCGTCTATTACGAGAGCGGCATCGCCTCGCTGTCGATCGCGATCGGACATGATGCGTCCGGTTTTGATCCCGACGCGCCCTTGCCCGAAATCCCCGAGACCAATGCCTCGAAGAGTGGCCGCGAGCGCGTCATCGAACTGGCGCGCGAGGAGAACCTGACCGTTAGGCAGCTTGCGCAAAGGCTGGGCGGCTATTCCGGGCTTGCTTTTGTCGGCACGCCTGAAACAATCGCCGACGAGATGGAGGAATGGCTGGTTGCCGAGGGCTCCGACGGGTTCAACATCATGTTTCCCTACCTGCCGGCAGGGCTCGATGATTTTGCCGAGAAAGTGGTGCCGGAATTGCAACGGCGAGGCATCTTCAGGCGGCAATATGAGGGGTCGACACTGCGCGAGAATCTCGGCCTGAAGCGGCCGCCCAACCGGTTTTTCGAGTAGAACATCCTTCGCGGAGAGGTCTCCATGTCAATCCAGTCCAACACCCGCATCGTGCTCGCGGCGCGACCGCAAGGCCGGCCGAAGCCGGATCATTTCCGCATCGAGACGGTTGACCTTGACCAGCCGGGAGAGGGCGAACTGCTGTTGCAGATCCTTTATCTGTCGCTCGATCCCTATATGCGCGGTCGTATGAACGCCACCAAATCCTATGCCAAGCCGGTCGATGTCGACGGTGTGATGGAGGGCGGCACCGTCGCGCGTGTGATGATCTCTCGCCATCCGGAATTTGCTGAAGGCGACATCGTCCTGTCCCACTCCGGATGGCAGAGTTTTGCATTGTCCGACGGTGTCGGGCTGCGCAAGCTCGATCCCGCGGCGGCGCCCATCACGACCGCACTGGGTGTGCTCGGAATGCCGGGCTTCACCGCCTATGCCGGTCTGCTCACCATCGGACAGCCGAAGCCTGGCGAAACGGTCGTCGTGGCGGCCGCCAGCGGTGCGGTCGGGTCGGCCGTCGGCCAGATCGCGCGCATCAAGGGAGCGCGTGCCGTTGGCATTGCCGGCGGTGCCGAAAAGTGCGCCTTCGTGCGAGACGAGCTGGGCTTTGACGCGGTCGTCGATCACCGGGCCGACGATTTTGCCGAGCAGTTGAAGGCAGCTTGCAGCTGCGGCATCGACATCTATTTCGAGAATGTCGGCGGTCCTGTCTGGGACGCGGTGTTTCCGCTGCTGAACGAGTTTGCGCGTGTGCCGGTCTGCGGGCTGATCGCGCAGTACAACGTCATCGCGGATGCCGGCACCGACCGGTTGCCGACATTGATGCAGCAAGTGCTGCACCGCAGCCTGACGATCAGGGGTTTCATCCAGCGCGAATTTGTCGACCAGCGCCCGGCCTTCTACCGCGAGATGGCCGACTGGATAGCATCCGGCCGGGTTCGATACAGGGAAGATATCGTGGATGGCATCGAAAATGCGCCACAGGCCTTTCTTGGCCTTCTCGAAGGCAGGAATTTCGGCAAGCTGATCGTGCGTATCGCGGAATAGTTGCTGCGCAACGATCAGTCGGGGCTGCCTCGAGCAATTTCAGGAAAAGTGTGAAACGCTTTTCCGTCCGGATTGCGTTAAAACAAGGAGTTAGAGCGGGTCGCCGTTTCCGTGAAACGGTGAACTGCTCTAGGCAATTTCTGCCGCAGCCGTGGCCGCGCCTTTCTGTTCACCACATCATGAAGGAGGCGACGTCCGCGTCCGAGACCTCGCCGGCGTTGACATCGGCGATCGCCTGGTCGACGATCGCCACGCCCTCCGCCACTTCGTCTTCCGTCAGCGTCAGCGGTGGCATGAACTCCAGCACATTGGCCTTCAACCCGACATAGGTGAAGGCCGCACCCAGCTCATAGCCGCGATAGATGATCTTGGCCGTGGTCGCCGCCGCAACCGGCTCACGTGTCGTGCGGTCCTTGACCAGGTCGACGCCGATGGCAAGGCCGCGCCCGCGCACGTCACCGATGATCTCATGCCTGGCGGCAAGGGCTCGCAGCGCGTCGGAAAACAGCATGCCGATCCGCGCCGAGCGCTCGACCAGGCCGTCCGTCTCGATCGTCTTCAGCACCGCGTTGCCGGCCGATGTCGCCACCGGATTGCCTGCGGTTGTCTGCAGCGCGAAGGCCGGCGCATGGTCCATGATCTCCTTAGGGCCGATCACGGCCGACAGTGGCAAGCCACCGCCGATGCCTTTGCCAAAGACGACGAGGTCCGGCGTCAGTCCTTCATGCTGGAAGCAGTGCATCATGCCGCTGCGAGCGAGCCCGACCTTGACCTCGTCGACGACAATCTTGATGCCGTGCCTGCGGCAACGCTCCTGCAATGCCTTGAGAAAGCCAGGGGGCGGCACGATCAGCCCGCCATCCGACATCAACGGCTCGATGAACACCGCCGCGACCTGATGCGGCGGGCAGGTGGTCTCGAACTGGTAGTCGAGCAGGGCAAGCACGTCCTCGCTGCTGAAATTCGGTCGGAACGGATCGGGATAAGGCAGCAGAAGCACGCCCGGCCGGGGTAGCGTGTGGGTCATGGCGGTATGGCCGCTGATGCCCATCGAGCCGGAGAGATTCCCGTGATAGGAGCCGATGAACGAGATGAAGCGCGAACGGCCGGTGGCCGCCTGCAGCACGCGCACCGCGCAATCATTGGCGTCAGACCCGGAATGGCCGAACCAGACGCGCCGTTCACCGTCTCCCGGAGTGATCGCCAGCAGCCGCTCCGCCAGCGACACCGCAGGCTCGTTCGGGTAGAGCAGCAGGCTGGCGCTGGCCATGTCGCGAATGGAGGATTCGACCGCCTGGACGATCGCAGGATGGCCGTAGCCGAGCACAGCCGGACCAGCCGATCCCGATAGGTCCAGAAGCGAACGACCGCCTTCCTCGATCAGCCGGTTGCCCCGGCCGCCGATGACGCTGAGCGGCGAGAAACGCAGCTTGCCGATCTGGGCGATGGTCGCGGCGTCACGTTCGCGCAAGCTGAGATTGCTCACGACACTTTCTCCGCCTTCTGCGCCGGCAGTGCCGCCGCCAGCCGGTCCGCCCATTCCTCGATGCCGCGCCGTGTCGACAAAAGGTCCTGCCGGATCTCGATGAGGACGGCGGCGATGCCGCGATCATCGCCATGGATGGGCACGGCGTAGTCGGCGTCACGGCTGATCACATAGGGCACGTTGGCCGCGACATTGAGCCCGGCGTCGGTGCGCAGGCCCGAAAGGATCGCTTCGGCGAGATCTCTTGCTTGGTCGTGCAGCACGCCGGCATGCCAGGGTCTGCTGACACCGAGGAAGACCGGCGTGAAGGAATGGATCGTCACGATCCGCGTCCGCCGGCCTGCCTGTGCCCGGCAGTCGAGATGCGCGGTCACCCGGTCATGAAACGGCGAAAAGATGATCTCGGCACGCCGGGTCCGCTCCGTCGCGTCGATGCCGACATTGCCGGGAATGTCGGTGTCTTCCGACAGCACCGGAATGCTGCCCTGGGTATTGAGCGGCCGGTTGAGGTCGATCAGCAGCCGGGAGTAGCCGCTGAGGAAAGCTGGTGAATCGAGCTTCGCGGACAGCAGGCGGGTCACCTCGGCGGCGCCGATATCCCAGGCGATGTGGCGCTGCAGATGATTGGCATCGAGGCCGAGCTGTCGATACTCGGCCGGCATGTGGTTGGAGGCATGCTCGCACAACAGCACGATATCGGAACGGCCGTGCTCGTTGAGGACCTCGACGGCCTCCGGCCAATCTTTTTCGGTCTGTGCGGTCATCAATAGAGCGTCCGGTAGAGATCGCAGATGGAGGCCGGATCGAGACCGGCAAGACGCTCGGCTTCATGTCGCTTGAGGCCGACGAAGGTTTCGATGAAGACAGGCGCGAACCATCCCGTCACGGTGCCGTCGGCCAGCAACGCGTCCAGTGCCGCGGGCAGGGTTTCGGGCAGGCGCACCAGACCGAGACTTGCGCGCTCCGCCTCGCTCATCAGCGTCGGGTCGCCGGTGACCAAAGGTGGCGACGGCAGGCCCGCCTTCAGCCCTTCCAGCCCGGCGCGGATAATCGCCGCCAGCGACAGATAGGGATTGCCGGTGGCGTCCGCCGCCCGGTACTCGATATTGTACTGCCGCGCCGGATCGCGCCCCCCCATCGTCACTGTCGGGCAGATGCGCAGCGACGCCTCGCGGTCGCGGTCGGCGAGCCAGGTATAGGACGAACTCCAGCTGTGCGGCTTCAGCCGGTAGAAGGACGACACGCTCGACGCCGTCATCGCGGTCATTCCAGGCAGATGGCGCAGCACGCCGGCACAGAAGGCGCCGGCTTTGGCGGAAAGGCCGCCCGCCAGTGCCGGATCGTATGTCACCGGCTTGCCGGCCTCGTCGACGAAGCTGAAATGGATGTGGACGCCGTTGCCGACGGCAGTTGGCGCGGTTTTGGGCGCGAAGCTCGCACGCCAGCCGGCATTGCGCGCCAGTTCGCGCGTGATTTCGCGGATGGCGACGGCGCGGTCGGCTGCCGTCAGCGCGTCCGCCGGCTCGTGCGTCACCTCGAACTGCTCGTCGCCGAATTCGGCGATGACCACTTCGGGTGCGACGCCGGCCTCCTCGAGCGCCGCCATCAGGTTGGGCGCGAAGGGGTCGGTTCGCCTGAGCGCGGCGAAAGACATCGAATGCGCCGGCGCGAAGCCGCCGTCGGCGACGTTGAATTCATGCTCGAAGGCGGCGATGACCGACAGGCCGGTCGCGGCTTTCAAATCGGCCGACGCCTCTTTGAGCATCGTGCGGGTGCAGCCGAGCCATGGGCTGCCGTCGAGCTCGACGATGTCGCCGGCGACCATGTCGAACGGCGTCGCCGATCCGGTGCGTGTCGTGCGAAAGCGCGCCTTGAGATCGGGGATCAGCCGCAGGTCGCCCGACGAGCCCCAGGGGTTGGGATCGACGATCGAGTTGAACGGCGTCAGCGACAGATTGGCCTGCAGCCAGCCGACCCCGGTCGTGGCGGTCTTCTGCAACTTGCTTTCGGCAACGAAACGGCCCCGCGTGACGGCGGAGAGATCCGTGGTGACGACGGCAACCAGAGGCTCGACGGTCGATGTCATGCCGGTTTTCCCAAAGCGTTGAAGCGGTCGACGACCGTGTCGGTGTCGGCCACCCAGCAGTAGCCGCCGAAGGCCTTGAGCGCGATGTCGTGGCGTTCCTGGGTGATGGTGGCGCAAGCATCCGATACGCAGGTGACGAGATAGCCGCGGTCGGCGCCGTCGCGCACCGCCATGTCGACGCATTGATCGGTCAGCACGCCGACCACGACGAGATAGCGGATGCCGAGGTTCTTGAGGAGATAGTCGACATTGGTCGAATTGAAGATGCCCGACGACGTCTTCGGCAGCATGATCTCGTCGCCAACCGGCGCCAGCGATGCCACCGGCAGTCCCTCGGGGAGGCTGGGTGCAATATGGATCGGCGTCAGCTTGTGGTCGAGCGAGCGGTCGCGGCCGTCTTCGGTCAGGCTCTGGATGATGGTGTGCAGCACCTCGACGCCATTGGCCCGCGCCGCGGCCAGCAGGCGCTCCTGGTTGGGGATCGTCCGCGAGGATGTCTGCCGGTAGAAATAGTGATCGGGGCCACGCTCCGGATGCGACGGATCGGCGCCCGGCTCCAGCCAGATGCGCTGCATGTCGACGAGCAGCAGTGCCGTTTCGCCGGCACGGAAGGCTTCGTCTCGTTTGGGTAGGGCCTGGGTCATGCTTTGTCGTCCTGCTTTGCTGATTTGGGTCCCGGCGTCTTGCGGGGTCCGGGTATCTTGCGCGCGCCGTTCTCTTGCGGGTCGCTGTCGAGCGTCACGGCATTGGCATGTCGCACCCTTTCGAGCCGCTCGATGCGGGCGCGGGCCTCGTCGCCCAGCGTCGAAACGATATGGGCGACCAGCGCCTCCATCTGGGCGATCGCCGGCGCCAGCGTGTCGTAGGGCGAGGCGACTTCGAGCGGGCTGACGATGGTGACTTCGGCGAGATCTGATATCGGCGACAGCCATTGGTCGGTGAACAGGACGATGCGCACATTGAGCGCCGCCGCTTGGCTCGCATAGGCCATCACATCAAGCTGATAGCGGCGATAGTCGAACACGACGAGCACGTCGCGGCGGTCGAGGTCGGCGAGCGTGTCGAAGGTCTGCGGGGAGAGCACACCAAGATCGCGAACCCCGGAGCGAAACTGCACGAGATAGCCGGCCAGCATGCCGGCGATGTGGCGGCTGAACCGGCCGCCAACCAGCACGACCTCGCCCTTGACCTCCATCAGCAGGCGGGCCGCCCGTTCGTATGTCTGGATGGGTGTCGCGGCGGTGGCTTTCTGCAAGGCCGTGGTGACGCTATCGAGATAGGCCAGCACGGCGCTGTCGTTGGAACCGCTCTGCCGCTTGGCCTCCATCATCAGCAGCGGCGAGTGCAGTCTTGCCTCGACTTCGGCCAGAAGCTTCGCCTGGAAATCCGGAAACCCTTCATAGCCGAGTTTTACGACCAGCCTCACCACGGTCGGATCGCTGACGCCAGCGCGCCGCGCAAGCGACGAAGCGGTGCCGAGGCCGGAGGTCGGATAGTCCGTCAACAGCAGCCGGACGATCTTCTCTTCCGACGGCGTCAGCGCAAGATCCCCGCGCATCAGAACATCGCGTATCGCCATGGGCCTCCCCGAAATCCATGTTCTCTTGTTTTGTCGAGTTTATTACAGAGATTTAAATCTTGGTCAACAATGAAGAGATGTTGACATTGTGTGATCGCTGGCCCTACCTTGTCGGAAAGCAGCCAAGAGACTGTGGGGAACAGCCATGCGAAACGGAAGCGACGTCATCGTCGTCGGTGCCGGTATTGTCGGATCGAGCGCCGCCTATCATCTGGCCAAGGCCGGTGTGAAGGTCACGTTGGTCGAGCAGACCCACCCCGCCGGCGGCCCGTCGGGCAAATCGTCGGCGCTGCTGCACGCCTTCTACCTGATGCCGGAACTGTCGCAGCTGTCCATCCGTGGCCGAGAGATCCTGGTGTCGCTGCCGGAAATCGCGGGCGAAGGATCCTTTGTCACCGAAATCGGCATGATGTGGGTCTGCGGCAACGACAACAAGGTGAGTTGGACGGCGGCAGCCGAACGCATCCGCGGCGAGGGCGCGCGCATCGAGACATTGTCGCCGCAGGCCTTTGCCGACGCGGCACCCGGCTTTGTCCTGGACAATGTCGCAATGGCGCTGTGGGAGCCGGAATATGGCTACGCCGATGCCTTCGGCGCCACCAACGCCATCGCCCGTGCCGCCCGCGCCAACGGTGCTGGGATCATGCAGAACACGTTGGTCGAGAGCCTCCAGCGGCAGGGCGACCGCATCACCGGCGTCACCTTGACCGATGGAACGGTGCTGGAAGCCGGTACCGTCGTCCTGGCCGCCGGGCCATGGACGCGCCGGCTGCTGGCGACAGTGGGCCTGGATCTGCCATTGCATGTCGAGCGCCATCCGATGGCCGTGCTGGACGCTGCCGGCAAGGCAAGGCAGGTCATGCCGTTCGCCTGGTGCGACGACATTTCCTGCAACTATGCACGGCCCGACAATGACGGCGTCATCCTGGCCGGCACCTGGGCCGGCGGCGGCACCGGCCTGCGCCATGAGCATGCAGGCCGTCCGCGCCTTGTCGAAAATCCCGACAACTACATGGAAGGTGTCGAGGAAGCTGAATCGGTCGAGATCCTGGAGACCTTCGCCACCCGCTTGCCGGCCATGGCCGAACTTGGCATCCGCCCCGGCTATGCCGGGCTCTACGACATGAGCCCCGACGATCTGCCTGTCATCGGCGCCATGCCTGGGGTCGAAGGGCTGGTCGTTTCTGCCGGATCCTCCGGCCACGGCTTTAAGACCGGTCCAGCCGTCGGCGAGGCCGTGGCCAGGCTGGTCACCGAGGGAGCACAGCCGATCCTGGCGCCGTTTTCGCCCGATCGCTTCAGGGCCGCGTGATGGCGTCGCCGACGATGAGCGAGAGCAACTCACGCGGCCTCATGCCGGCCGCGTTTCGCAACGCCACCGCCGATGCCCTGTGCATGGTCGCGGTGCTGCTGCTGGTGGCGCTTGCCGCCTTTGTCTTCGGCAGCGCCGCCATGCAACGTGTGGTCACCTATGCAGCGATCATGCTGACGGCGGTGCTTGGCCTGCAGATATTCTCCGGCAACAGCGGCATCGTCTCGTTCGGCCAGGCCGCCTTTGTCGGCCTCGGCGCCTACGCTACGGGCATCCTCACCATGCCGACCGCATTGCAGCGAACGGCGCTGCGCGACCTGCCGCAATTCCTCGCAGGCCATCAACTCTCCTTTGTCGCGGCGCTGGCCGTCGTCCTTGCTCTCGCGGTCATCGTCGGCCTGTTGACCGGCACGCCGCTGCTCAGGCTTTCCGGATCGAGCGCTTCGATCGCAACGCTTGCCATGCTGATCATCGTCTACACGCTGCTGGTCGCCGGACGCGAAATCACCCGCGGCAGCCAGCCATTTTACGGCGTGCCGCGCGAGGTCGGGCTGTGGACGGCTGCCGCTGTCGCTTCGGTGGCGCTGGTGGCGGCGAGGTTGTTTCGCGAAACCTCCTTCGGCCTTGCCACCCGCGCCGCCGCCAATGACGAGCGTGGTGCGGCCGCCGTCGGCGTCGACCAGCGCACGGCGCGTCTGGCCGCCTGGGTGGCGGGCGTCGTCGCCGCCATGGCCGCCGGCGCCATGATGGCGCAATTCCTTGGCGCGTTTTCGCCGCGCGATTTCTATTTCGACCTCGGCTTCACCATGCTCGCCATGCTGATCGTCGGCGGCATGACCTCGTCGCTCGGCGCTTTCGCCGGCGTCATCGTCACCATCGTTTTGGTCGAAGTGGTGCGCCGCTTCGAGGGCGGCGGCGAGGTGCTCGGCCTGCATCTGCCTGTCCTGTTCGGCTTGACCCAGGGCGTGCTGGCCATCGCCATGATCCTGGTCATCTGGCGGCGCCCGACCGGTCTGTTCGGCGAGCGTGAGCTCAACCTTTTGCGCCGGCCGGGACGCCAGGCCGTGACGGCTTCGGCGGCACCTCCGCAGCATGTCGAGAGTGACCGGCTCACCGCCGACCATCTGTCGCGCCGCTATGCCGGCGTCGTTGCCGTCGATGACGTCAGTTTGAGCTTCGGGACAGACAGCATCACCGGCATTATCGGTCCCAATGGCGCCGGCAAGACCACGCTGCTCAACATGCTGGCCGGTGATATCAAGCCAAGTGCCGGCACGGTGTCTGTCGGCGGCGCGGTGCGGCAGGCTTCGGCCTTTCGCTTCGCCCGCTCCGGCGTTGCCCGCACCTTCCAGAACATCCGCGTTTTTCCGCACATGACGGTGCTCGAAAATGTCGTTGTCGCAGCACGCCAGGTGGAACCTGATCTCGGCCATGCCGAGGCGGCGGCGATGAGCGAGCTTGCGCGCATGGGGCTGGAGAGATTTGCCGATCAGCCGGCCGCCAGGCTTGCCTATGGCCAGCGCCGCCGGCTCGAAGTGGCACGCGCCCTGGTGTTGAGGCCACGCTTCCTGCTGCTCGACGAGCCGGCCGCCGGCATGAACGCCGTCGAGACCGCCGAACTGGTCTCGATTCTATCGACGGTTCGCGCGGAGCGCCGCATCGGCGTCGTGCTGATCGAACACGACATGCGGCTGGTGATGAATTTGTGCGAGCGCATCGTCGTCATCGATCATGGCCGCGTCATCGCTGACGGCACGCCCGGCGACGTCCAGAAGAACCCCGCCGTGATCGCCGCCTATCTCGGCAGCCGCACGGCGCGTGCCAAGACCGCAACAGCTGAAAACCAGACCGCATGACCTGCAACGACAACCAATCATAAAAATCCAGAAGGAGAACCGACATGCCAAGCCTCTATCGCCTCCATCGCGCCGCCCTGTGCGCTGCCGTGTTCGGCATCGCCGCCATTTCGACGGCCAGCGCCGAGGAGATCATCATCGGTGCCGCGACCGCGCAGACCGGCGGCCTTGCCCCTTACGACCAGCCGGCACTTGCCGGCCTGCGCATGTCGCTCGACGAACTCAACGCCAAGGGCGGGCTCGGCGGCAAATACACCGTCAAGCTTTTGATCAAGGACACGCGCTCCGATACCGCGCAGACCGCCACCGTCGCCCAGGAGCTGATCGACGCCGGCGCCAAGATCATGATCACGCCGTGCGATGCCGATCCCTCGATTTCCGCCGGCCAGCTCACCCAGCCGCTCGGCATTCCGACCCTGACGCTGTGCGGCTCCGCCCCGGTGCTGACCGGCGCGGTCGGCGACGTCATGTTCGGCACCTATCCGGCCGACAATGTGCAGGCGACGGCGGTCGCCGACTTTGCCGTCTCCGAAGGCAAGAAGAAGGTGTTCCTGCTGACCTCGCCGGACTCCACCTACACCGCCAATCTGCCGGAATATTTCGGCAAAGTGTTCGAGAAGAAGGGCGGCGCCATTGTCGGCCGCGGCACCTTCAGCATGGGCCAGCCCGACTTTTCCGCCGAGATCACCAACATCAAGGGCCTGGCCGACAAGCCCGACCTGATCATGACGGCGGCCTACGAGCCGGATTTCCCGGCCTTCATCCAGCAATTGCGCGGCGCCGGCGTCACCATCCCGGTCTATGGCGCCGATGCCATCGGCACGCCGACCATCAAGGCGCTCGGCAAATTGGTCGACGGCGTCGTCTACACCGCGGCCGGCTATGCCGAGCCGGGCAGCAAGCTAGAGGCCTTCAACGCCGCCTTCACCAAATATGCCGGCCACGCACCGGAATCGACCTATGAGGTCAATGGCTACGAGATCGGCCTGATCCTCGACCAGGCGGTCAAGACGGCCGGCTCCGACGACCCGAAGGCGATCCGCGACGCCATCGCCGGCCTCAAGGATTTCGAAGGCATCACCGGCAAGATCACCTATGCCGGCACCGATCGCATGCCGTTGCGGCCAGTGGCGCTGATGCGCTACGAGGGCGGCGAGGGCAAGCATGTCCAGACACTGATCCCCGACGCTGCCGACGTTCCCGCGCCGTGATGTCATGCTGAGCGTCGAAGCCCTGAAAATCCGGTACGGCGAGGTCGAGGCGGTGCGCCGCGTCGACCTCACCGTCGGCAGCGGCGAGATCATCGCGCTGGTCGGCGCCAACGGCGCCGGCAAGAGCTCGACGCTCGGCGCCGTCGCCGGGCTGGTGCCGGCGGCATCCGGCAAGGTGGTCTTCGACGGTGTCGACATCACCGGCCTGGCGCCGGAGGCGATAGCCCGCAAGGGCGTCGCGCTGGTTCCCGAAGGCCGCCGTATCTTCGCCAGCCTGACGGTGGCCGACAATCTGCGTCTCGGCGGCGCGGTGCATCAGCCGGCGGCCGAGGCAAGGCTGCGCGAGGAGGAGATGCTGGAGTTGTTCCCGATCCTGCGCCGCTACCATCGCGTCAAGGGCGGCAATCTGTCGGGCGGCGAACAGCAGATGCTGGCCATCGCCCGCGCGCTGATGGGCAAGCCGCGCATGATCCTGCTCGACGAGCCCTCGCTCGGCCTTGCCCCGCAACTGATCGACACCGTCTTCGACCTGATCGCCGAACTGCGCCGCAAGGGCCTGACCATCCTTCTGGTCGAACAGAATGTGGCGCTGGCGCTCGAAATCGCCGACCGCGCCGTCGTGCTCGCCAATGGCGAAGTGGTGCTGGCCGGCACGGCAAAAGAACTCGCCTCCTCGGACCTCGTCCGCCAGGCCTATTTGGGAGCTTGAGAAGCATGATCGCGCAGCAGATCATCAATGCGGTGAGCCTCGGCGGCGTCTATGCGCTGCTGGCGCTCGGGCTGGCGATCGTCTTTTCCATCGTCGGCCTCATCAACTTCGCCCATGGCGAGCTGATGACGCTGTCGGGCTACGCGCTTCTGGCCTCGCTGGTGCTCGGCTTTCCCTTCCCGGTAGCCGTGCTTGTCGCCGTCTCCTGCGGCGCGCTCGCCGCTGTCGCCATGGAGCGTATCGCCTTCAGGCCGATGCGCGGCGCCAGCGTCACCAGCCTGCTGTTGACCAGCTTTGCCGTCTCCAGCCTGTTGAAGGTCGTATTCCAGAACGGCATTTCGGCGCGGCCGCAAGCTGTCGCCATGCCCGGTTGGATGACCGGCGCCTTCTCCTTCGGCGATTTCACCATCGGCGTCGGTCCCAGCATCTCCATCGTCGTCTCCGCACTGGCGCTGATTGCGCTGGAAGTCTTCCTTCGCCGCTCGGTGACCGGCACGGCGATGCGCGCCGCGGCGGAAGATTTCGACGTCGTGCGCCTGATGGGCATTCCGGCCAGCCGCATCATCGCCACCGCCTTCCTGCTCTCCGGCCTGCTTGCCGGGCTGGCGGCCATGCTGTGGGTGGCGCAGCGTGCCTCAGTCGATCCGCTGATGGGCTTTACGCCGGTGCTGAAGGCCTTCATCGCCGCCGTCGTCGGCGGGCTCGGCAGCTTGCCCGGTGCTGTCGCCGGCGGTTTTCTGCTCGGCATCATCGAGGTTTTGTTGCAGGCGACGCTTCCGGGAGCGATCGCGCCCTACCGCGATGCCATCGTGCTGTCGGGGGTCATCGCGGTACTGCTGGTTCGCCCGCAAGGCCTGATCCCGGCGGTTCGCGCTCAGCGAAGCTGACCTGATGTATACCAAGCCTGAATTTGCGCCGCTGTCGTCGGACGAGGTGTTCGGCCTGATCGAGGCTGCGGCCTTCGCGACGGTGGTGACAGCGGGACCGCAGGGCCTTGTCGTCTCGCATCTTCCCTTCGTGCTCGATCGCGCGCGTGGTGAAAACGGAACGCTGGTCTCGCATCTCGCCAGGGCCAATCCGCACAGCACCTTGATCAGCGAAGGCAGGGAGACGGTCGCTATCTTCCACGGCCCGCATGGCTACATCTCGCCGTCCTGGTATCCGCGCAACCCGGTGCGCGACAGCGCGCCGACCTGGAATTTTGCTGTCGTGCATTGCCATGGGCATCCGGTTCCGCTCGACGATCATGCCACCGCCCGGCATCTCTTGCAGCTTGTCGACGTGCTGGAGAAAGATCGCGAGGATCGCTGGCGCATGCGCGAGCTCGGCCCTGGCGGCATGGAGCGGCGCATACCTGGTGTCATAGGGTTTGACCTGCCGATCGATCGGCTCGAGGCCAAGTTCAAGATGGGTCAGGATGAGCGCCTCTACGACACAGGCGGAGCCATCAGGGCGCTGGAGCAAAATGACCCTGCGCTGGCAACGATGATGAAGACGCACAACGCGCATCGCCAGGACTGACCGGCTGCATGCGGCAAGGACAAGAAAAAATGATTCCCAATCTCAACATCGTCCCCTTCGTCAGCGTCGACCACATGATGAAGCTGGTGCTGAAGATCGGCGTCGAGCGCTTCCTCGTCGAACTCTCAGGCTACATCGAGGACGATTTCCGCCGCTGGGAACTGTTCGACAAGACGCCGCGCGTCGCCTCGCACAGCGCCGAAGGCGTCATCGAGCTGATGCCGACCAGCGACGGCGAGGTCTATGGCTTCAAATATGTCAACGGGCACCCCAAGAACATGCGCGAGGGCCGCCAGACGGTGACCGCCTTCGGCATGCTCGCCGATGTCCACAATGGCTACCCCGTATTGCTGTCGGAAATGACCATCCTGACCGCGCTGCGCACGGCGGCGATGTCGGCCCTGGCCGCCAAGTACCTGGCGCCGACTGGCTCCGACTGCATGGCGCTGATCGGCAACGGCGCTCAGGCCGAATTCCAGGCGGTAGCCTTCAAGGCGCTGCTCGGCGTCGACAGGCTGAGGCTTTACGACATCGATCGCAAGGCCACCGAAAAATGCATCCGCAATCTGGCCGGCCTCGGCTTCGACATGGTCGCCTGCGGCACCGCGCAAGAGGCGGTAGAAGGGGCCGACATCATCACCACCGTCACCGCCGACAAGCAGTGCGCCACCATCCTCACCGACAACATGGTCGGCTCCGGCGTGCACATCAACGCCGTCGGTGGCGACTGTCCCGGCAAGACCGAACTGCACCGCGATATCCTGCTGCGCTCCGACATCTTCGTCGAATATCCGCCGCAGACCCGCATCGAGGGCGAGATCCAGCAGCTTGCACCAGATCACAAGGTGACCGAGCTGTGGCAGGTGATGTCAGGCGCCGTGCAAGGCCGGCGCGATCCCGGGCAGATCACGCTGTTTGATTCGGTCGGTTTCGCCATCGAGGATTTTTCGGCACTGCGTTACGTCAGGGATCAACTGCGCTCGACCGGCCTCTATCAGGAACTCGACATGCTGGCCGACCCCGACGAGCCGCGCGACCTGTTCGGCATGCTGCTGCGGGCGGCCCAGCAGGGTTGAGACATCGGTCGTTCAGATAGCCGAACCCCACATGGCATCCGGCACCACCACCAGCTTGCCGACGAAATCCTTGGCGATGAAATCCGCTTGCGCATGGTGGAAATCGGAGAGCTTGTAGACGCCGCCGACCAGCGGCCGGATCTTTTTCGCCTCGATGTGCCCGACGATGCGGCGGAAATCCGCGCGCGTGCCTTGGCTCGAGCCATGCAACTGCAATTGCTTCAGGTACATGGTCCTGAGATCGAGCTGCACGACCGGGCCGGCGATTGCGCCAGCCGTGGTGTAGCGGCCCTCGGGCCTGAGAATACGCAGGAGGTCATTGAAGATGGCACCGCCAACGAGGTCGGCGACAACGTCGATCGGCTGGCCTCCGGTCGCCTCGTTCACGGCATGCGGCAGGTCGGCAACGCCACGGGTGATGACAGCCTCTGCGCCGATGTCGCGCACCGCCTGCTCCTTGCCCTTGCCGACGACGGCATAGGGGATGGCGCCGCGCGCCCGTGCCAATTGCACGATGCCGGAGCCGACGCCGCCCGAGGCGCCGGTGACCAGCACGCGCTCGCCGGCCTTGAGCGCGGCGCGCTCCAGCATCTGCTCGCCCGTCAGATAGGCGCAGCAGAAGGTGGCGAGTTCGACATCGCTCATGTCGGTGTCGATGACATGAGCGTTCTCGGCCGGCACCGCCTGGTATTCAGCGTAACCGCCATCGCGGCCGTGGCCCATATAGTCGATGTCGGCGAGCGAATCGTCGTCGCGATTGTAGATCGAGAAATCGACCATCACCCGTTCGCCGATACGGTCCGGCGACACTCCTTCGCCGACAGCGGCGACGATACCGACGGTGTCCGTGCCCTGGATGCGCGGGAAAACAAGCGTGTTGCCCTGGCGGCGCCATGTCGACACGGCGGCAGCGTCCTCCTCCGTGCCATAGGCGCCCTGGCGCACCCAGACATCGGTGTTGTTCATCCCGCAAGCGCTGACCTTGACCAGCACTTCACCGGGAGCGGGCGAGGGCACTTTCACGTCGCTGCGGTAGACGAGTTTTTCCGGTCCGCCGTGCCCGGTAAGCAGCACGGCGGCCATGGTGGCGGGGAGGGTCCTGGTCATGGCATTCATAGTCACTCTCAGAGATCGGCAAACACGTTTTTCACCGCATCGGCTGTCTTCGACACGACGATGTCGGCTTCCTCGCGGGTCAGGCAGAGCGGCGGCGCAAAGCCCAGAATGTCGCCCTGCGGCATGGCGCGGCCGATGACGCCGCTTGCGGCAAGCGCCGTCGCCACCTGCGGCCCGATCTTGAGCGAAGCGTCGAAGAACACCCGGTCGTCCTTGTCGGAGACGAACTCCACCGCCGCCAGCATGCCGTCGCCGCGCACGTCGCCGACATTCCTGTGGCCGCCGACCGCCTTGGCCAGTTCGGCGCGGAAATAGGCGCCGGTCGCGCGGGCATTGGTCACAAGATCCATCTCGTCGATCAGTTCGAGATTGGCGACGCCGGCGGCGACGCAGATCGGATGCGCCGAATAGGTCCAGCCATGGCCGAGCGAGCCGAGCTTGTCGGAGCCCTCAACCAGCACTTGCCACATCTTGTCGGCGACGATGACGCCCGACAGCGGCGCATAGGCCGAGGTCAGGCCCTTGGCGATGGTGATCAGGTCCGGCCTAATGCCGTAATGGTCGGAGCCGAACATGGTGCCCAGACGGCCGAAACCGGTCACGACTTCGTCGGCGACCAGCAGCACATCATACTTCTTCAGCACCGCCTGGATCTTTTCCCAATAGAAGGCCGGCGGCGGCACGATGCCGCCGGTGCCCAGGATCGGCTCGCCGATGAAGGCAGCGACCGTTTCCGGGCCCTCAGCCAGGATCATCTCCTCGAGCTTGTCGGCGCAATGCTGCGAAAATTGCTCCTCGCTCATCGAGCGGTCGGCGCGGCGGAAGTAGTAGGGCGCCTCGGTGTGCAGGATCGGCGCGCGCGGCAGGTCGAAGGCGTTGTGGAACAGGTCGAGCCCGGTCAGCGAACCGGTCATCACGCCCGAGCCGTGATAGCCGCGCCAGCGCGAAATGATCTTCTTCTTCTCCGGCCGGCCCAGCACGTTATTGTAGTACCAGATCAGCTTGATGTTGGTTTCGTTGGCATCCGAACCGGAGAGGCCGAAATAGACCCGCGACATGCCCTCCGGCGCACGGTCGATGATCATTTTGGCCAGCGTGATCGAGGCCTCGGTGCCATGGCCGACATAGGCGTGGTAATAGGCGAGGTTCTTCGCCTGGGCGGCGATGGCATCGGCGATCTTCTGGCGGCCGTAGCCGACATTGACGCAATAGAGGCCGGCGAAGGCATCGAGGCTCTTCCTGCCATTGTTGTCCCAGACGGTGACGCCTTCGCCGCCGGCCATGATACGCGTCGGGCTTTCGCCCCGCGCATGCGTGCCCATATGCGTCGAGGGATGGAAGAAGTGGTCGCGATCCCAGGCGGCGAGTTCGTTGGACTGGTCGAGCATTCTTTTGACTCCTTGAGAAAATCTGTCGCGACTTAAGGTGTGTCGAGATTCAGGTCAGGCCGAGCCGAAAATGACGGGTTTCGAGAACCGGAGCGCAGCGTACTCAAGTACGTGAGCACCGGAAGCGCAGAAGCCAGGCATTTGCAGGCCGGCATCACCTGAATATCGGCACATCTTAGGCTACATCCAGGCAGAGATATTTGAGATCGGTGAAAGCTTCGAGCCCGTGGCGCGAACCTTCGCGGCCGATGCCGGATTGTTTGACGCCGCCGAACGGGATCGGCGCGCCGGTGATCTTGACGCGGTTGATGGCGACCATGCCGTAATCGAGGGCGCGGCCCATGCGCTGCTGCCGGCCACCATTCTCGGTCACGACATAGGCGACGAGGCCATATTCGGTGGCATTGGCGCGGGCGATCACTTCGTCCTCGCTGTCGAACGGCGTCACGGCGGCAACCGGCCCAAACGTTTCTTCGCGCATAATCAGCGCTTCATCGCTGACATCGGCCAGCAGCGTCGGCTGGTAGAACAGCGGGCCAGCCTGGTGCCGCTTGCCCCCGGTGAGGCAGCGCGCGCCGTGAGCGACGGCATCGGCGACCTGTTCCTCGACCTTCTTGACGGCACGCTCGTGCATCAGCGGGCCGATGTCGGTGCTATCAGCAAGGCCATTGCCGGTCCGCAACGTCTCGATGCGCTTGGCGAAGGCGGCACAGAACCGATCGTAGATCGGACGCTGGACGTAAATGCGGTTGGCGGCGAGGCAGTCTTGGCCCGACGTGGCGAATTTGGCGTCGATGGCGATATCAACCGCCTTGTCCAGATCGGCATCGGCAAAGACGATCAGCGGCGCGTGGCCGCCTAGCTCCATCACCAGCCTTTTCATGGTCGGCGCACTTTGCGCGGCGATCAGCCTGCCGATCTCGGTCGACCCGGTGAAACTCATGGCTCGGACGCGCGGATCTTCGCACATCCGCCCGACGATGGTCGAAGCCTTGCCGGTGATAACGTTGAAGACGCCGGCGGACAGGCCGGCGCGTTCGCCGAGCTCGGCCAGCGCCAGCGCCGACAGCGGCGTTTCCGAGGACGGATGCGCAATGATGGTGCAGCCGGCGGCAAGGGCGGCGGCCGCCTTGCGGGTCAGCATCGCCGACGGAAAATTCCACGGCGTGACGACGCCGACGACACCAAGCGGCTCGCGCCGCACGATCATTTCGGCGTTCGGCAGATGGCTGGTGACGCTCTCGGCGTTCAGGCGTTTTGCTTCCTCGGCATACCACTCGATGAAAGAGGCGGCGTAGTCGATCTCGCCCAGCGATTCCTGCAGCGGCTTGCCCTGTTCCAGCGTCATCAACAGAGCCAGATCATCCTTGGCGCCGATGATCAACTCGAACCATTTTCGCAGGATTTTCGAGCGCTCCTGCGGTAACAGCGCCCGCCAGGCCGGAAAGGCGCGCGCGGCGGCATCGATCGCCCTTGTCGTCTGCCGGCCATCCAGCGCGGCGACGAAAGCAACAGTGGCGCCGGTGGCCGGATCGGTGACCTCGAAGCTCTCGGCGGCTTCGCTCGCGGTCCAGTGGCCATCGACATAGGCGAGTTCGCGCAGCAACCGGCGGTCGGTCAGGCGGTCGAGCGCTTCATGGCGATGCGAGCGGGCGAAATGCGCGGACATGGTCGAGACCTCCCGGTTCGGACTGATGCGGGAAGACTATCCGCCCGATGCAGATAGAGAGGCTGTTTGGATGCCTCGAAGGAGAGAGACTCTCTCTTTTGTCCCGCCCCGACAGATGATCTCTCCGCCTTAAGCCGACGCCGGCAGCAGGTCGGCTATGGGCAGCGCGATCTCGTCCTTCACCGTCTTGGTGACGATGTAGGTGAAGTAGCGGTCGATGCCGATTTCCCGTTCGAGCAAGCCATCGACCAGCCGCTGATAGGCGTCGATGTCGCGCGCCATCACCTTCACCACATAGTCGACGCCGCCGCCGACAGACCAGCAGGCGACGATCTCGGGAACATCGCGGATGACGCGCTCGAAGCGGTCGAAATCGGCCTGGCGGTGGTTTGCCAGCGTCACCTCCATCAGGACGGTGGCAACGGGTGCGACGACGCGCATGGCGATCCTGGCGTGATAGCCCGAGACGATGCCGGCCTTCTCCAGCTTGCGCAGCCGCATCCAGCACGGCGTCGGCGACAGGCCGACCTGCTCGGCCAGCGCCAACTTGGTGATGCGTCCGTCGCGCTGGATGGCGTCGAGGATTTTCAGGTCGATCGGGTCGAGTTTCGCGGATGTCATCAGAGCTCACTTTTCGTCCGAGTACCATGACGGCGCATTATTTCGATTGTCAATTGCACTGATTTCGATCTCTAATAAGTCATGACATTGTGGCAACCCGATCCCGCGCTCATCCGGCGCCCGGCCTATCAATCGCTGGCCGACCAGTTCGCGCGCGCCATCCATGACGGGCGCCTCGCCAATGGCGCGCGGCTGCCGACCCATCGACGTCTGGCCGACGACCTCAAGCTTTCTGTGCAGACGGTGAGCCGCGCCTATGAGGAATTGATCCGCCGCGGGCTGATTTCGGGCGAGATCGGCCGCGGCAGCTTCGTCCAGACGCAGCGCCGCGAGCCGGAACCGCCCTATCTGCCGGAGCGGCTCGGCGAAGTCATCGATCTGTCGATCCTGAAGCCGGTCTGCGAGCCGATGCATCTGGAGCGGCTGAAGCAGGCGCTGGGCTGGCTGGCCGAGAACCTGCCGTCGAGTTCGGCACTGTCGTTTCGGCCCAACATGGTGTTTCCGCGCCACCGCGCGGTGGCGGTCGAATGGCTGAAACTGTGCGGTCTCGACACCTCCGCGCAGAACATCAGCCTGACCAACGGCGCCACCGCCGGCATGACGGTAGCGCTGATGAGTGTCGCCCCGCCGGGCTCGACGGTCGCCACCGAGGCGATCGGCCACCATACGCTGGTGCCGTTGGCACGCTATCTCGGCTTCAACCTGGAAGGCCTGCCGATCGACGACAACGGCCTGATCCCGGAAGCGCTGGACGAAGCCTGCCGGCTTTCCGACATCCGCGCGGTCTTCGTGCAGCCCTCGGTGATCAACCCGACGGCGACGTTGATGGATGCGGCGCGGCGCGAGCAGATCGCGGCGGTTGCGCGCAAGCACGACATCGCTATCATCGAGAACGATGTGCTCGGTCCGCTGGTCGAAGACCGGCCGCCGCCGGTTGCCGCGTTCGCGCCGGAGCGCACGCTCTACGTCACCTCCTTCACCAAGATCACCGTGCCCGGGCTGCGCATCGGCTATCTCGTCGCACCCGACCGCTATGTCGCCGCCGTCGCCAACCGGCATCTGGTTTCGAACTGGATGGCGACGCCGCTGGTGGCCGAGATCGCCACAAAATGGGTGACCGACGGGACGGCGATGGAGCTTGTCCACTGGCAGCGCGCGGCTTTGCGGCGCCGGCAGGATATTGCAGCGCAAGTGCTGGCGGGGGTCGGCTATCGCGCCCGGCGAGACGGGCTGCATGTCTGGCTGCAACTGCCGGCCGACCGCGCCGAGGAAAGCTTTGTCGCCCAGGCCCGCCTGCAGGGTGTGGCGATTGCACCCGGCACGTCCTTCCGTATTTCGGCTGCGCCGTGGCATCCGGCGGTGCGTATCTCGCTGGGTTCGACCACCGAGGGGGAACTGCGCGCCGGCCTCGGCGTTGTCACCAAGCTGCTGCTTGGCGATCCGGAACACCTGCTGCTCGCTATCTAGGCTGGGGTTGCTCGGAAATTGTGCGGAATCAGAAATAATTGTCATGATATTATTTTCTCAATTGACATGATTTGGCGCGTTCCGCATCGTTAAGAGCATAGACCTCTCCAGGACGGGGAACTGCAGTGCCCACGCCCATCATCAAGATCGACGCCATTTCAAAAAGCTTCGGCACTTTCAAAGTGCTGGACGGCCTGTCGATGCAGGTCATGCCTGGCGAAAAGCTGGCACTGATCGGCCCGTCGGGCTCGGGCAAGACGACAATCCTGCGCATCCTGATGACGCTGGAGCGCATCGATGGCGGTCATATCCAGATCGACGGTGAGCAGCTCTATCACATGGAACGCAACGGCCAGTTGCTGCCCGCCGATGAGCGACACCTGACAAGGATGCGCCAGAAGATCGGCATGGTCTTCCAGCTGTTCAACCTGTTTCCGCACAAATGCGTCATGGACAATGTCACGCTGGCGCCGATGCTGACCAAGGGCACGCCGCGTGCGGCCGCCGAAAAGCGGGCGATGGAACTGCTCGAGATGGTCGGCATGGCCGACAAGGCGAAAAGCATGCCGGCACAGCTTTCCGGCGGGCAGAAGCAGCGCGTGGCGATCGCCCGGGCGCTGGCGCTGTCGCCAAAGATCATGCTGTTCGACGAGGTGACGTCGGCGCTCGATCCGGAGCTGGTCGAGGAGGTGATGAACGTCATGCGCAAGCTTGCCGCCGAGACCGACATGACCATGCTGCTGGTCACCCACGAGATGGGCTTTGCCCATGATTTCGCCGACCGGGTGCTGTTCTTCGATCGTGGCAGGATCGTCGAGGAGGGCAAGCCCGACGAGATTTTCCGCAATCCCAAGCAGGAGCGCACGCAAGGCTTCCTGAAGAAGATCATCGCGGCCGGACATCGCGTCTGACCGCAATGCCCAAGGCGACGAAGTCGTCCCGAGGTGGCGAGAGCCGCCTCGTAACAAAGCAAGACAAGAAACAAGGAGTTGGGAACAATGAAAAAACTTGGCATTCTGGCTGGCGTCGCCAGCCTTGCGTTGGCGGCGGTGCTGGCCGCCTCGAACGTGGGTTCGGCCGATGACAGCAAGCTCGAACAGCTCAAGGCGCAAGGTTTCGCCCGCCTCGCCATCGCCAACGAGCCGCCCTATACGGCGGTCGCCGCCGACGGCAAGGTTTCGGGTGCCGCGCCTGATGTGGCCCGCGAGATATTCAAGCGGCTCGGCGTCGCCGACGTCGCCGCTTCGATCTCCGAATATGGCGCCATGATCCCTGGCCTGCAGGCCGGTCGCTTCGATGTCGTCACCGCCGGCCTGTTCATGAAGCCGGAACGCTGCGCCGCCGTCGTCTATTCCGAGCCGGTGCTTTGCGATGCCGAGGCGATGTTGGTGAAGAAGGGCAATCCGAAGGGCTTCAAGAGCTATGAGGATGTCGCCAAGGATACGACTGCGACCATCGGTGCGCCGGGCGGCGGCACTGAGGAGAAGCTCGCCCTCAATGCCGGCGTGCCACGCGATCGCGTCATCGTCGTGCCGGATGGCCAGAGCGGCGTGAAGATGCTTCAGGATGGCCGCATCGACGCTTATTCGCTGCCCGTCCTGTCGATCAATGATCTGGTCAAGAAGGCCAACGATCCGAACCTCGAAGTCATCGCTCCGGTGCAGGGCGCACCGGTCTATTGCGACGGCGCCGCCTTCAAGAAGGGCGACGAGGCACTGCGCGACGCCTTCGACGTAGAACTGGCCAAGATGAAGAAATCAGGCGAGTTCGCCAAGATCATCGAGCCCTACGGCTTCTCGGCGGCGGCCGCGATGTCGACCAGCCGCGACAAGCTCTGCGCGGCGAAGTGAAGTAAGGAAGACCCCTTCATCCGGCCCTTCGGGCCACCTTCTCCCGGCTGGGGAGAAGAGGCTGGCGCCGACGCTGGTGGTCTCCTCTCCCCGCCGGGGAGAGGTCGGCCGAGCGTAGCGGAGGCCGGGTGAGGGGGCTTCGACCAAACGTCCAGGTGGAACAGTACATTAGATGACCCAGTGGTCCGGCTATTTCGGCCTGATATTGCAGGGAGCGCTTGTCACCATCGAGCTGACGCTGATGGGGTCGGTGCTTGCGCTGTTCATGGCCTTTCTTGCCGGAATGGGGCGGCTGTCGCGTTTCTTCGTGCTGCGCGCGCTGGCTACCGCCTACATCGAATTCTTCCGCGGCACCTCGATCTTCGTGCAGTTGTTCTGGGCCTATTTCGTGCTGCCCTTCATCGGCATTTCGCTGACCCCGTTGCAGGCCGGCGTGCTGGCGCTCGGCCTCAATGTCGGCGCCTATGCCGCCGAAGTGGTGCGTGGCGCCATCCAGTCGATCGGCCGCGAACAGTATGAGGCCTGCACAGCGCTCAATCTCGGCCGCTGGCAAGGCATGCGCCACATCATCCTGCCGCAGGCGCTGCTGGTGATGCTGCCGACTTTTGGCAACAATGCCATCGAATTGCTCAAGGCGACCGCCGTGGTGTCGCTGATCTCGCTCACCGACCTGACCTTCCAGGCGCAGGTGGTGCGCGCCCAGACCGGCAACACCCTGGTGCCGTTCACCACCATCCTGATCATCTATTTCGTCCTCGCCCTGCTCATCTCGTGGGGCGTGCGCTCGCTGGAACGACGCATGGCGCGCGGCCTCGATGGGGTGCGTGCCTGATGGCCAATTCCCTTCTGACAAATTGGGCTTGCTGATGGAGTGGGATTGGAACTTCGTCTGGGAAATCATGCCGACGCTGATCCAGGGGGTGAAGATCACCATCCTGGCGACGCTGCTCGGCTCGGTGCTGGCGGCGATCGTCGGGCTTGGCATTGCGCTTGCGCGCCGCTCGCCCAACAAAGCGCTGTCGCGCACGGTCGGCTTCCTCGCAGAGTTCATCCGCGGCACGCCATTGCTGGTGCAGCTCTATTTCATTTTCTACGTGCTGCCCGACATCGGCATCCTGCTGCCGCCGCTGGTCGCCGGTGTCATCGGGCTCGGGCTGCACTACGGCACCTACACGGCGGAAGTTTATCGCGCCGGCATCGACAATGTGCCGCGCGGCCAGTGGGAAGCGGCCAAGGCGTGCAATCTGAGCGCCACGCAGACCTGGACCAACATCATCATTCCGCAGGCTATCCCGCCGATGATACCGGCGCTCGCCAATTACTTCATCGCCATGTTCAAGGAAACGCCGCTGCTGTCGGCAATCACCGTGCTGGAACTGATGAACCAGGCCAAAAGCGTCGCCAACACCTACTATCGCTATATCGAGCCGATCACCCTGGTCGGTGCTTTCTTCCTGGTCATCAGTCTGTTTTCGGTCGTGCTGCTGCGCTGGCTGGAACGCCGCTACGGCAAGATCGAGAGGTAGCCGATGAAACCCTTGCCCGAGATCAAGGTCTACCCGAAACGGTCGGCGCTGGATGCGCGCCCGCTGGAGCGGCGCGTCGGCCTGATTATCCTGGCCACCGACCATACCAGCGAACCGGATTTCCGCCGCATGGTGGCGGGCGAGCGGGTCGGCGTCTATGTCGCGCGCATTCCCTATGCCAACCCGACGACGCCTGAAAACCTGCGCAAGATGCAGCCGGCGCTGACGGCGGGCGCGGCCCTGATCCTGCCGGACGAGAAGCTCGATGCCATCTGCTATTCCTGCACTTCGGCCTCGGTGGTGATCGGCGATGCCGAGATCGAGGCGGCGATCCAGGTCGCAAAGCCCGGCGTGCCGGTGGTCACACCGCCGATGGCGGGCGTGCGCGGGCTGCGTGCTCTGGGCGCAAACAAGATCAGCATTCTCACTCCCTACACGGTCGAGACATCCAGGCCGATGGCCGCCTATTTCGCCGCGCGCGGCTTCGAGATCGTCAGCTTCACCTGCCTCGGCTTCGAGGACGACCGCGAGATGGCACGCATCGCACCGGCAACGCTTGTCGACCTGGCGCGTGAAGCGACCGACGCCAGCGCCGATGCGCTGTTCGTGTCGTGCACGGCGCTGCGTAGCGCCCTCGCGGTCACCGGCATGGAAAATTCTATTGGACGTCCCGTGGTGACCAGCAACCAGGCGACCGCCTGGAACTGCCTGAGATTGTGCGGGGATGAGGCGCCGCATCCTGAGTTCGGGCGGCTGATGACGTTGCCCTTGGTTCAGTAAGATTATGTCCAGTGTGAGCGAGCACCCCCCTCTGGCCTGCCGGCTATCTCCCCCTCAAGGGGGGAGATTGGCAGTTCATGCGTCACCGCTCTTCCTGCAACATCGACAATTGGCGAAGGTGTTGCAGCCGCTAATCTCCCCCCTTGAGGGGGAGATGGCCGGCAGGCCAGAGGGGGGCGTTTCGTGATGCCCGCCGTCATTCTCACCGACATCCGTACCGCCCGTGAGCGTATCGCTGGTAAAGTCGAGCGCACGCCAACCGTCTTGTCCCACAGCCTCTCGGAACAGTTCGGCGTCCCCGTTCACCTCAAGCTCGAGCATCGCCAGACCACCGGCAGCTTCAAGCTGCGTGGCGCCTCGAACGCCGTCGCCTCGTTGAACGCCGAACAGAAGGCGCGGGGCGTGGTCGCGGCCTCGACCGGCAATCACGGCCGCGCGCTGGCGCATGCGACGAAGCTTGAGGGCATGCGCGCCGTAATCTGCATGTCGCGCCTGGTGCCCGGCAACAAGCTCGACGAGATCCGCCGGCTTGGCGCGGAAGTCCGCATCGTCGGCGACAGCCAGGACGATGCCCAGCAGGAGGTCGATCGGCTGGTGGCGCAAGAGGGGCTGGTTATGCTGCCGCCCTTCGACCATCCCGACATTATCGCCGGGCAAGGCACGCTCGGGCTTGAGATGATCGAGCAGGTCCCGGATGCCGCCCTCGTTCTGGCCCAGATCTCCGGCGGTGGGCTCGCATCAGGGGTTGCTACAGCCATCAAAGGCGTCAGCCCCCGGACAAAAGTCGTCGGTGTCTCGATGGCGCGTGGCGCGGCGATGAAGGCCAGCCTCGATGCGGGCCAGCCGGTGCTGGTGGAAGAATTGCCGACGCTGGCGGATTCGCTCGGTGGTGGCATCGGCCTCGACAACCGGCTGACCTTCGCCATGTGCCGCGACCTGCTCGACGATGTCGTCCTGCTCAGCGAAGACGAGATCGCCGCCGGCATCCGCCACGCCTATGCGCAGGAGCGCGAGATCGTCGAGGGCGCCGGCGCGGTCGGCATCGCCGCACTGCTCGCCGGCAAGATTACGGCGAACGGGCCGGTGGTTGTGCTTCTTTCTGGCCGAAACATTGATATGGAGCTGCATCGGAAAATCGTCTGCGGTGACACTTCGATAAATGCGGGTCGCGCCGGATGAAACGTCTTTCACGCCGAGTTTCTTCACACCCCCCTCTGTCCTGCCGGACATCTCCCCCGCAAGGGGGGAGATCGGCAGCTTCGATGCTGCCGCTTTTCTTGCGGCGTCTGAGATTGGCGAAGGCAAAGATGAAGTCCAATCTCCCCCCTTGCGGGGGAGATGTCCGGCAGGACAGAGGGGGGTGTGACAGAACGCTGTCCTTTGCAGAGCTTGCCACTCCGGAGCGCGCCGCATGAGCCGGATGACCATCCTTACCGAGAAAGAGTTGCGGGCGATCGTGACACTCGATCTCGATGCCGTCGCCTGCATTGAAAACGCTTTCCGCGCGCTCGCTACCCTGCCGGTGGCGATGCCGCCGATCCTGCGGCTCGACATTCCCGAGTACCACGGCGAGGTCGACGTGAAGACAGCCTATGTGCCGGGCATTGACGGCTTCGCCATCAAGATCAGCCCCGGCTTCTTCGACAATCCGAAGCTCGGCCTGCCCAGCGTCAACGGCATGATGGTGCTGCTTTCGGCCAAGACCGGCCTAGTCGAGGCGCTGTTGCTCGACAATGGCTATCTCACCGACGTCCGCACGGCTGCCGCCGGCGCCGTCGCCGCCAAACATCTGTCGCGGCAGGACTCGTCCGTTGCCGCGATCTTCGGCGCCGGCGTCCAGGCCGGATTGCAATTGGAATCCCTCATGCTGGTGCGGCCGATTGCCGAGGCGCGCATCTGGGCGCGCGATGCGGCAAAGGCCGAGGCGACCGCCGGAGCCCTGCGCGAAAAGATCGGCATCGTCGTGCGCGCTGAATCCGACGCGGCAAACGCGGTCGCCGGCGCCGACATCATCGTCACCACCACGCCTTCGACCGAGCCGCTGATCAAGGCGGGATTCGTTTCCGCCGGCCAGCACATCACCGCGATGGGTTCCGACGCCGAGCATAAGAACGAGATCGCGCCGGCAATCCTGCGCATGGCCGATCTCTATGTCGCCGACAGTGCCCGCCAGACAAGGCGGTTGGGTGAGCTGCACCATGCCATCGCGGCGGGCGTGATGGCCGCCGAGGAAGAGGTGACCGAACTCGGCCAGATCATCGCCGGCGAAAAACATGGCCGGCGCTCGGCCAGCGACATCACCATCGCCGACCTCACCGGCACTGGCGTCCAGGACACGGCGATCGCCACGCTCGCTCGAGATCGCGCGAGGGTGGCCAACTCCGGAACGATTTTCGAAAGCTGATGCTGGCCAAAGCGTGATCCGGAAAAGTGGGAACAGGTTTTCTCGGACAAACAGTTTCCGTTTTGTCCAGAGATCACTCTCAAACAAGAACGACGAGTTGGATTCAAAGCTGATACCGGCCGCAAGGCCCAACAAACGAGGACCAAGAACAATGCAACCGAACCTGAAGTTCTCGCGCGGCGAATTTGCGGATCGTCTCGCCAAAACGCGCAAAGCCATGGAGGTGAAGGGCGTCGATCTTCTTGTTATCAGCGATCCTTCCAATATGGCCTGGTTGACCGGCTATGATGGCTGGTCGTTCTATGTGCACCAGGCGGTTATCGTGCCGCCTTCGGGCGAGCCGGTCTGGTACGGCCGCGGCCAGGACGCCAACGGCGCCAAGCGCACCGCCTATCTCGCGCACGACAACATCGTCGGCTATGCCGACCACTATGTGCAGTCGACCGAGCGCCACCCGATGGATTTTTTGGCGAGCGTGCTTGCGGATCGCGGCTGGGGCAAGCTGACAGTCGGCGTCGAAATGGACAATTACTGGTTCTCGGCGGCCGCCTTCGCGTCGCTGCAGAAGCATTTGCCCAATGCCCGCTTTGTCGATGCCACCGCGCTGGTCAACTGGCAGCGTGCGGTGAAGAGCCCGACCGAGATCGACTATATGCGCAAGGCGGCCCGCATCGTCGAAGCGATGCACCAGCGCATCTTCGACAAGATCGAGGTCGGCATGCGCAAATGCGATCTCGTTGCCGAAATCTATGATGCCGGCACGCGCGGCGTCGACGGTATCGGCGGTGATTATCCGGCGATCGTGCCGCTGCTGCCGTCGGGTGCCGATGCCTCGGCGCCGCATCTGACCTGGGATGACAGACCGATGAAGCGGGGCGAGGGCACCTTCTTCGAGATTGCCGGCTGCTACAATCGCTATCACTGCCCGCTGTCGCGCACCGTCTTCCTCGGCAAGCCGACGCAGGAATTCCTCGATGCCGAGAAGGCGACGCTGGAAGGCATGGAAGCGGGGCTGGCCGCGGCGAAACCCGGCAACGCCTGCGAGGACATTGCCAACGCCTTCTTCGGTGTCCTCAAGCGATACGGCATCATCAAGGACAACCGCACCGGCTATTCGATCGGACTGTCCTATCCGCCGGACTGGGGCGAGCGCACGATGAGCCTGCGTCCCGGCGACCGCACCGAACTCAAGCCCGGCATGACCTTCCATTTCATGACCGGCCTGTGGCTGGAAACGATGGGACTGGAAATCACCGAGTCCATCCTGATCACCGAAACCGGTGTAGAGTGCCTGGCCAATGTGCCGCGTAAGCTGGCGGTGAAGGATTGAGCCCGATGTCCAGCACCCGCCCGTCGCCGATCGCGCCGACCGTCGATTTCGACCGCGACGGCATCCAGCACGGTTTCCTGCGCTTGCCCTACAGCCGCGACGATTCCGCGTGGGGCTCGGTGATGATCCCGATCTGCGTCATCCGCAACGGCAACGGGCCGGCAGCGCTGCTGACCGGGGGCAACCATGGCGATGAGTATGAGGGACCGCTGGCCCTTTACGATCTCGCCCGCACGCTCGACCCGAAAGATGTCAGCGGCACGGTGATCATCGTGCCGGCAATGAACTATCCGGCCTTCCGTGCCGGCAAGCGCACCTCGCCGATCGACAAGGGCAACATGAACCGCAGCTTTCCCGGCCGGCCGGACGGAACGGTGACCGAAAAGATCGCCGACTATTTCCAGCGTGAGCTGCTCCCCCGCGCCGACATCGTGTTCGACTTCCATTCCGGCGGCAAGACGCTGGACTTCGTGCCGTTCTGCGCCGCGCACACCTTGCCCGACAAGGCGCTGGAACAGAAAGCCTTCGACGCGGTCGCAGCCTTCGCCGCCCCGTTCTCGATGCGCATGATCGAAATCGACGCCATCGGCATGTATGACACGGCAGCCGAGGAGATGGGCAAGGTCTTCGTCAGCACCGAGCTTGGCGGCGGCGGCACGTCGCGCGCGCAAACCGTGCGGATCGCGCGGCACGGCATTCTCAACGTGCTGCGCCACGCCGGCATTGTCGCCGGTGCGGTGGAGAAGACCTCAACCCAGTGGTTGGATATGCCATCGGGCGATTGTTTCTCCTTCGCCGAAGATGACGGCATGATCGAAACCATGGTCGATCTCGGTGAACCCGTCGAAAAGGGCGCGGTGCTGGCGCGCATCCATTCCACCGGCCGCACCGGCATCGCCCCGCAGGAGATCCAGGCAAAAATGTCGGGCATGCTGGCGGCGCGGCATTTCCCCGGGCTGGTCAAGGCCGGCGACTGCGCGGCGGTGGTGGCTGTGCCCGTCTGAGCGATTCCGCCGAGGCTTGCTCCACCCCGTTCGCGTCCATCGTCACTTGCTCTTGGTCCGTTGCGGAGCCTTCGGCGCGGCGGAAAGAAGCAGCATGGCGAGCGGAGTCGACATTGCAGGAGGATGTCACTATATAGCGGCGGCTTCGACCCGCGCGCTCGAGGGCCACACCTCGAAGCAACTGTGAATGTGTAGTATGTTGCGCCATCTATTGTGACGGAAATCGGCTCGGAAACCGGAAAAAAGCAAATAGAAACAGTGGCGCAGCGCTGGGCGTGACCTAGCCAACGGTACCGACTCCTCCAGAATCAGAAAATGCTCTTGACCCCTCGATTTCCTATGGCTCTGTGGACCTTGGACGGCATTGGCTTGCCGGCCGACCGCGACTCGGCTGGAATGGGGACATGCATCCTTTGCGGGATGTCGACGTTTATGATTACCAACCGGCTTTGCCGCCAGGGAACAGCAGTATGAGTGAACACGCCATCGAATTCTTGCGGGGATGGATCGGCGAAAAGGTCCATTGCCAGTCCTCCCAGGCAAGGATCGACAAGCAGGCCGAAACCCTGGCCAAGGAGTGCGCCGCCGAGGCGGCCGAGGTCGGCATCCCGCTGGAGGACATCCAGGAAGAAGTCGGCGATATCCAGGAACTTATCGCATCCCGGCTTGAGGAAGCCGCCGAGGCCGAGGAAAGCCAGCAGCCCCCCGGAAAAGCCGCGGAATGATCGCATAGCGGCGACGTTGTTCCAGCGCGGGCTTCTGGCCCGCGTTTTTGTCTTCAGCCAAACTTCTCCTTCAGCCACGCCTTCGGCAGCGCCGGCACGAAATTTCCGTCGCGTCCGGTCATATCGTCGTTGGCAACCACCGCGTTGAGGATTGCTTCCTCCACGGTCTGGATCACCGCATCGAAAAACGGATCGATATCGGTGTCCGGAATAAAATTGGCGCTGGCGATGCGGCCGGAGGGCGCCAGCGCTGCGCTCGCATTGGCGGTTGAGAAGGCGATAAAAATGTCGCCTGAGCTGTGATAGCCGAAGCCGCCGGTCATGGCGACGCCGAGCGGCACCCGGCGGGCCAGCCGCTTCATCTGATGCGGCAGGAACGGTGCGTCGGTGGCGACGACGGCAATGATCGAGCCCTTTTCAGCACGCGGTGTGCCTTCGCGGACCGCCGGCTCGACGAGTTCCGGCCCGACGCGCAGGCCGCGAATGGTGATATTGCGCCGTTTTCCAAAATTAGACTGCACGAAGGCGCCGACGGTGTAGGCACGGCCGTGCCATTCGACGATGCGCGATGCGGTGCCGGAGCCGGCCTTGAAGCCGAAAGTGATCATGCCGGTACCGCCGCCGACGCTGCCTTCCTCGATCGGTCCGCCGGCGGCGCCGTCGAGGGCCTGCGCAACATGCGCTGACGTCAAATGGTGACCGTTGATGTCGTTGAGGAAGCCGTCATAGGTCTCCGCCGCCACCGGCAGCCCCCAGCCGCTGTCGAGCGCTGCCGGCAGCACGCTTTGCATCCAGCGCAGCGTGCCGTCGCGTGAAACACCGCAGGAATGCGTGTTGGTGATGGTGATCGGGAAGTTGAAAGCCCCGGTTTCCTCGACGATGTGCGAGCCGGTCAGTTCGCCGTTTCCGTTCTGGCTGAAGATGCCGGCGAAGACCGGCGTGGCGAGGTCGGCGAGCGGCCTGGGCAGGATCGCGGTCACGCCGGTGCGCACTGGTCCCCCGCCGACGACAAGCGCGCCATCGCCCGAGATCAGCGTCGCATAGCCGACAGCCACGCCGGGCACGTCGGTGATCGCATTGAACGGTCCGGGCCGCCCGTCGAAGCCGATGCCGAAATTCCGCGCGCGCGGTTTGCCTGAGGGCGTTGTCAGATGATGCGGATTGTCGGTCATGGTGTCAGAACAGGGATCCCTGATTGCCAGGCTCTTTGGCCTTGGCCGCCGGCTTGGCCACGGCTTTCGGTTTTGCCGTGCCGCTGATCGCCACCGCATCGGCGGTGCCGTCGGCGAACTCGAGCGAAAGCGCCATTCCCGACGCCACATCGGCAGCCTGCTTGATCACCGCGCCATCCGCATCCCTCACCAGCGCAAAGCCGCGCGCCAGGACGGCCTTGTGCGACAGTGTTGCCATCAGCCTGTCGGCCTGGACGACGCGGCCGCGCAGGCGCTCCAGCCTGAGCACCACTGCTTGCGTGCCGCGTCTTGTCAAAGCTGTCAGCAAATCCCTCTGCACGCGTTGCCGCCGTGCCGTCGGCTCGATCGTGATGCGGCCTTGCAGCATGGTCAATTGCTGCTTGTGCCGCTGCAGCGATGCCCTGGCACATTTTGGCAATTGATCCGCCGCTCGGTTAAGCTCCGCACGCCGGGCTCTTGCCAACGTTCGCAATGCCCCTTGTGCTCGCAAAAGATTGCGTTCGTTGGTGCGCCGCGCCTCGGCAATGCGCTGCGACAGCATTGCCGGTGTCAGCTTTACGGCAAAAAACCTTGCACGCTTACGTTCGGTGGAGACCAACAGGCCCCGGCCGAGCCTGGATGTCGCCTCATCGAGGCGTCGGCGCGGCAGCGCCAGCAATTGGTCGGGCGAAGGCAGTGCGCGGGCCGCCGCACGAGCAGCCTGCCGTTTGCGCTCGAAATTGCGCAGGACCGCCGCTTTCAGCCGCGCACCGAGGCTGGCAAGCGTTGCTTCAAGGTCCGCCTTCACCGGCACAGCGATTTCGGCCGCACCCGTCGGCGTCGGCGCCCGCACATCGGCAACGAGGTCGATCAGCGTCCAGTCGGTCTCGTGGCCGACAGCCGAGATCACCGGAATGCCGGAAGCGGCAACCGCGCGGGCGAGCGCCTCGTCGTTGAAGCCCCAGAGGTCTTCGAGGCTGCCGCCGCCACGCGCCACGATCAACAGATCGGGACGCTGGATGGCGCCATCCCATGCCAGCGCGTTGAAGCCGTTGACCGCAGCAGTCACTTCCGCGCCTGACATCTCGCCCTGAACACGCACCGGCCAGACCAGGATGTGCAGCGGAAAGCGGTCCTTGATGCGGTGGATGATGTCTCGGATGACGGATCCTGTCGGCGAGGTGACGACGCCGATGATGCGCGGCATGAATGGCAGCAACCGCTTGCGGCCGGCATCGAACAGCCCCTCGGCCTGTAGCCGCCGCTTGCGCTCCTCCAGCAGCGCCATCAGCGCGCCGGCGCCGGCAGGCTCCAGATTGTCGATGACGATCTGGTAGTTGGACTTGCCGGGATAGGTGGTGAGCTTACCGGTGGCGATCACCTCCATGCCCTCTTCGGGACGGAATTTCAGCCGGCTCATCGTGCCTTTCCACACCACGGCGTCGAGCCGGGCGCGGTCGTCCTTCAGCGCGAAATAGGCATGACCTGAGGAATGCGGCCCGCGATAGCCTGATATTTCGCCACGCACCCGCACATTGCCGAAAACGTCCTCGACCGTGCGCTTCAGCGCGCCGGAAATCTCGCTCACCGTATATTCGGCGGCGTTGGTGCGTGATTCGGATGCTGCTTCGCTCATCGGCCGATTGGGGAACGGTTGGGCGCCCGCGTCAAGGCGGTTGCGTCGGGCCAGCCGTTCATAACCCGCATACCTGACCCTGCCTACCAGCCGGGCAGAATCTGGTTCGGCTTGGTTCGCCGCAGCTTGGTGAAGGCGAGTGCTGCGAAATCGAATGTCCCGGGGTCTTCGCCGACCGGGACGGAGATATTGTCCAGGCTTTCCGAAATATGGCGGGCGAGCGCATCGACGATCTCCGGCCGCGACGTCTGGCCGCGCATGATACCGATGCGGCAATCGGGCAGGGCGCCGAAGCCGTCGGCTTCGCTCAGCACCCGCATGCCGGGCCGCAGCGCGCATTCCGGCAGCACCGAGATCGCCAGCCCGGAAAGCACCGCGGCGGTGATGACGGTGGCCGAGAAACTGGTGAACAGGATGCGATAGTCGCGGTTCTGCTGGTCGAGCACATCGACGGCGGCGCGCCGCCAGATGCAGTTCGGCCGGCCAAAGGCCATCGGCAGCGTTTCCTGCTCATGCGTCGCATGGTTGGCCGAGGTGACCCACAGCAGCGGTTCGCGCCGCACCACCTCCGACTGGCCGCGTACGTCGTTGTGAGTCACCAGCGCGAGGTCGAGATTGCCGCGCTTGATATGCTCGACCAGCCCCGGCGTCGGCTCGCAGATGACGGTCAGTTCGACGCGCGGATTGGAGCGCGTGAACCGCGCCATGATCTCGGGCAGGAAACGATCGGCATAGTCGTCGGGCGTGCCGATGCGGATCGTGCCTTCGAGCCGCCGGTCATCGAAGGCAGCCAGCGTCTCACGGTTGAGATAGAGCAGCCGCCGCGCATAGGAGAGCAGCTTGTCGCCTTCCTCGGTCAGCCTGTTGGTGCGCCCGTCCTTTTCGAACAGCGGCTTGCCGAGCCGCTCCTCCAGACGGCGCATCTGCATCGAAACCGCCGACTGGGTCCGGTGCACCTCTTCGGCCGCCCTGGTGAAGCTGCCGGTATCGGCGATCGAGATGAAGGTCTGCAATTGATCGAGATCGAGCGGCGATTTCATCGACATGATCCATCACTAGTGTTGATGGTAAAGATTAGAAACATTCGTTGGATTAATCAATCACTCGATGGCAAATTGGTATTGTCCACATGAAGGCATGTGAATCGAAGCCGGAACGGCCGCTGTCGCCAGCGCCGATTGCAAGGCTTTGCCCGTTCGAGTCTGAAGGAGACCGACAATGACCACGTTCGATTTCGCCACCGAGACCTCGCGCATCACCTCGCGTCCGGCCGTTGCGACTCGCGTGGCCAACACCGTCTCCAACATCTATCGCGCCTGGAAAAACCGCCGCGCCTTTTATCGCCTTGGCGAGATGTCGGACGCCGAACTCGCCGATATCGGCCTGACGCGCGCCGACCTGCACGTCGCCATCGACGTGCCGTTTGGCCGCGACCCGACGGCGATGCTGCGCGAAATCGCCAGCGATCGCGTCGAAACGATCGAGGACATCGCCCGCAAGGTGGCCTGATCTGTTGCTTGTTGTTTAGGTCGTGAACCTTTTCGGGGTTCGACGCGACTGACGAGTATGCAGGCTCCCACTCCCTGCCGGATCCCCCCGGCCCGCCTGCACTCTGCCCGGTCCTCCCAGGACCGGGCTTTTCTCTTTCTACCTCAGCGAAGACCGCCTACCGCCGATCCATATCCCGCTTGAACTGGTCGAAGATCGTCTCCACGCCCTTCTGGTAGTCGTCACGCTGCTGGGCGCCGGTCTCGAACATCTTGCCGAACAGGTCGTCGAACGGATTCGTTGGCCTGCCGCTCGGATTGGCCTGTGGCTGCGGTGCCTGACGCTGCTGTGGGGGCGCTTGAGGCTGTTGCGGCGCCGGCTGTCCGCCAGGGATGCCGCCTAAGCCACCGCCACCTTGCCGCAGCATCTCCTCGAAGATTTTCCCCAGCGGATTGTCTCCGTAGGGGCTCTGTGTCTGCTGAGGCTGCGGCTGCGTCCGCCCTTGCGGCTGCGGCTGAGGCGCGCCACCGCCGAACATGTCCTGCAGCACCTTGCCGAGCGGATTGTCGCCGTAGGGATTAGGCTGCGGCTGCGGCTGGCTTTGCGGCTGTGGCTGAGGCGCACCGCCGCCGAACATGTCCTGCAACACCTTGCCGAGCGGATTGTCGATTGGATTCTGGGGCTGCGGCGCCTGGCGCGGCTGCGGCGCCGGGGCCTGCATGGCGCCGCCTTGGCGCATCATCTGCTCGATGATCTCGCCGAGCGGATTGTTGCCGCCGCCGCCAAAACCGCCGGCGGCCTGCATCTGATTTGTCGTCTGCTTGAACAGCCCGCCCATGACCATCGAGGCGATCGCCGGCAGCATCTGCTGCAGGATCTGCTGATTGACGCCGCTGGCTTGCGCCGCCTGGCTGGCCACGGCGCGAGACAGGTCTTTCGAGCCGAACAGGTGCCCGAGAATGCCGTTGCCCTCATCCACGCCTTGCGGCGAGAAGGCCCGGGTTGCGTCCTCGAAATACTTGGCGTGCTGGCCGCTGGCCATCGCCGTCATGAAGGCGCCGAGCCCGTAAGGGTCGGCGGTGTTGCGCTGCAGCCCTTGCGAAAAGGCGGGCAGCAATGCGGCGACCGCGGCTTGCGTCTGCTGCATCGAAAGCCCGTATTGCTGGGCAAGGGCCTGCATGCCGTTGCCGTTCTGGGCCTGCGTCAGCATGTCGAACAAGGAAGGCATTGGTCTCTCCTCCGGAAATCCTCGCCGAAGAAGCCTAGTTTGTTTCCACTTCCGATTGAAGCGACTTTTGCCGGCCGGTCAGCTTTCCCAGATCCGAGGGTTAATAGGCGTATTCCATGAAAACCGGCTCGATCGAGCCGCCCCAGCGTGTGTGATAGGCCGACAGCATCTCCTCGGCGCTGGTGGTGCCGCGCGCCACGACTTCGTCCAACGTGTTGAGGAAGGAGGTCTCGTCGTAGCCGTCGCGGTTCTTCTTGCCACGGTTCTTCAGCCCCATGCGGGAAATGACCATCACGTCACGCGCGATCTCGCGCAGCGTGGTGTTGCGGAACGGTGCGGAAATGCCTTGTTCCGGCACGGCGTTGCGCATCGCCAGCGTTTCTTCATACGTCCAGCTCGAGGTCAGCGCCTCGGCGGCATCGAGTGCGGCCTCATCATAAAGCAATCCGACCCAGAAGGCCGGCAGCGCGCAGATGCGCCGCCATGGCCCGCCATCGGCGCCGCGCATCTCGAGGAAGCGCTTCAGCCGCACGTCCGGGAACAGCGTTGACAGATGGTTCGCCCAGTCGCCCATTGTCGGCAGCCCGTCCGGCACTTCATTGCGCGCGGCCCCGGCCATGAACTGGCGGAAGGTGATGTGGGTCATGTCGTGATAGCGGTCGTCGCGGATGACGAAATACATCGGCACGTCGAGCGCCCATTCGACATAGTCGGCAAAGCCGAAATCGGGCGAGAAGCAGAATTCGAGCAGGCCCGAGCGCTGGTTGTCGGTGTCGCGCCAGATGTCGCCGCGCCAGCTCTGCAAGCCGTTCGGGTGGCTTTCGGTGAAAGGCGAATTGGCGAACAATGCCGTCGACAGCGGCTGCAGCTTCAATGACACCTGCATCTTGCGGCGCATGTCCGCCTCGCTCTCGAAGTCGAGATTCACCTGGATCGTGCAGGTGCGGTACATCATGTCGAGGCCCTTGGTGCCCACCTTGGGCATGTAGCGCGTCATGATCTCGTAGCGCGATTTCGGCATTTTCGGCGTCTCGGCCAGCGACCATTTCGGACTGCCGCCGAGGCCGAGGAAGCGGATGCCCATCGGCTCGGCGATCTCGCGCACCTGCGCCAGATGGGCGTTGCCCTCCCGGCAGGTCTGGTGGATCGTCTCCAGCGGTGCGCCGGAAAGTTCGAACTGGCCGCCGGGTTCCAGCGAAATCGCACCCTGACCGGTCGGTTCGACCAGGCCAATGATGCGGCCGTCATCGACGATCGGATCCCAGCCGAGCTTTGACTGCATGCCTTCGAGAATGGCGCGGATGCCGCGCTCGCCGCCATAGGGGACCGGTGCATTGCCGTCGACATAGAAGGGGAATTTCTCGTGCTCGGTGCCGATGCGCCATTTGTCGCGCGGCTTGTTGCCTTCGGCCAGATGCTCGACGAGTTCGTCGACACCTTCGATCGGGCGGAAATCGGTCGTATCGCGCGCCATTATGAACCCTCTGCACATGACCCCGAAAATCGGCTTTCGACTTTCGCTGGGGATCATATGCCCCAATGGAATGCTACAGTGTCCTTTGCACGTCCGAAAGGAGGCCGGCGCTGTAGGACGATCGGACGATCGCCGGCGCTAAATGGACGAAATGTCAGCAGACGATCAAGCGAAAAATCCTGAGCCACAGGTCAACAGGAATTGAACGTGGCAGCGCTGCCCATTCCTTGCAAGAGGCGAGGTCTTACCAGTCTCCGACTGTCGCCTGCATCACCGCGAGCGCGGCCACCGCCGCCGTGTCGGCGCGCAGGATACGCGGGCCGAGCGGAATGGCGGTGACGAAGGGCAGGGCGCGCAGCATCTTGCGCTCGTCGTCGGAAAAGCCACCCTCCGGCCCGACCAGCAGCCCAAGCTTCTTTTCCTTGACCGCCTGCAGCGCGGCCAGCGGATTGTTGGTCGAAGCATCCTCATCGCAGAAGATCAGCCGTCGCCCTGTGTCCCAGCCGATCAGCAGGCGGTCGAATTTTTCGGCTTCGTGCACCTGAGGTACCGCCAAGATGCCGCATTGTTCGGCGGCTTCGACGACATTGGCGCGCAGGCGATCGATCGACGGCTTGGCCACTTGCGTGTGCTGGGTGATGACCGGCTGCAGGACGCCGGCGCCCATCTCGACCGCCTTCTGCACGAGATAGTCGAGCCGGCCCTGCTTCAGTGGCGCAAAGCAGTAGACGAGATCGGGCAGCGGCGGCTGCGGTCGCTGCAGCGCCGACACCTTCAGTCGAACCGACCTTTTCGTCTTCGCCGCGATGGCCGCCGACCACTCGCCGCCGCGGCCATTGAACACCAGGATTTCGGCGCCTTCGCCAAGCCGCAGCACATGCAGGAGATAGTGGCTCTGCTGTTGGCCGGCGTCGAACTCTACATCCGGCGCGAGATCGTCGGGCACGAACAGACGTTGCATCTTGTAATTGGCGCGCATCGCCGAGGAATGAGCGAGCCGGCTGCCGGCGTCAAGCCTCGGCGGTCGGATGCCACACCGGCCGAAAGCCATACCCCAGCACGGCGAGCGTTGTGGCCGGTGTCAGCAGCGAGAGTGTCTTGCCGTTGAGCAGGCCGAAATCGCCGGGATGCCCATACCCGGCAAACGACCAGCGCAGCGTCTTGCCCCGACGCAAAGCATAAACCGTGGCGCCATCCGCGACCATGGCGCCGTCCGGCAGGCCGGCAAGGTCTTCAACCGCAACCACTGGCGGCCTGCCGCCCGAGGCCAGCCGCTCCTTGTGCAGCCGCCTGTCGACCATCGGCGCACGCGGTTCGGCAATGCCGAAGGCGTCGCCGAAGCGGCCGACGAAATCCCTGGCCCGTTCGCGCTGGCAAAAGAAGCAGGGGCGATGCCCGCCAGCCAATGCAGTCACCTCGTCGAGGAAGAACAGCTCGGTCCAGCCCGCTTTGCCGCCCTTCCGGTTGCGGCCCATCGGTTCGCGCCGCACATCGCGGAATTGGCGGACGCAGATGATCCAGGCCGGAAGCGCCCAGCGCTTCTTCTTGAGCGTCTTCGTCTCGGGATCGTGGATGATGCCGCGATTGCCGGTGAACAGGCCGCGATCAGGCACGGCGTGGATGGTACCGAACGGATCGACCCGGTTCTGCAGTGGCATAGTTTTCTCTCCGGACACGCATCTTGGCTGCAATGCGAGCGGCATGATATCGCTCGTCGCATCTTTTTCATGTCAGCAGGGTTTTGTGATGCGGGTGCTGGTGGTCCAGAACTACGACAATACCGGCCTCGGCCAGGTCGGCGCAGCACTTGCGGAAGCGGGTGCCGATCTCGACCTGCGTCTCCCTTACAGGGGCGATCCCCTGCCGGACGACGCGGCCGGTCATGATGCCATGGTGGTGCTCGGCGGTGGCCAGAATGCGCTGGCCGACGATGAGTACCCCTATTTCCCGGCGCTGCTCGAACTGACCCGCGATTTTGCCGACAAGGATCGCGCCGTGCTCGGCATCTGCCTCGGCAGCCAGCTCGTCGCCCGTGCCTTCGGCGGCGAAAACCGCATCGGCGGCGCCAATGAGTTCGGTTGGCGCGGCGTATCGCTGACGGCGGACGCCAAGGCCGATCCGGTGTTGGGCGCGCTGCCGGAGAAATTCCCGATCTTCCAGTGGCATGACGACACCTTCGTGCTGCCCGAGGCCGCCGTGCGGCTCGCCGGCAACGATGTCGCCGAGAACCAGGCGTTTCGCGTCGGCCGCGCCGTCTATGGCTTCCAGTTCCATTTCGAGGCCGACCGGCCGATGGTCAAGGACTGGAGCACATCCTTTGCCCCGACCATCGCCGCCCGCCATCCCGACTGGGCCGGCAAGCTCGATGGCGAAATGGCCCGCAACGGACCCGATGCGGATGCCGCGGGTCTGGCCATTGCCCGCGCCTGGGTAGCGACCATCTGAGCGTTGGTCTCTCTGCACCCTCCAGCGTGACATAATTGGCACGCGGCGGTGAAACCGCCTGGGGAAAACCGTTTCATTCTTGGCTTGTGTCCGCCCGCCATCCTAGAAGGCGCGCGCTCTGCATCTTCTGTGCAACGGCTATGAACCTTTGTGTGACCCGCGCGACACACCGTTGATACAGAACATGCCTAGAAGCGCAAAATCGTCGAAACTTTGAAGCGAATTCTCCGTTTCAACGCATTGGTAACCGCCTGGTGCACAGATGCAGAAAGCTCAACAAGAGATGACCTCCGTGAAAGCAGCGCTTCTGTCCTTTGCCATGTTGTCCGCCATCGTGCTGTGCGGTCTCGGCATCTATGCCGCCGACGCAGCCAACAACCACAACGCCGTAGACGGTTACGGCGTCACCGCCTCGCTGCGCTAAAGGCGGGAAGCGTCTTTCGCGTCTTCCGACGCGCGACGCTCAAGCTTCCTTGATCGTCATTGTCAGGATGCGTTTGTCCGCGCCGTCGACGACGAGCGCGCTCAGCATGCCTGACTGCCAGGCAAGCGTGTCGATATTGACGCGGTTGGCCATCACTTCCGCCTCCGGCACCGGGGTGTGGCCGTGCACCACGATCTTCGGATAAAGGTCGGTGTGGTTGTGGAAGACGTCGCGGATCCAGATCAGGTCCTGTGGGTTTTGCTTCTCCAGAGGATTACCCGGCCTGATGCCGGCATGACAGAAGAAGAAGTCCCCGAAAATCGCGGAGAACGGCAGTGACCGCAGGAAGTCGATGTGGCTTTGCGGCACGGCCTCGACCAGGGCCTGATGTCCTTTGCGCACGGCCGATTCAGCCTTGCCGAACCATACGCTGGTGCCTTCACTGATCGCCACGCCGTAGGACTGTGCCGTCTGGATGCCGCCGAACCGGATGAAAAGCCCTTCCGGGTCAGGGGTCTTGAGAAAGTCGAGAAAACCGATGTCGTGGTTGCCGGCCAGCATCAGGTGACGAGGGTCGCGCTCTTGCGCTTCGATCAGGAAATCGATGACGCCCTTCGAGTCCGGCCCGCGGTCGACATAGTCGCCAAGATGGATGATGCGCCAGTCGGCAGGCGCCTCCTGCTCGATCTCGGCCCTGATGCGCAGATGCATGGCGGCCAGAAGGTCGAGCCGGCCGTGGACGTCGCCGATCGCATAGAGACGCATGCCGTCCGGCCCATGCGCGTCGAGAAAATGGATGCCGGGTTCTGCCAATTTTTCGGTGCCTCCGTGGTCAGGCGGTCACGGGACCTGGCGCCGGAGCTGGTCCTTGCCCATGTCGGTGACCAGACGCTTTCCGCATAGCGCCAGCGTGATGTCCATCTCCTTGCGGATGATTTCCAACGCCTTGGTAACCCCTTCCTTGCCAAGCGCCCCCAGGCCGTAAAGAAATGGCCGCCCGATATAGGTTCCCTTGGCACCGAGGCAAAGCGCCTTCAGCACATCCTGGCCGGAGCGGATGCCGCCATCCATATGCACTTCGATCGTGTCGCCGACCGCGTCGGCAATCTCTTCCAGCACGCTGATCGACGACGACGCACCATCGAGCTGGCGCCCGCCATGGTTGGAAACGATGATCGCGTCGGCGCCGGTCTTGGCCGCCATCAGCGCGTCCTCCTTGTCGAGAATGCCCTTGAGGATCAGCTTGCCGCCCCAGCGCTCCTTGATCCAGGCGACGTCCTTCCACGACAGATGCGGGTCGAACTGCTCCGTCGTCCACGATGCCAGCGAGGCCATGTTGCCGACGCCCTTGGCGTGGCCGACAATGTTGCGGAAGGTCCGCCGCTTCGTGCCGGCCATGGCGGCGCACCAGTGCGGGCGGATGGCCATGTCGACGATGTTCGTCAGCGTCAGCTTGGGTGGCGCGGAAAGCCCGTTGCGGATGTCCTTGTGGCGCTGACCGAGAATCTGCAGGTCGAGCGTCAGCACGAGCGCCGAGCATTTCGCCGCCTTTGCCCTGTCGATCAGGTTGAGCACGAAATCCTTGTCACGCAGCACATAGAGCTGAAACCAGAACGGCTTCGTGGTTACCGAGGCGACATCCTCGATCGAGCAGATGCTCATCGTCGACAAGGTAAACGGCACGCCGAATTCCTCCGCCGCCTGAGCCGCCAGCATCTCGCCATTGGCGTGCTGCATGCCGGTCATGCCGGTTGGCGCCAATGCCACCGGCATCGACACTTTTTCGCCGATCATCGTCGACGCCAGCGAACGGTTGTCCATGTCGACGAGCACGCGCTGGCGGAACTTGATCTTCTGGAAGTCCTCTTCGTTGGCCCGATACGTGCCTTCGGTCCACGAACCGGAATCGGTATAGTCGAAGAACATCTTCGGCACGCGCCGGCGGGCGAGGTCCTTGAGGTCGGCGATGGTCAGGATCTGGCTCATGGGTTCCCGTCTCGATAGCTAGGAGCGTTTGCGTGCTGGTTCTGTATCGGTGGCGTCGACGCGCTGTTTCAACCTCAGTCGCGAGACGCGCTGCCAGTCGCCGCTGCGCTCGGCCTCCGCCATCGACCGTTCGACATAGGTGATGTGGTCCATCGCCGCTTGCCGGGCAGCATCCGGATCGCCGGCCTTCACCGCCGCATGGATCGCGCGGTGCTGCGCGAGCAGGGCGTCGCGCGCGCCGGGCACGCTGAACACCAGCAGCCGGTTCTGGAACACGCCCTCCGACAACAGCCGGTAACAGGAGCGCAGCGTGTGCAAAAGGATGATGTTGTGCGCGCATTCGCAGATCGCGTGGTGGAACTCGACATCGATCTCGGCTTCGTCGTCGAAGTCGCCGGTCCGGTGCGCATCGTCCATGCGTGCCATGATCTTGTCGAGCAGCGCCATGTCGTCCGCAGTGGCGCGCCGTGCCGCGTATTCAGCCGCGACCCCTTCGATCTCGCGGCGGTATTCCAGATAATCGGTCACTGCCTTGCGGTGCATCGAGATCAGGTCCGTCACCGGCTTGGTGAAAAGCTGGCCGATGACATCGGCGACATGCGTGCCGCCGCCGGGCCTTGTCGTCAAAAGGCCGCGTCCTTCCAGTGCCTTCAGGGCGTCACGCAGGATCGGCCGGGATACGTCGAACTGGCGTGCAAGCTCGCGCTCGCCCGGCAGCCGGTCGCCGGTGCGCAGCACGCCTTCGAGGATGAGGCTCTCGATCTGCTGCACCACCTCGTCGGCGGTGCGCGAATGCTCGATCCTGGAAAAAATGTCGCTCAACAGAATGCCTGGAAGGTGAACCGGTGTCGCAGAATAGAGCCTGCCTCGCCAACTGGTCAAATTATTTATCCAATTGACAAAAGCGTGCCGATTTTTCGCCCTGATGCCATCATCTTCGGCTAACTTTGCTGTTTGCGTCATAAGGCCGTTGGCACTAGAGGGACGCACGTGCAAGAGGGTTCAAGGAACCCAGGGAACAAGCCGTGTCAGACGACCCGTCCGATCTCGAATTCCAGCCGCGCGCCAAGGGCAGCGTCATGGGCTTTCCCGCGCATGAGGGGCGGCCCGGCGCACTCGGCGAGGTTCATGCCCGGCCGCATCCGCTGATCGAAAAGCCACGCGTCCTGATGCAACTCGCCTTCATGACGGAGGGTGGCTCCGGCGTCGACCACGCGGTGCTTTCCGAACTGTCGCGGCGCCTCGGCATCGCCGCGCCCGACCGCCAGGCCCGCCACCATGCCATGAAATGGGGCAAGGGCTCGCTGCGCTGGGAGCGGCACACCGAATTCTCGACCTATTTGTGGGAAGGGCCGCTTTCCGAAAGCGGCAGGACGCCGGAGGACTCCCCGTTCGGCAACGGGTTCTCGCCGCCGGGAACCTGCATCTCCGGCATCAGGCTCGAAATCCGCAAATGGACGCAAGCGAGCGAGCAGCTGATAGCCGGTTTCGATCCGACCAGCCTGTGCTACTCGCTGGTCGAGCGCGGAAACGCCGCCATCGTCACCGATTTTCGCCAGGATGGCGATGGCCTGACCCGCATGCTGCTGCTCGATCGCGGCTTGACCCCGGCGCGCACCGGCGCGTTGTCGCAGCGGCTTATCGATATCGAAACCTATCGGACGCTGGCCATGCTCGGCCTGCCGCTGGCGTTGACCTTGTCCGGCCGCGCCCGCCGCATCGAAGACCGGCTGGCGCAGACCACGCTGGAGATGAAGGTCGCCGGGACACGCGACAGCCAGACCTTGCTGGCCGATCTGACCGAACTTGCGGCGGAGCTGGAGGCGGACGCGGCATCGAGCCTTTACCGCTTCGGCGCCAGCCGCGCTTATGACGGCATCGTCGGCGAACGGCTGGAGGCGCTCGAGGAAGAGGCTGTGCCCGGTTATGACACATGGCGCGGGTTCCTGCAGCGCCGTGTGGCACCCGCAATGCGCACCTGCCGCTCGGTCGAGGAGCGGCAGGAAAATCTGTCGCGAAAACTGACCCGCGCCACGACGCTGCTGCGCACCTGGGTCGATGTCGAGGTCGAGAAGCAGAACCGCGACCTGCTTGCCTCGATGAACAACCGCGCCCGCCTGCAACTGCGCCTGCAGCAGACCGTCGAGGGGCTCTCGGTCGCCGCCGTCTCCTATTATGTGGTCGGCCTTGTCGGCTATGTCGCCAAGGGCGCCTCGATCTTCGGCCATGCCTTCGCGCCGGAGATCGTTACCGCTGCTTCGGTGCCTGTCGCCATCCTGCTGGTCTGGTGGGGCGTACGCCGTGTGCGCCGGATGCATTCCGAGCCCGGCAAGCCGCCCGGCGAATAGATCTGCTCACCCTCCCCTTGTGGGGAGGGTCGGCTCATGATCGCAGCGAAGCGAAGATCGTGAGACGGGGTGGTGGTCCTCGTAGAGCGCCGCGCGGACCCCCACCCCGCTCGCTTCGTTCGCGACCCTCCCCACAAGGGGAGGGTGAGAGAGCGGCAGATTGCCGCTGAGGAAGCTTGCCTCAGCCTTGAAGCGGATTCCCCGCCGCCACAGGATTTGCACCCAACGCGCTTCACTGGTAAAAGATTTTGACCAGTCAAGCGAAATGAGGCTGCTGATGTCCGGCTTGGCCATGCCGAAACCAGACGACGCCACGATGCGCCGGCGCGACGAGATCGTCGCCGACATGCGCATCATCGTGCCGGGTGAGGGCGTCGTCGACGCCGCCAATTCCATGCGCGCCTTCGAGAGCGACGGCCTGACCGCCTATCGGCAGCTGCCGCTGGTTGTCGTGCTGCCGCAAACGGTGGCGCAGGTTTCGCGCGTGCTGAAATACTGCAACGACCGCAACATCCGCGTCGTGCCGCGCGGCTCCGGCACCTCGCTGTCGGGCGGCGCGCTGCCGCTCGAGGACGCGGTGCTTTTGGTCATGAGCCGCTTCAACCGCATCCTCGGGATCGATTTCCCCAATCGCGTCGTCGTTGCCCAGCCGGGCGTCACCAATCTCGGCATCACCACCGCCGTCGAGCAGGAGGGCTTTTACTACGCCCCCGATCCATCCTCCCAGATTGCCTGCTCGATCGGCGGCAATGTCGCGGAGAATTCCGGTGGCGTGCACTGCCTGAAATACGGCCTTACCGCCAACAATGTGCTCGGCATCGAGATGGTGCTGATGAATGGCGAGGTGGTGCGGCTGGGGGGCAGTCACCTTGATGCGGAAGGCTACGACCTGCTCGGCGTCATGACCGGCTCCGAAGGGCTGCTCGGCGTCGTCACCGAGGTTACCGTACGCATCCTGAAGAAGCCGGAGACGGCACGTGCACTGCTGATCGGCTTCCCGACCAGCGAGCAGGGCGGTCAGTGCGTTGCCGACATCATCGGCGCCGGCATCATCCCGGGCGGCATGGAGATGATGGACCGGCCGGCGATCCATGCGGCGGAAGATTTCGTTCATGCCGGCTATCCCCTCGATGTCGAGGCGCTGCTGATCGTCGAGCTCGACGGCCCCGGCGTCGAGGTCGATCATCTGATCGGGCTGGTCGAGGCGATCGCCTACAAGAACGGCTCGACCACCTGCCGCATTTCGCAGTCGGAACAGGAACGGCTGAGCTTCTGGGCCGGCCGCAAGGCGGCGTTTCCGGCCGTTGGCCGCATCTCGCCCGACTACTACTGCATGGACGGCACCATCCCGCGCAAGGAGCTGCCGCGCGTGCTCGCCGGCATGCGCGAGCTGTCGGAAAAATACGGTCTCGGCGTCGCCAATGTCTTTCATGCCGGCGACGGCAATCTGCATCCGCTGATCCTCTACGATGCCAACGTACCGGGCGAACTCGACAAGGCCGAAAGCTTCGGCGCCGACATATTGCGGCTCTGCGTCAAGGTCGGCGGCGTCTTGACCGGCGAACACGGTGTGGGCGTGGAAAAACGCGACTTGATGCCGGAAATGTTCACCCAGATCGATCTCGACCAGCAGATGCGGGTCAAATGTGCCTTCGATCCCAACCATCTGCTCAACCCGGGAAAAGTGTTCCCGCAGCTGCGGCGATGCGCCGAGCTTGGGCGGATGCACATTTCCGGCGGCAAACTGCCGTTCCCAGACATTCCGAGGTTTTGAGGGATATGTCGGCGCTTGAACACCCCCCTCTGTCCTGCCGGACATCTCCCCCGCTAGGGGGGAGATTGGATGTCGTTTTGGCTTTCGCCAATCACCAAGGTTTGAAAGGCGCGGTCGTGCGAGCTGCCAATCTCCCCCCTTGCGGGGGAGATGTCCGGCAGGACAGAGGGGGGTGTGAAGAAACGCGGCCGATGTGGCCTTCCCCGCTTCGCTGGGCGAGGAACAGGGGTCGCCCATGACCACCTTCACCCCGACCACCTCATCCGAAGTCCCCTCCACCGTCGCCTGGGCAGCGGCGGAAGGCTCGCCGCTGGAAATCCTCGGCCACGGCTCCAAGCGTGGCATCGGCCGGCCGCTGCAAACCGAACACACGCTCGACCTGTCGAGGCTCACCGGCGTCACGCTCTATGAACCGGCTGAACTGGTGCTGTCGGCAAAAGCCGGCACACCGCTGGCCGAGATCGAAAAGCTGCTGGCGGAAAACGGCCAGCAGCTTGCCTTCGAGCCGATGGACTACGGCCCACTGCTCGGCGGCGAAGCTGGCAAAGGCACAATCGGCGGCGTGCTCGCCGCGAACCTCTCCGGTCCGCGCCGGCTGAAGGCGGGCGCGGCGCGCGATCATATCCTGGGCATCAATGTGGTGTCCGGGCGCGGCGAGGCCTTCAAGTCGGGCGGTCGCGTGGTCAAGAACGTCACCGGCTATGACATGTCCAAGCTGATGGCCAACAGCTGGGGCACGCTGGCCGCCTTCACCGACGTCACCTTCAAGGTGCTGCCGGCAGCCGAGACCGAAGTCACGCTCGCCATCCGTGGCTTGCTCGACGATGCCGCTGCCGCCGCCATGGCCCTGGCGCTTGGCTCGAGTGCTGAAGTGTCGAGTGCCGCCCATCTGCCGGAGCGGATCGCCGCGCGCGTCGCCGGCGGCAGTCTCGGCAGCGAGGCCGCCACGCTGCTGCGTGTCGAGGGTTTCGGCCCGTCGGTTGCCTACCGTATTGCCGCGCTGAAAACGCTGCTCGGCAAGGCCGGGCCGCTGCAGGAGATTGCCGGTGAAACCTCACGGCTGATCTGGCGCGATGTGCGCGATTGCAGGCCCTTCGCCGACAACGGCGAGAAACCGGTCTGGCGTGTCTCGATGACGCCGGGACAGTGCCACCAGATGGTCCTGACACTGCGCATGCAGGCCGCCGTCAGCGCCTTCTATGACTGGCAGGGCGGGCTGGTGTGGCTGCGCATGGAACAAGGCGACCCGGAAGCCGCCCTGCTGCGCGGGCTGTTGAGGAAACATGGCGGCGGCCATGCGACGCTGGTGCGTGCCGCACCTTCGCATCGCGCCGCTCTGCCGGTGTTCGAGCCGCAGCCGCCGGCGCTTGCCGCACTAGCGGTGCGCCTGAAACAGGAATTCGACCCGAAGAATATCCTCAATCCCGGCCGAATGGCCTAGGACATCAGCGATGCAGACCAATTTTTCGCTTGCCCAGCTTGCCGATCCGCATGTCGCGGAATCGGAAAAGATCCTGCGCAAATGCGTGCATTGCGGCTTCTGCACCGCCACCTGCCCGACCTATGTGACGCTTGGCAACGAGCTCGATTCACCGCGCGGGCGCATCTACCTGATCAAGGACATGCTGGAAAACGGCCGTCCGGCCGACAAGGAGATCGTCACCCATATCGATCGCTGCCTGTCCTGCCTTGCCTGCATGACCACCTGCCCGTCGGGCGTCAACTACATGCATCTGGTCGACCATGCCCGCGCCCATATCCAGGAGACCTACAAGCGGCCGCTGCTCGACCGCCTGACCCGCGCCATGCTGGCCTTCGTGCTGCCCTATCCCCAGCGTTTTCGCGCCGCGCTCAAGCTGGCGAAGCTGGGCAAGCCGTTTATGGGCTTGTTCGACAAGGTTCCGGCGCTGAAGCCGCTGAGTGCGATGCTCAAGCTCGCGCCGGCCTCGATCCCGACAGCATCGTCGATAGCTTCACCTGGCATCCATGCCGGGCAGGGGAGCAAAAGAGGCCGCGTCGCCATCCTCACCGGCTGCGCGCAATCGGTGCTCGATCCCGCCATCAACGACACCACGATTTCGCTGCTGACGCGGCTCGGTGTCGAGGTCGTGGTGCCACCGGGCGAGGGCTGCTGCGGGGCGCTGGTTCATCATATGGGGCGCGAGCAGGCCGCGCTTGCCTCTGCGAGGCAGAATGTCGATGCCTGGACGCGCGCCATCGAACAAGGCGGGCTCGATGCCATCGTCATCACTGCCTCCGGCTGCGGCACGACGATCAAGGACTACGGCTTCATGCTGCGGCTCGACCCGGCCTATGCCGACAAGGCGGCGCGCGTTTCGGCGCTGGCCAAGGACATTACCGAATATCTCTCGACCTTCGACCTGCCTGAACCGGCGCGCAAGCCGGGCACGGTCGTCGCCTATCACTCGGCCTGTTCGATGCAGCACGGCCAGAAGATCACCCGCCAGCCGAAGGAACTGCTCGCCAAGGCCGGCTTCATCGTGCGCGAGCCGCGCGAAGGGCATTTGTGCTGCGGTTCGGCCGGCACCTACAACATCCTGCAGTCCGAAATCTCGGCCAAACTGCGCGACCGCAAGGTGACAAACATCGAGGCGACGGGGGCTTCGATCGTCGCCACCGGCAACATCGGCTGCATCACCCAGATCGCTTCCGCCGCCAAGCTGCCGGTGGTGCACACGATAAAACTGCTCGACTGGGCCTATGGCGGACCGATGCCGGAAGGGGTCCCCGAGGAAAGGCTGGTTGCGGCTGAGTAGCGTGGCGTTGCCGCTGTCAGAGTTAACGGCAAGTCTCCCTCATCCGGCCGCTTCGCGGCCACCTTCTCCCCGAGGGGAGAAGAGGTTTGCGCCGGCGGTGACAATCTCCTCTCCCTCGGGGAGAGGTCAGCCGAGCGAAGCGGAGGCTGGGTGAGGGGGCTGGCGCCGCTCTGTGCTTACTCCGCCGCGAGCCTGTCCGCCGTGCCGTAGGTCGCCTCATAGAGCGCGCGCTGGCGGCTGAGCGCGACCATGGTGTTGCGCAGCAGGATGGCGACCGTGATCGGGCCGACGCCGCCCGGCACCGGGGTGATCCAGGAGGCGACCTCGCGGACGCTCTCGGTGTCGACGTCGCCGACGATGCGGCTTGAGCCGTCGGGGCCGATTTCGGAATTGATGCCGATGTCGATGACGGCCGCACCCGGCTTGACCATGTCGGCCTTGATCAGCCGCGGCTTGCCGACGGCGACGAACAGCGCATCGGCACGTCGCGCATGGGCGGCGACCGACCGCGTCATGTGGTGGCACACGGTCACCGTCGCGCCTTCGCTCATCAACAGGAAGGCGATCGGCTTGCCGACGATTTCCGAATGGCCGACGATGACGACTTCCAGCCCCTTGAGGTCGGGGCCGGTTTCCTTGAGCAGTTCGACCGAGGCCGCCGCCGTGCAAGGCGCGAGATCGAGCTGGTTGTAGACGATGTTGCCGATCGAGGCCGGATGCATGCCTTCGACATCCTTGAGCGGATGCACCGCCGCCTGCAGCGTCCTGATCGGGATATGCACTGGGACCGGCCGCTGAATGATGATGCCGGTGACGCGCGGATCGGCATTCAGGCCGTGAATGGCCGCTTCCAACTCGCCTGCCGTGATGGTGGCGGGAAAGCGCCGTTCCTCGAAATCGATGCCGGCGAGCTCAGCCTTGGCGCGCTGGTTGCGTACATAAACATCCACCGCATCGGTGTCGCCGACGGTGATCGAGATCAGCTTGGGCGGAAAACCCTCGGCTTTGGCGATCGCGGCGTCCTCGCGAACGGCGGCGATGATGCGCTGGGCGACCGGGCCGCCCTTGAGATAACGGCTGTCTTCGGACAGGAGCATGGGTGAACTCTTTTGTGGAACTAGCCACCGAGATAGCAAAAGAATGCGGTAAAGGGCAGCATGAAAGCGAACCGCTATGCCCGTTGCGCGACGCGTGGGTGACCTTTGCCCTCGATTTCTGCTCAAAAACGGAAAGGGCAGCGCGGTTTCCCGTGCTGCCCTTCCTGACCGGCCGCATCCCCATACGGCCCGTCCCCCGTTGTCCCTAACCGGCTCGAAAAGCGGACTGCTTTGCCGGCCAAGTGATTCGCAAGACCTACTATATCACCTCGACCGTGGTTCCGACATTGACCCGTTCATAGAGGTCGACGACGTCCTCGTTGCGCATGCGGATGCAGCCCGATGACACCGCACCGCCGATCGTCCACGGCTGGTTGGTGCCGTGGATGCGGTACTCGGTCGTGCCGAGGTAGAGCGCGCGGGCGCCAAGCGGGTTCTCCGTGCCGCCGGCAAGATAGGTCGGCAAATAGCGGCCCTTGGCGGCTTCACGCTTGATCATCTGCGCCGGCGGGCGCCAGTCCGGCCATTCGCGCTTGTTGGTGATCTTGTGCGTACCCGACCATTCGAAGCCCGGCTTGCCGGTGCCGACGCCATAGCGCCTTGCCTTGCCGTTCTTCTCGACCAGGAAGAGGAAATTCTGCGTGGTGTCGATGACGATCGTGCCCGGCTTCTGGCCTCCGTCATAGTCGACTTCCTGCGGCAGGTAGATCGGGTTGATCTGAGGACGCGCGACCATGCGCTTGGCCGGCGGCTGCACCGCCGCCGCCGTCTGCACCCGGTCGGGCTGCGCCGGGCGCAGGCGCCGCTGTTGCTGGACGACCTGGCGGTTCTGGCGCACGATGCCGGGTGCCTGGCCAAGCTGCAGCACCCAGGGTGCGGAAAGGTCGGGGCTCACCATCACCGGCGGCCTGTCGGCATAGCGGTCGCCGGCGGTTGAGGGTGTGACGCCGGCGGCAAACACAGCCACGGCGCCGAGCACGGGAAACAGAACTGTCTTCATCGTAACGCACCTTGATCGTCTGATACAAAACGGGTGGAAACGTCCTCCCGGTTCGGCGATCATTGGCGCGCAAGCAGCAACCGAAACATGAATCGGAATGCGTAAAATGCGGAACTGTCGGTAAACCTTTTGGTGTGGTTACCGCCGGGTTCAGGAATCTGGTAAAGCCGCAGTAAATGCCGCGCAAAAGCGCGTTAACGAACGGATTTTGGCTTATGGACAAGGAAAACACCGGACTGCTCGCCGGTCCCGATGGTGTCGCGCGCTGCTTCTGGCACGGCAATCTGCCCGACTATCTGCACTACCACGATCATGAATGGGGCCGGCCTGTGGCCGACGACCGCAGGCTGTTCGAAAAGATCTGCCTCGAAGGCTTTCAGTCTGGCCTGTCGTGGCTGACCATTCTGCGCAAGCGGGAGAATTTTCGCGAAGCCTTCGCCAATTTCGAATTCGACAAGGTCGCCGCCTTCACCGACAAGGATGTCGAGCGCCTGCTCGGCAATGCCGGCATCATCCGCCATCGCGGCAAGATCGTCTCGACCATCAACAACGCCAAGCGCGCCCGCGAAATGGCCGACGAGTTCGGCTCGCTGGCCGCCTGGTTCTGGAAGTTCGAACCCGGCAAGGAGGAGCGGCCGCAGATCGTCGATCTCGCCCATCTGCGCGCCAACCCGACCACGGCGGTCTCGGTGCGGATTTCGAAGGAGTTGAAGAAACGCGGCTGGAGCTTCGTGGGGCCGACCACTGTCTACGCCTTCATGCAGGCGATGGGCCTGGTCAACGACCATCTCGAGGGCTGCATCTGCCGCAAAGAGGTCGAGAAGCAGCGGAAGGCGTTCAAAAGGCCGAAGTAGCCCCTCTACTTCCGGTAAAGCGAGTAATTTCAGGTGCCGTTGGCGCTGGCCAGCACCAGGCCGGCGACGATCGCCACCACCGTGGCCACGGTCGGATAGATCACCAGCAGGCCGGTCATCAACGCGTCGCGCATGGATGGGCCTTTGCCGGTGTCGGCCGGCACTTCGAACGGGCCGGCAGCCTGGCTGACCATTTTCGGAGCGTGGATGTCGGCCGGGCGCAAGCGCGCGGGCAATTCGCCGGCTTCGCCATCAATAGCGTAAAATCTTGCTGTGCTGACCATGGCCCCGAGCCCTCATTTACCCCGCCTTATCGGCGACGATTGTGTCGGCACGATGCCGCACCCGTGTCGGGATTGTTTCATTTTCGATGCGGTTTTGTTTCACGGAGGTTCGAGCGTGGTGCTGGGTGCCGACCCTTGCCGCTCCCGGCTGCATCAGTTAGGAAACGCGCGCTGCCGAATAGGAAATTTCCTATCCCGCAACGCCACGAAACACCGGATGCTCACTCATGGCCGACAAATCGGAAAAGACGAAAGCGCGGCTGCCGCGCGGTTTTGCCGACCGCAGCGCCGAGGATATCCGCGCCGTCGAGAAGATGATGGCGACGATCCGCTCGGTCTATGAGCTTTACGGCTTCGAACCGGCAGACCAGCCGCTGATCGAATACACCGACGCGCTCGGAAAATTCCTGCCCGACCAGGACCGGCCGAACGAAGGCGTGTTCTCCTTCCAGGATGACGACGACCAGTGGCTGTCGCTGCGCTATGACCTGACCGCGCCGACGGCCCGTTTCGTCGCCGAGAATTACGAGCGCCTGCCCAAGCCTTACCGCAGCTATCGCTCCGGCTGGGTGTTCCGCAACGAGAAGCCAGGCCCCGGCCGCTTCCGCCAGTTCATGCAGTTCGACGCCGACACGATCGGTACGCCGGGCGTGGCCGCCGACGCCGAAATGGCGATGATGATGGCCGACGTCATGGAAGCGCTCGGCATCAAGCGCGGCGACTACGTCATTCGCGTCAACAACCGCAAGGTTCTGGATGGCGTGCTGGAGGCGATCGGGCTTGGCGGCGAGGAGAATGCCGGACGAAGGCTGACGGTGCTGCGCGCGATCGACAAACTGGACAAGCTCGGGCCGGAAGGCGTGAAGCTTTTGCTTGGCCCGGGCCGCTGGGACGGTGGCAAGGAAGGCGAAGGCGACTTCGCCAAGGGCGCCGGGTTGAATAACGGGCAGGCCGAGGCAGTCCTTCTCGCGACAGCGAGGAATGCACAGGTAGGCCAGGATTCCATGGTCAGTTCGAATGCCATCTACCAGGAAGGCGTCGGCGAACTCGCCACGATTGAAGCGCTGGTCAGGGCGGCAGGATATGGCGAGGACCGTATCGCCATGGACCGCTCGGTCGTGCGCGGCCTCGAATACTACACCGGCCCTGTCTTCGAAGCCGAGCTGCTGGCCGAAATCCCCAACGAGGACGGCCAGATCGTGCGCTTCGGCTCGGTCGGTGGCGGCGGTCGCTATGATGGTCTGGTTTCGCGCTTTCGCGGCGAGCCGGTGCCGGCGACCGGCTTTTCCATTGGCGTCTCCAGGCTGATGACGGCGCTGAAGAACCTCGGCAAGCTCGACGCCTCGGATGTGATCGCACCTGTCGTCGTGCTGGTGATGGACAAGGACACCGACAGTCTCGGCCGCTACCAGAAGATGGTGGCGAGCCTGCGCGCCGCTGGCATCCGGTCCGAAATGTATCTCGGCGGCGCCGGCATGAAGGCGCAGCTCAAATATGCCGACCGGCGCGGCTGCCCGGTCGCGATCATCCAGGGCGGCGACGAGCGCGCCAAGGGCGAACTGCAGATCAAGGACCTGATCGAAGGCGCCCGCATGTCGGCCGAAATCACAGACAATGCCGAATGGCGCGCCGTCCGCCCGGCGCAGGTGACGGTGGCGGAGGGCGAGCTGGTCTCCGAGGTTAGGAAGATCCTGGGGGCGCAGGCTGCTGATCGCGCGAAAGGTGGCGCTTGAACACCCCCCTCTGGCCTGCCGGCCATCTCCCCCGCAAGGGGGGAGATTGGATGTCACGTGGGCTTTCGCCAATCTCCAGCGTTGAAGAAGAGGCGCTGAGCCTCAAGCTGCCGATCTCCCTCCTTGCGGGGGAGATGGCCGGCAGGCCAGAGGGGGGTGCCTCGCGCCCATCCGCTCCATGACCTCCCGCACCCCCGCCATCTCCACCGACATCACCAACCTCTTCGCCACCCGCAACACGCATGCGGTCGAAGTCGCCATATTGCAGCCGGCCGACCCGTTCCTTGACATGGCCGGCGAGGATCTACGCCGCCGTATCTTCCTGACCGAAAGCGAAACCGGGCAGACATTGTGCCTGCGGCCGGAATTCACCATTCCGGTCTGCCTCGACCACATAAGCTCGCAGGCCGGCACGCCGCGACGCTATTCTTACCTGGGCGAGGTGTTTCGCCAGCGCCGCGAAGGCGGCAACGAGTTCTTCCAGGCCGGCATCGAGGATCTTGGCGACCGCGATACCGCTGGAGCCGATGCCCGCTCGGTGGCCGATGCGCATGCGCTGCTGTCGCTGGTGCTGCCTGGCCAGGCATTGGCGATCACGCTCGGCGATCAGACTATTTTCGAGGCGGTTCTGGCTGCCCTTGGCTTGCCGCGCGGCTGGCGCATGCGCCTTGCCCGTGCGTTCGGCTCGGCGCCGATGCTTGAGGCGGCTCTCGCCGATCTCGCCAACCCGCCGCGCAACAGCCAGCTCTCCGGCCCGGTCGCGGCCCTTGTGCTAGACGGTGATCTGGACGGTCTTTCCGCCCATATCGCCAGCGGCATGGAAGAGGCGGGCCTGTCGGCGTCCGCCGGGCGCGCGCCGTCCGACATTGCCCGGCGGCTGATCGAGAAAGCCGAATTGCGCAGCGTTCGGCTGTCGAGCGAGGCCTTTTCCGCGCTGAAGGATTTTCTGGCGATCGACGTTCCGCTTGATGGCGCAACCCAGGCGCTGGAGTCCTTCGCCACCGGCGCCGGGCTGTCGCTCGATGTCGCGCTGGAAAAGTTCGCTGCCCGCGCCAAGGCGATCGAAACGTATGGCTTGCCGGCCGATAAAATCCGCTACGACGCCGCCTTCGGCCGCCCGCTCGATTACTACACCGGTCTTGTTTTCGAAATCGCGGCCGACAATGGCGACCGGCCGCTGGTCGGCGGCGGCCGCTATGACCGGCTGCTGACCCTGCTTGGCGCGAAGACGCCTATCCCCGGCGTAGGCTTTTCGGTCTGGCTCGATCGCATCGAGGCACTGCGGGAGACGGCGCCATGATCACGCTGGCGATCCCGTCGAAAGGCCGCCTGAAAGAACAGGCGCTGGACGTGCTGGCCAAAGCCGGCCTCGCCGTCAGCCTGCCAGGCGACGAGCGCAAGTACCACGCCCGCGTCGAGGGTCTGGATGATGTCGAAGTGGTGTTCCTGTCGGCTTCCGAAATATCAGGCGAGATCGGCCAGGGCGCCGTCGATCTCGGCATCACCGGCGAGGACCTGGTGCGTGAAAACCTCGCCGACTGGGAGGCGCGCGCCGAAATCGTCGCCCGTCTCGGCTTCGGCAATGCCGATGTCGTGGTGGCTGTGCCGGATATCTGGCTCGATGTCGACACCATGGCCGATCTCGACGACGTCGCCGCCGATTTTCGCCAGCGCCATGGCCGGCGGCTGCGCATCGCCACCAAATACTGGCGGCTGACCCAGCAATTCTTCTCGCAGAAGCACGGCATCCAGGTTTATCGTATCGTCGAGAGCCTAGGGGCTACCGAAGGCGCGCCGGCGGCCGGTCTGGCCGATGTCATCGTCGACATCACGACCACCGGCTCGACGCTGCGCGCCAATCATCTCAAAGTGCTGGGCGATGGCCTTGTCCTGCGCTCGCAGGCATGTCTGGTGGCGTCGAAGAAGACACGGGCGGCGGCTGATGAGGCGCTCTTGCGCGACATTGCCGCGAAGATGGCGGCTGCGGCCGGATAGCGGCGGGGCCCACTACCCTTAGGGCCCCGACCCAGCTTAAGAACCCTGACGGCCGCCCAGCGGTGTCGGTAGCGTTTGCGCCGAGGTTTTCATGTTGATAGGAATTTTTTCTTGACCCGTGAGGGCAGCTATGCTACATTTTTGCCCATGGTGCTGATTTGCGCCAGCGACCCGCCGCCCAGGCGGGTTTTTGCGTTTTGGGGCTTCGTCAACCAACGCGAAGCTCCGAAGCATCGTTGACCTGCCACGACGATCGGCGGGTTTTCACCACCCCCTCAGGCTGATAGGTTCGGCCAATGCATGTCGCCCAAAAGTGATCTCGGTTTTGGGAGAACGACATGCCTAAAAACAAGGACCTAAAGCGCGTCGCATGATTCCGTTTCAGCGCGACACGCTTTAGTCCCGGGAGGAGAGAGCGATGCCGGTCAATCTCGACGAGCTGAAGAACGCCAGCAATTTGCGCGGACGCGGCGCGCGTGCTGGCGGTGTCTTCGTGGCACCCGTCGACAACAGGGCGCATGTCTCTGGCGAACGCAGCGTGCCGCTGCTCGACAAGACCATCCCCGCGCTGTTTTCCGACACCGTCAGCAAATACGGCACGCTCGACGCCGCCGTTTTCGTTGATCAGGACAAGCGCTTCACCTGGAGCGAACTGTCGGACACAGTGGACGCGCTGGCTGCCGGCTTCCTGGCACTGGGGTTGGCAAAGGGCGATCGCGTCGGCATCTGGTCGCCCAACCGCTGGGAATGGCTGGTGACGCAGTTCGCCACCGCCCGCATCGGCCTGATCCTGGTCAACATCAACCCCGCCTATCGGTTGACCGAGCTCGACTATGCGCTGAACAAGGTCGGCTGCAAGGCGCTGGTCACCGCTGCCAGGTTCAAGACGTCAGACTATCTCGGCATGATCGAGACGCTGGCACCCGAGATCGCCAAGGCCACACCGGGCAAGCTCAAGGCACAGAAACTGCCGGCGCTGAAGATCGTCATCCGCATGGGCGACGAGAATTCGCCCGGCATGTTCAATTTCGGCGACGTGCTGGCCATGGCCGGGCGTGACGAGCATGACAGCCTCGACCGCATCTCGGAGAAGCTGAAGCCGGGCGAGGCCATCAACATCCAGTTCACCTCAGGCACCACGGGAGCCCCCAAGGGCGCGACGCTGACCCACAGCAACATCGTCAACAACGGCAATTTCGTCACTTCGGCGATCAAGCTGACCGTCGACGACCGGCTGTGCATTCCGGTGCCGCTCTACCACTGCTTCGGCATGTCGATGGGCACGATGGGTTGCGTCTCGAAAGGCGCCACCATGGTTTTTCCGGGAGAAGGGTTCGACGCCGGCGCCACACTGAAGGCGGTGGCGCAGGAACGCTGCACCGGGCTTTATGGCGTGCCGACCATGTTCGTCGCCCTGCTGGATCATCCGGATTTTTCCGCCTTCGATCTCTCCAGCCTGCGCACCGGCATCATGGCCGGCTCGCCATGCCCGATCGAGGTGATGAAGAAGGTGGTGTCGCTGATGCATATGGAACAGGTGACCATCGCCTACGGCATGACCGAGACCAGCCCGGTCTCGTTCCAGAGCGGCGTCGACGACCCCTTGGAAAAGCGCGTCTCGACCGTCGGGCGCATCCATCCCCATGTCGAGGTAAAGGCGGTCGATGCCGATGGCGCTACCGTTGCGGTCGGCGTACCGGGTGAGCTTTGCACGCGCGGATATTCGGTGATGAAGGGTTACTGGGACGACGAAGACAAGACCCGCGAGGCGATCGACAGCGACGGCTGGATGTGCACCGGCGACCTCGCCACCATCGATTCCGAGGGTTATTGCAACATCGTCGGCCGGGTCAAGGATATGGTCATCCGCGGTGGCGAGAACGTCTATCCCAGGGAGGTCGAGGAATTCCTCTACCGCCATCCAAAGGTCAAGGAGGTGCAGGTGTTCGGCATTCCCGACGCCAAATATGGCGAGGAGCTGTGCGCGTGGATCGTGCTCAAGCCCGGCCAGATCGCCACCGAGCAGGAGGTCAAGAACTTCTGCGCCGGCCAGATCGCCCATTACAAGATCCCCCGCCACATACGCTTCCGCACCGAATTGCCGATGACGGTGACCGGCAAGCCGCAAAAGTTCTTGATGCGCGAGGCCATGGTGGAGGAACTGGGGCTGGTGGCGCAGAAGACGGCGTGAGCGAAGGCGGCGCTTCGGTTTGTCCGGCGCGCTGGGTGCGGTCAGGTCGCGATCCTGCTGCATCATTTGGAGCGCGTTGTTTGTGAGGGGGCGAACGCCGGCCGTCGGGCCTGCCGGATGTTTTCCAAGGCGCTCCACACTCCACATGGGGTTTTCCGCAAGGTTCGCAGAAGCGCATAGGGGCTTGAATGGTTGGTTTCAAACGATCGGTGGTTTCTTATGCGTTGCCCTTGGCCGCCTTGGTGATGGCTGTTGCAGTCAGGGCAGGCGGGCTGTCGGCGGACGAAGGTTCGCTGAGCGCCAGGATACTCGTCGGAGCGCTTTCGAGTGCGATTATGTTCACCACCATTTTCGTGGTGCTCGACCACGCCGAGGCGGTGGCCCGGCGTGTAGGAGAGCCCTATGGCACATTGGTGCTGACTTTTGCCGTGACGGCAATCGAGGTGTCGATCATCGTTTCCATGATGCTGCATGGAGAGAACAACCCTACGCTTGCACGTGAGTCCGTCTTCTCAACGGTGATGATTGCATCTACCGGCGTCGTCGGCACGTGTCTTGCGCTCGGCGGCTGGCGTCATCGCAAGCAGGCAATTGTTCGACAAGGGACCAGCGCATATTTGGCGGTTCTGATCGCGCTGACCATCATGACGCTTATTCTGCCGACCTACACACAAGCTACGGGGCCGGGCACATTTTCGGCAGCTCAACTTGGCTTTGTGAGCGTGCTTTCGGTGCTGCTTTATGCAAGTTTTGTGTTCGCGCAGACTGTCCGCCACCGAGAAGACTTTGTCGAAGGGCAGGCCCACGGCGTTGCGCTGCGGACTGCCCCTCACGAAAGCGTCTTTGCCGGCGCATTGCTGCTTTTGATCGGGCTGATTGGCATTGTCATGCTCGCCGAGCAGGTCGCCGCAAGTGTTGAAAATACGCTCGTTGCCTATCAGGTGACACAGGCTGACAGCATTGTGGGGGCATTGATCGCCGGGCTGGTTTTGATGCCGGAGGCCATTTCGGCGGTTCGCGCTTCACTCAACAATGAGCTGCAACGCGGTTTGAATGTCGCGATGGGTTCCGCTTGTGCCACGATTGGTTTGACAATACCGGCGGTCGCAGCCGCCAGCCTGCTGACGGGAAGAGGGTTAACCCTGGGGCTGCCGGCTGCTGATGCGGTCCTTTTGGTCTTGGCGCTTTTCATATGCAATGTAAGCTTCAGCACTGAAAGAACGACGTTCTTGACCGGAATGGTCCATCTTGTAGTATTTTTTACTTATGTATTTCTGATATTTATACCATGAGAGCTTTGGTGCAAGCGAAGCGCCAAGGGGGCGGTATCCTTCGTTACCTCACGCCGTGGATTTGAGGTGGTCGATGAAGGCGCGCAGCTTCGGCAGGATCTGGCGCTTGCCGGGATGGTAGAGGAAGACGCCCGGCGTCGTGGCGGCGATGGTGTCTAGGACCGGCTCGAGTTTTCCCTGGCCTATCGGACCTTCGGCGACGGGTCGGGGGATCTGCGCCAGCCCAATGCCCTGCATCGCGGCCCCGAGCAGCGTCGGATAGTCGTGCGCGATCAGCGGGCCTGAGACCATCGCCTCGATCTCCCCGTTGCCGTCGACGAAAGACCAGGGCGCGATGGCGCCGTTCGAACGGCGCAAGCGCAGGCAGGCGTGGCGGCACAAGTCGTCGACGTGCTCGGGGTAGCCATGGCGCTCGAGATAGTCCGGACTGCCGACGACCACGAACGGGAACGACGGCGTCAGCCGCACCGCGACCATGTCGGGCGCGATGAACTGGCCGAGGCGGATGCCGGCATCGAACCCGCCGGTCGCAAGATCGACCATCTCGTCACTCGCGGCGATCTCCAGCTCGACCTCGGGATAGGTTCGGCAGAACGATGCGATCATCGGCTCCAGGATCAACGGCACGACGGCGCGGGGGACGGACAGGCGTAGCAGCCCGGTCGGCCGTTGGCCGACATCGCGCGCGGCCTCGCCTGCCGCGACGAGCTCCTCGAAGGCAGGTCCGGCAAGATCGAGGAACCGCTGGCCAGCCTCGGTCAAACCGACGCTTCGCGTCGTGCGCACGAACAGCGCCGCACCCGTGCGGGCTTCCAGCGTGCGCACCGCCTGGCTCACGGCGGACGGCGTCACGCCGAGATCGGCGGCGGCACGGCGAAAGTTGCGGCGCCTGGCAACCGCCAGGAAGGTCTCGACCCCCTCCAGCGCACCGTGCCGGACTGTGTAGTTCTGCTTCATAGGTTGTTGTGATTACCCCGGGTAGTCGAATTATGGAAGCAGGCTTAGAGGTAACCGACTGAAGCTGGGGCCGCGTGAACCGGCTGCTGACAGGAGGCCAAATGTCCACGGAAATGGTGTTCCAGACCCATCTCGTTCTAGGCTACGTCGCGTGGCTGCTCTGCTTCGGCGCATACGGCCTCCCATGGCTGAGCTCGCTGGACCGGGTCGCGGCGCAACGTGCCATCGCCACCCTGCACAGCTTGCGTTTCTTCGGGCTCGTGTTCATCCTGCCGGGCGTCGTAAGCCCCGATCTGCCGGCCGGTTTCGCCGTGTTCGCCGCCTACGGCGACTTCGCAACAGGGGTACTGGCCATGCTGGCGCTGCTCACGGTGAGGCTACCCCGGCTCTTCTGGCCGTTGATCGTCGCCTTCAACATCGTCGGGACGGTCGAGCTCGTCGTCGATTATTACCACGCCATCCAGGTCGGCCTCCCTGCACATGCGGAGCAACTGGGCGCCGCCTACGCGATCCCGATCATCTATGTACCGCTGCTGATGATCACGCACATCGCCGCATTCTATTTTCTGCTACGCCCTCCGAAGGTCCGGATCCTAACGACGACCGCCCCGGCTGTGCTTTGACGGCAAGAGTATACCCCAAAGAAAAAGGCGCGGGCTTGGCCCGCGCCTTTGTTCTGTCCAGGCTTTCGAAGCTCAGTCCTTCTCGAAGATGCGCGCCTTGGCGACGACGCCGGCGATGGCGCCGCCGATCAACGGTGCGACGATGAACAGCCAGAGCTGGCCGATCGCGGCAGTGCCCGAAAACAGCGCCGGGCCGATCGAGCGGGCCGGATTGAGCGACGTGCCGGTCACCGGGATGATGGCGAAATGCAACCCCGCCAGCGTCAGGCCGATGACCAGCCCGGCGAACGCCGTCGAGTGCTTTTCAGCGGTGACACCCAGGATCACGGTGACGAAGGTGAAGGTGCCGATCACTTCCCACAGAAATGCCGAGCTGACGCCCCATTTCGTCACATCCCAGCCATTGGCGCCGAAGCCGGTCGTGTGTCCGCCAACCTGGCCGGAAACGATGATCCACAACGCCAGCGAAGCAAGGACGCCGCCGATGACCTGCGCGATCCAGTAGGGGATGACGTCCTTGGCCGGCAGCCGGCCCGCCAGAAAGACACCGAGCGTCACCGCCGGGTTGAGATGCGCGCCCGAAATCGGGCCGATCGCATAGGCCGCCGCGATGAGGCCGATGCCGAACGCCAGACCGATGCCTTCCTGGCCGAGAGGCAGCGCGCCGCCGAAGCCGCCCGTCACCACAGAAGCCGTACCGATGAACACCAATAGAAATGTGCCTAGAACTTCCGCCAGATAAGTCTTCATTGCCCTCTCCTCGTGTCAATCCGCCGGTCCGCCTTTTGCGCTCCGCGAATCACAACCGGAAGAGTATTCGCAACCAGAAAAGTTGGAAAGCAGAGCGGTTGTGCAGGCCGACCTGCTTGTGCGCGCCGGTTGCGCGCTCTAGAGCAGGGCCGGAATAATTTTCTGCGTGACGGAACAAGACCATGCGATTGGGCGGACGGCTGGCTGCGGCCATCGAAGTGCTGGAAGACATCGGCCGGCGCCACCGGCCGGTGGCGGACGCGCTGAAGGATTGGGGCCTGTCGCATCGCTTCGCCGGCGGCGGCGACCGTGCGGCGATCGGCAACATCGTCTATGACGCCTTGCGCCACAAGCGTTCCGCCGGCTGGCTGCTGGGGCAGGACACGCCGCGCGCCATCGGCTTCGGCGCGCTGCTGCTCGAATGGGGCCAGACGGCACAATCGCTCAACGAGGCGCTTGATGGCGACAAGTTCGCACCGCCGCTGCTGACCGCCGCCGAGCTTCAGGCCATCGCCGACCATCGGCTCGCCGACGCGCCGGACGCGGTGCGGGCGGATGTTCCCGACTGGTGCGCGCCGCTTTTCGAGCGAGCCTTTGGCTCGACCTGGGCCGACGAGGGCGCGGCGCTGGCAACGCGCCCGCCGCTCGACCTCAGGGTCAACACCTTGCAGGCCAACCGCGACAAGGTGCTGGCCGAACTGACGGGAACTGGCGCGAAACCCTCGGCAATCGCGCCACACGGCATCCGCATCCCGCCGATCGACGGCGACGGCCGGCACCCGAACGTGCAGGCCGAGCCGGCTTTCCAGAAGGGCTGGTTCGAGGTCCAGGACGAAGGCTCGCAGATCGCGGCCGCCCTTGCCGGGGCCGAAGCCGGCATGCAGGTGCTGGATTTCTGCGCCGGCGCCGGCGGCAAGACGCTGGCACTGTCGGCTTCGATGGAAAATCGTGGCCAGATCTTTGCCCATGATGTGGAGAAAGCACGGCTGGCACCGATCTTCGACCGCATCCGTCGTTCGGAAAACCGCAATGTGCAGGTGGTCACCAAACCCACAGAACTCGCGCCGCTCGGCAACCACATGGACATCGTGCTGGTCGACGCCCCATGCACCGGCAGCGGCACCTGGCGCCGCCGTCCCGACGCCAAATGGCGGCTGACGCAGAGACAGCTCGATGCCCGCAAGGGCGAGCAGTCGGCGATCCTCGATGCGGCCAAAGCCTATGTCAAACCGGGCGGCCTGCTGGTCTACATCACCTGCTCGGTGTTTGATGAGGAAAACGGTGAGCAGATCGCGGCCTTTCGGGACCGTAACAGCGGTTATGTTCCCGTCGACCACCGCAAGCTCTGGGACAGCCGTTTTCCCGGCCATGAGGCAGCCGCACGCATCGGCGCCAAAGGCGACATCTCGCTGTCGCCGGCGCTCAGCGGCACCGATGGGTTTTATCTCTGTGCGTTACGCAGATCGGCCTGAATCCAATTCCTGACGGATGCGCGGCGCCGGCCGGCATGCCAGGTCGATTGTGCAGTGCAGCAAAAGCATTTGCCTGCCGTCCATGCCTCTGCAATAAGCTATCCGCGTAAAGGAAGCAGCGGCAATGGCAGCAAAGATCGTACCCGCCCCGGACTATGAGGATCGCGTCAGGACATCCTTCGCGCGCCAGAAGGCGATGGCCACGATCGGCGCCGAACTGACGCTGGTGACCCCCGGCATCATCGAGATCGAGATGCCCTATTCGGCGGCACTCACTCAGCAGCATGGCTTTCTCCATGCCGGCGTCATTTCGACGGCGCTGGACTCGGCCTGCGGCTATGCCGCCTTTTCGCTGATGCCGGAAAATTCCGGCGTGCTGACCATCGAGTTCAAGGTCAACCTTCTGGCGCCGGGCAGGGGCGAGCGCTTCCTGTTCCGCGGCTCGGTGACCAAGCCAGGCCGCACCATCATCGTCGCCGACGGCCAAGCCTACGCCTTCGCCGCCGACGGCGAGGCCAAGCTGATCGCCACCATGACCGGCACCATGATGACCGTGGTCGGGCGTGATGGCATAGAAGGGTGAGTGGCCGGTTCGCCGCAGGCGAATCCATCGTGCCGGTGGCACGATGGAAGGCCACGAACGCCGGGAGCTGCCGGAGGCAGCGGGTCCCGGCGAGCGGCGGTGCAGATAAGCAGATGATCCGGCGGAGAGGAGCAAATCATCATGACCGGTAAAGTGTCGCGCCTGTCGGGCAAGGACGTCCTCTTCGTCATGGCGGCGCAAGCCGAATACGGCCCGCACCTCAAGCAGCTGTTCACGCCATTGATGACCGGTGTCGGTCCGGTCGAGGCCGGCGTCAGGCTGGGTGCGGAACTCTCCTGGCTGAAATCGCAAAAAGCACTGCCGGATCTCGTTGTTTCGCTCGGCTCAGCCGGCAGTCGGACGCTGGAGCAGACGGAGATCTACCAGGCGGTTTCGGTCAGCTACCGTGACATCGACGCTTCGCCGCTCGGCTTCGAAAAGGGTGCGACACCCTTCCTCGACCTGCCGGTAACCGTGCCATTGCCCTTCAAGATACCGGAGATCAGGCAGGCGACCCTGTCGACCGGCGCAGCGATCATCACCGGCGCGGCCTATGATGCTGTTAGCGCCGACATGGTCGACATGGAGACCTTCGCCTGCCTGCGCGCCTGCCAACTGTTCGACATTCCGCTGATCGGTCTGCGCGGCATTTCCGACGGGGCGGCGGATCTGCGGCATGTCGGCGACTGGACCGAATATCTTGAAGTCATCGACGAGAAGCTGGCGGACGCCGTCATGCGGCTCGAACGGGCGATCGGCGACGGCGCCCTTCGGACGGAACCATCCCATGAAGATGCCAGACCAGCCTGAAAGTCGGGCTACGCAACCCATTGCGCCGACTCGTTTCTTTCTCTAAACGCTCGCCATGAAAACAGCCAATCATCCCGACACCGTCCTGATTGTCGATTTCGGCAGCCAGTTCACCCAGCTCATCGCCCGCCGCATCCGCGAGGCCGGCGTGTTTTCCGAGATCGTGCCGTTCCAGTCGGCCGAAGCGGCATTCAAGCGCATCAATCCGAAGGCCGTCATTCTGTCCGGCGGTCCGGCTTCGACCGGCGATATAGGCAGCCCGCGCGCGCCGCAGATCGTCTTCGATTCCGGCGTGCCGGTGCTTGGCATCTGTTACGGCCAGATGGCCATGTGCGTGCAGATGGGCGGCGTTGCCGAAAGCTCCGACCATCGCGAGTTCGGCCGCGCCTTCGTCGAGATCCAAAAGGACAGCCCGCTGTTCGAGGGCCTGTGGGCACCCGGCCAGCGCCACCAGGTGTGGATGAGCCATGGCGACCGCGTCATCTCCTTGCCCAAGGGCTTCGAAGTGTTCGGCAAGTCGGAAGGCTCGCCCTTCGCCATCTTCGGCAGCATCGAGCGCAAGATGTACGGCATCATGTTCCACCCCGAGGTGGTGCATACGCCCGACGGCGCCCGGCTGCTGCGCAACTTCGTCCACAACATCGCCGGCATCGAGGGCGACTGGACCATGCGCGCCTACCGCGAGCACGCGGTCGAGACGATCCGCAAGCAGGTCGGCAAGGGCAAGGTCATCTGCGCGCTGTCGGGCGGCGTCGATTCCTCCGTTGCGGCGCTGTTGATCCACGAAGCGGTCGGCGACCAGCTGACCTGCATCCTTGTCGACCACGGCCTGATGCGCAAGGACGAGGCCGCGGGCGTGGTGGCGATGTTCCGCGAACACTACAATTTACCGCTCATTCTGGTGAACGCGTCGGACCGTTTCATCGACGCCCTCGAGGGCGAGTCGGACCCGGAGAAAAAACGCAAGACCATCGGCCGGCTGTTCATCGAGGTGTTCGAGGAAGAGGCCAAGAAACTCGGCGGCGCCGAATTCCTGGCGCAGGGCACGCTCTATCCCGACGTCATTGAAAGCGTCTCCTTCACCGGCGGCCCGTCGGTGACGATCAAGTCGCACCACAATGTCGGCGGCCTGCCCGCGCGCATGAACATGCAGCTTGTCGAGCCGCTGCGCGAGCTGTTCAAGGATGAGGTCAGGGCGCTAGGCAAGGAGCTTGGCCTGCCCGAAAGCTTCATCGGCCGGCACCCGTTCCCAGGCCCGGGTCTTGCCATCCGTTGCCCCGGCGGCATCACCCGCGAAAAGCTGGAGATCCTGCGCGAGGCCGACGCCATCTATCTCGACGAGATCCGCAAGGCCGGCCTCTACGACGCCATCTGGCAGGCCTTCGCCGTGCTGTTGCCGGTGCAGACGGTCGGCGTGATGGGCGATGGCCGCACCTACGAGTTCGTCTGCGCGCTGCGTGCCGTCACCTCGGTCGACGGCATGACGGCGGATTTCTACCACTACGACATGGCCTTCCTCGCCGCCGCCGCCACCCGCATCATCAACGAAGTCCGCGGCATCAACCGCGTCGTCTACGACGTGACGTCGAAGCCGCCGGGAACAATCGAGTGGGAGTAGGAGTTAGCGTAGTCTGGAATGCTCCGGCGTAGTTTTTCGCAGAAAAAGCAACGATTTGCGGTTTATCTCATTCACTATCGACGCTGCATCAGCCGCACGTCCTACCGTCAGCGCAAGCCCGCATTTGTGAGATTGGGCGCCGGTGTGTCTTGAGATCGCCTCATTGGCTGACCGCAATCAGAATTCTAGAGCGTTTCATATTTTGACGGAAGCGTAGCCTGCGTTTTCGAAGTAGTTCTTGCATTCGGCTGCCTCGATGGTTTCGACGAGGTGGCCGATGTGGCGCCA